>JAYZJO010000058.1:0-26730 GCA_036164375.1 Chlamydiota bacterium | reverse complement strand
CCTTTGCGTTTCAAATTCTTATAAAATTGTCTGAATCTGGATGTCGAAGGCAAAGTTTAGGACTAGAATTAAACGCAAAGAGATTTATTGTCCATTAACGACTCTGCTGATTCCTTCTTTTAAGCTGTAATAGCCTATAGGCTAATATATGAGAAATTGGAATTGGTTCATCTCTTTGCGCCTTTGCGTCTTTGCGTTTCAAATTCTTATAAAATTGTCTGAATCTGGATGTCGATGGCAGAGTTTAGGACTAGAATTAAACGCAAAGACGCAAAGTCGCAAAGAGATTTTATAGTCCATTAACGACTCTGCTGATTCCTTGTTTCAATTAGTATAATACCGTTAAGTTTATGAGTGTAGAGTAATAAATTTGATACAAAAAGACTTTGTGAGAGTGTCTTAAGTAGACTCTCAACAAAGTCTTTTTGCTTTAAACCCAGTTTTAAGAAATGATGTTTTGTTAGCTAACTTTCATTGAAAGAAAGCGCATCTGCCCATCTTGCTTAATTAATAAAAGAACGGGCTTTCCAGTCTCTGTCGTACTGAGAACTTTAAAGAACTCTTCAGTAGAAGAAACTTTCTGTTTGTTAGCTTCTATAATCAGAGCGCCTTTTTTCATGCCGGTCCAAGCAGAAGGACTACCTGGCCTTACATTACTAACGATGACACCTTTTTCATCGAGCAAACCAAGGTTTTGTGCTATTTCAGGAGTAATATTTTCGACTTCAAAACCAAGTTTCGTCTCTATCCCACTAATAAGTTCTCCACTTGTTGGGAAGGATGCTATTTCAACAGGGATGTTTAACTGTTTTCCCTCTCTGAGAATTGTTAAATTCACTTTTGATCCCGGTTCCATCATGGCCACTGCATTACGTAAAGTCGCAATATTTAGTATTTTTGTGTGGTTATAGCTGATCACGATGTCTCCTTGCTTGAGACCTGCTAGCGCTGCTGGCGAGTCTTTTTTTACGTCAGCAATTAGAGCACCTTCAGCCTTTTCGAGTCCAAAAGCCTGAGCCAAATTGTGGTTTACACTTTGTAAGTTTACTCCAAGATATCCACGTGTTACTTCGCCGTTATTGATAAGTTGGTTAGTAATTTGCTGGGCGATATTACTTGGAATAGCAAACCCTATTCCCATATAGCCTCCCATATTGCTAGCAATAGCAGTGTTAATTCCAACTACCTCGCCATCCAGATTGAGAAGCGGCCCTCCGGAGTTGCCTCTGTTAATGGCAGCATCGGTTTGAATAAAGTCTTCGATACGGGCGATATCTAAATCATTTCGTCCTTTAGCGCTGACAACCCCTACGGTTAAAGAAGCTTGAAGTCCAAGAGGGTTACCGATTGCTACTACCCATTGTCCAACTTCAAGGTTGTCAGAGTTCCCAAGAGAAAGGTGAGGAAGGTTTTTGGCATCGATTTTAATGACCGCAATGTCTGTATTAGGGTCCTGACCGACTACTTCGGCATCGAACTCACTTCCGTCGTTAAGCATTACTGAAATTTGTCCAGCATTTTTAACGACGTGATTATTAGTGAGAATATGTCCATCAGCAGAAATGATAAATCCTGAAGCTTGGCCTATAAATGGTTGATTTTGCGGAGCCATTTGACGTTGACGTGGTCCACCAAAAAAATGCCTGAAAAAATCATCACCAAAGGCATCAAATGGATCTTCTCCACTACGTTGGTCTCGTTGGAAAGGCGAGAGTTTTTGTTCTGGTGCTTTTACACGAACCGCAACCACTGTTGGAATAGCTCTTTTGGCTACGGTGGTAAAATCACTTGAAACTTGTTTTGAGACAGAAGATTCTGTAGCTTCTGTTTCAAGATGTGAAAATGCTGTGCAGAGGCACAGCATAACGATGTTTATCTTACGTGAGATGCTCATGGTATCCTCCAAAAATGTTGTTTTTCTAATGAATGTGATAGCTAAATTTTATTAGAAAGCGAAAATATTCGCAACGGTTGGCTATCTATATTAGCCTGAATTAATTAGAGTCTTGTTGTTCGGATTTTATTCTTGTGGTTTATTAAAAGCTTGCTATGATATTCACTTTAAACTCAATGCGGAGAATGATATGTCAGGTATCTCTAGTGATTTTGATAGAGCTAAATTGATTGAGAATCTTAACAATACAGTGGAACTCTATAATACATGTGAAGACAAAGAAAGCTTTGGAGTGAAAAATATTCGGCATGAAATTATCGACAATAGTTATCAACTTTATCTTACATATGCAGATGATTGTGAGTATCCCCTTCTTAAAAAAGACATTAGAATACTTAAACCAGATCACAATTTTTGGGAGGATATAGTCTCTTCCATGGGTAAATTTATTATCCAACATCATCAAAAAGGGGGAGAGACTAATAAATATCAAAAAGTTGCACCAGATAATGATATGTTTGTTGTTAAACGTCTTGTCGGTCAGTCTAGAGGTCAGGGAATTCAATCACGAAGCAAAGAACTTCCTAAAAGCAGTAAACGGGTAGGTCGACGGAATGCACTATCCGATATAGATTCTCGTGACATCTTGTCTTGTTCAGAAACTCTCTGGGAAGCTAAAAAGGGCGAAGCAGAAATGATTTTAAATAAAGCATTTGGGCAAGTGCTTCCTTATTTAAAAAAATGCAATCCCTATCCAGAGAGTGCCGAAGATATTTATAAGAATATTTCTATTGCTATTAGTAGTAAAGATTTTGATGGAGTAATTAGAGATGATAATTACGCAAAAAATATGTTATATCAAGTCCGTTACGACAAAATATCTTGGATTTTTCCTGTTTTAAAAAGTGATAACACTCTGTTGAGTGTTGAAGAGCTTGCTTCTCAACTGGAGAAAGTAGCCTATTTTGGTGATGCTTTAAATCGCTCTTTAGTTGACTGGGTCAACCAAGGTATTTCACTTTCGACGAGTTTTAAAGAAATTGATGCTAAACAGTATTGCTCAATAGGGATTCATGAAATGGGTACCGAAAAAATTTGTCGAATTAAAGATTTGTCTTTAGTGCGATACAGCGAATTTAATACCTTAATTGAAATACCTAATGATATTTATACTGTGAAGCCAGAGCAAATAATTCATGATATCAATGGATGTGTGGCAGTGTTTATGGGTAAAATATTTCGTCACAGCCTACCTGTGGAGTATTTGAGAGCAGATTTATCTGCATATGCAAATGATGAAAATAAATGGAAATGGAAATTTGCTTCCACCTCATCTTTTGACATTGATTTGAAGGGAAATGATGCAGAATCACGTTATCAGTCATATCGTCAATTAAGAAAAATTGTAGAGTCTCATTCTACGGAGCCATGTTGGACATACGAATTGAACCTACAACCTATTAGAGCTGTTCAACCATGGAACACTATGTTGGTAGAAACATGTTTAGAGGATTGTTTATCAGTGCGCGTTCGTTACTATAAAGATATACCTCCGGATCTTTCTGGAATAATTAAATCAGTTATTTCAAGGGAAAGTGAACTGCCACATAATAGTATTTTATTTTATTCCATTCAGGAGCAAGTAGACTGTCTCGAACTGATGCTTACTGTAGAGTGTCTTTCAGAGAGTGACACGGAACTTGTGAAGCCAAAATTGATTGAAATGATTGGAGAGCCGGAATTAATAGATGGCTTTCATATGTTTGAAGACGATTACTACTACGAGAATAATCATAGGCTTGCGACATTAGGTGTGAAGTACTATCCAACGAAAGCCCCTCAATTATTAGAAATGAAGATACAAAACTCTGCGACAAAAGTGCAGCCTCGTCAAATGAAGCTCGAAAGTGATTTTCAGTCGATGTTTGATATCGAAATTCCACCACGTTAGCACCAAATGTGCGTCCAAAGCCTTACTGCAGGATTTGGACGCTAATCAGGTTTCAAGAGCCTCTTGCGAAATATTATATTGATGCTGGTGTTAATTTTCTCTAGACAAAGCTTCAATCGCAAGAATAGTCACTAAAAAACCACGTTCAAATCGGTCGAGTCCAAAGTGCTCGTTTGGAGCGTGGATCTGATCGTCATCTAACCCCATTCCCATTAAAACAAGCTCACCACCACAGGCTTGAGATAGCTCTGTGATTATCGGAATAGACCCTCCTTCAAGAGAAAATGAGCAGGGGGTGTTGAAAACTTGTGCATAGGCTTCAGTGTATGCTCGAACAATCTTTGATGAGGGATTAGCTCTTACGGCAGCTCCCATACCTTTATGAAGATTAACTTTTACCGAAATACCCTTTGGTGCAATGCTTTCAATGTAGCGTACAGTGTTTTTTCCAATACTTTCGGGATCTTGATGAGGAACAAGACGGCAGGAGAGTTTTGCTGTAGCTTTCGCTGGAATTACCGTTTTAAACCCGTCCCCGGAATATCCTCCGTTGATGCCATTGATTTCCAAAGTTGGTCGAATTGTTGATCTTTCCAGGGGTGCAAAATTTTTCTCTCCACCAGTAGCGGGAATTCCAAACGTTTTGGTATAGTTTTCTTCATCGAAATCAAAAGAAATGGATTCTCTGTCTTTCTCGGGAAGAGCAGCAACAGAGTCATAAAATCCAGGTACGAGTATTCTTCCTTGATTGTCTCGAAGTTTTGAAAGAATTTCTACTAAAGCGTGAAGGGGATTGTACGCTCTTCCACCATGGGTTCCTGAATGAAGATCTGTGTTGGATCCAGTGACTTCGACGTCCATTGTGATGATTCCCCGAACGCCTAAAGTTACGGAGGGAGTATTTTGGGAAGGAATGCCGAGGTCAGCAATTGCGATGTAATCTGATTTTAGTTGCTCGCGTTTTTCTTGAAGGATAGAAGATAGCCCTTTTGATCCAGCTTCTTCCTCACCTTCCACTACCCATTTGATATTGATAGGTAGTGCGTTATTGACTTGCATCATCCCTTTTAGTGCTTGGAAGACATACATGCACTGTCCCTTGTTATCTTGTGCCCCTCTAGCGTAGACAGTATTGTCTTTGATAGTGGGCTCAAAGGGGGGAGTGTCCCATAGTTCGAGAGGGTCAACAGGTTGCACATCGTAATGATTGTAGATCAATAATGTTGGCTTTCCAGGTCCCGCTTGAAGGTTTTCTGCATAGAGAGTTGGATGTCCTGAAGTCTGCCAGAGTTGAGTGTTAAATCCTATATCTTCAGTTTTTTTCTTGAGCCAGTTTACACAGGCAATGAGATCACCTTCATGCTCTTTTTCAGTGCTGATACTTTTAAATTTAAGGAATTCAAAGTAGTCGTTGAGGATAGAGTCCTTATTGTCATCAAAATATAGTTTAAAGGTATCGAGAGTAGGAGTTTTGACGTTCATTTCTTTGTCCTTGTTTGTTTATTGTGAATAAATAAGAAAAAAGCAGGCGCAAGTAAATAAAAGAAGGTATAACAGCACCGATTTTTTTACTTTGCTGTGATGTTTTTCAATGAGGGAGGGATCGCTAATGGCTTTTTCTAAGAAGTTCATTCTTTCGCGAATACTGAAGTGGTGCCAGCTTGGATGATCGTGAGTAAAACCGCTAACTGTGCCTATGTCGTCTAGAGCTTGAATCATATTTTGTGGAGGCGTGCCAACAACAAAGGGGTGAAGGTCTGCTTGACGTTCAAAGAGGCGTGAGAAATAACCAAAAATAACTCGGAAGTAGACTCCGATGATTGCAGCGTATGGGATAATAATTGAAAGAGGAACTAATAAATCCCATATCATCGAGGGGCTTGCTTCATTTTTGAGGATAATCCAGTGATAAATAGTTTCAGAGAAAAAGACCGAAAATAATGCGGCGCTAAGGAACATTCCAAGGATGATAAAAGGAATAAGAATCAGATGCCTTCTATAGCTATGTCCAATTTCATGCACGAGGATGGCCTCTAAAGACTCTTCCGGTAGATCTTTGAGTAAGCGTTTTGTGAACATTACGTAGCGGAATCGAGGGATTATCCCAATGATTGCAGCTGTGTGAAAGTGATCCATGACCGTCCAGGTTCTAATGTCAGCACAACGAAAGTGTGCCTTCTCACAAACACTCCTTAATCTATTAAGTACCACTTTGTCTTGGATTGTCTCACAAAGCCATAGCTTTTGAATAAAATAGGGAAGGAAAATGACGATGGATAAGATTAGTGCCGCGAGAAACGATAGAAAAATAGCGATGTTAAGAGGGGAGTTTCCAGGCATCATTAGGCTGTCTGTCACGATGTTTTGAGGAACTAAAATTAAGATGTCTGCAATTAATGAGAATAAAACAAACGGAAAAACAAAAGGTAGCCATACACGTACTTGCCTCGATGCATATTGCCAGCGATTGCGTATCTCGGATTCAGGGAATAGTAGACGTTGATAATAACTTCCTCCATAGTAAGCAGCAATTCCACTGAAATAGAGGGTAAGAGAAAAAACAGTTGTTAGAAAAGTTGGGAGGACTCCAAAAAGGCGTTGTGTCGATAACACAAAACTATTGAAACAAAGAAAAACGATACGCAGACGGTTAACGACAGCGTAACTGACGGTCTTGTGCCTTTTTACCCATTTTTGATAGCGCGCACTTACTTTGTAGACAAAGCAAAAAAGGCAAATGAATAAAGTTAAAGAAATTGCCATAGCCTTTTCAGGAGAAACTATCCAGTCGAGAGCTAAATCCTCTGTTGAAAGGGCAGTAACGAGTAAAACAATGATAAGGTAGAGTAAACCTGAAAACAAAAAATCTCCGAGTGTTGCTTAATGTAGAGTTTAACACAGATAGATTTTTTTATCGAATTTACAATTTGAAAAACACCTTCTTTATTTTATCTAATTTAAATAAGTACCTTCAAGGTGACGGTAATTCGTTTTACCTGACCCAAGAATGGGAACTTCTTTGACTTTGATCACTGAAGAGACCTTTGCTAGGTTGCTAAATCCAGAGTTACGGAGGTATTCGTTAAGCTCGTCTAACGAGACATCAAATAAGGTGAATAAAACAATTTCTGCTTTTTCATCACCATGCTCTTTAGCGGAAACAGCGATTACAGGTCCGTCATTTTCTTGACCATCTTCGGATTTAGGAGCCTTCCACCCTTTTTCAGTGGCAAGTTGGACTAGTGTTTCTTCAATAGCAGGGAGGCTAATCATCTCGCCACCAATTTTTATAAATCGCTTCAAACGCCCAGAGATAGTTAGGTACCCTTCTTCATCGAGGAAACCAAGGTCTCCTGTTTTGTACCAGGTTTTACCTTCTATGGTAAGAAATGGTGAGCTGATGCCCGGATTAATGTATCCGGAAAAAATATTCGGCCCACTTGCTAAAATCATTCCTCGTTGACCTGTAGGAACAGGTTCGTTAGTTTCTTCGTTGACGACAAGTAAATCTACATTAGGAATTGCTTGGCCGACACCTATAATTGGATGCCCAGTATGGTGAGTTGTAAGTATGGGGGAACATTCTGTGATCCCATATCCTTCGCCATAGGTGTCTTTTTTACCGTGATTTTCTAGGAGTTTGAAAATTTCTGGTGGGGTTTTTTCAGCCCCACAAACAGTCAAGCGTATACTTTCTAGCTGTTTAGTTTCTGCGGATTTAAGCATTTTTTTAACAAAAGTTGGAGCTCCACAAAAAACTGTTATCTTCCATTTTTCTACGCCTCGCGCCAGGTTTGGCCCGTCGTTAGGGTTAGGAAAAAATGCAACTCGCATTCCTGATAAAAGACCTGCTAAGCCGCTGATATTGAATCCAAAAGAATGGAAGGGAGGAAGTATACCGTAAATAACATCATCTTGGAAAAGCTCTAAAGCTGCAAAACCACCTTCTAGGTTAGAAAGGATGTTTTTATGGCTCAAAGGAACCCCTTTGGGAAGGCTTTCAGTACCGGAAGTAAAAAGAAGGACAGCGGTGTCTTCGGGTTTGACTTTGTCAGATCCAAATGTTTTTAGTATCGATTTACTGCTAAGTTTAGATCGATAAGCCGCTTTTATTTTTTTCGAAAGAGTGAGCTCTCTACGAACGTCTTCTAGCATAATAATTTTATCTTCGATGGCGCCGAGGTCTACATTGTCAAGTCTATCGAGGAATACCCAGGAGCTAAGGACTACTTCGACTTTTGAGAGCTCTGAAACAGATTGAAGGTGTTTTGGTCCAATCGTCCAGTTTATAGGGAGAGGTGTTTTTCCAGCTATTTCGCAGGCTAGAATTATCAAATAAGCAGCTACCGTTGAAGGAAGGAGAACTCCAATATATTGGCCAGGAAGGTCTTTAATGTAGTCGGCAAGGAGGATGGCTCTTAATTTAAGGTCAGAATAAGTCAGAGCGCCAGAACCGTCATCAGCACATGCGTAGATTTTTTTATGTCGATTACAGTTATTAAGAAATACTTCTGCAAGAGTGTCGCCATCTGCTAAGGTAAGGCGTTGATGTGGCCTTTTTGCGTTCCACTTATCGAGGTCGACAGGGGCTTCCTCAATTTTTTCTTCCCATTTGATCTGTTTTGCGGCGATTCCCATCATTCTTCCAACTGTGGTAAGTTCCATAACAGGAACACGCGCGATATCAAAGTAGTCGTGTAGGAAAGCAGATAATTCAGCAGTATCTAGTGAGTCGAGTCCGACATCGGTGGCAAGGTTCATGTCCGGCTTTATTTCACTAGGTTGTTTTTTTGTCATTTCGCAAAGCTTTTTAATGACTTTATTTTTAACTTCATCAGGAACATTCTTTATGTCAAAGTCTTCAATGGGTTTAGGCTCAAAGGTTTTTTCTAAGAATTTATCTTTCCAGATGCTGTAAGATACGAGTACTGTAGAGTCCCCTGGGTGTTCGCCTTCTTGATGAGTAAGACCATCCGGTTGGTTATACCAGTTTTCGAGGTAATGGTTGAAATCGAGACGAGAAACATCTCTTGAAGGGAAATCTTCAGGTTTGGGGTAAAATTCGACAGTGATTTCTCTCCTAGGAGAAAAGAAGATGAGGTTTGTGAGAGCAAACTTAATCCCTTTAAGAATTGTTGGAAATAGCTTAGGGGTCTTTCCTTCGTAGTATCTAGAGAAAATACTCCCGTATAACCCTTTAACACGAACTAAAACGATATTTGCCTCTGGCGTTTTTTGGTAAATGCGATAGGCACCCGAGGCCCCTCCAATTAACTCTTTATTGTAATCTTTTAACTGTCCTGCAGGGTAAAGTAAAAAGTTGTCTCCACTTTTAAGGTTTTTACTGACCTCGTCGATGATTTTTTCGTTGCGCCCTTTTTTTAGGGAGTTGCTGGTAATCTCAAAATTAGGAACAGGAAGAGCTCCCACCATTTTCATGAGTGGGTGTACTATGGGGGTGTAGTAGAGATATTCGATGATGAGAGGTCTAATGGGGAATTTTTTCCATACACCTAGGGAAACGGAGACAGGGTCAACAAAGACGGCAGGGTGGTTCGGTAAAAATAAGACTCCCCCAGGGTTCGACAAGTTTTCTTTGGTTAAATTTTCAAGTCCTTTGTAGGTGATTCTGTAGCGAAACCATAAAATGAATCTGAGGAAAATGAATATTAAGGATTGTGTTAAGCGTCCCATAAGAAATAACCTTTAAGGTACTAAATTAAAATATATTACACTACCATTATCATACAAATGCAATTATTAAACAAGTCACGAGAGTCAAATTAAAACTTGTTTGACTTAGTGGGGTTTATATAGCTTAGCATTAGAGGTCTGTGGCTAAAGCCTTGCTGCTCGATTTGGACGCAAACTGGGCTTTAACTCTTAAATAGTTCCTTGTATCCTATTAATATATAGTTTATCTTATGGGGCATGATATATCCAATAGCAGACTTACATTGTGATCTTTTATGCTACTTATCGGGTCACGAAAAACGCTCACCTTTAGATTTAGATGTGAGATGTTCTATCCCTCAGCTACAAGAGGGGAATGTGCTTTTTCAAATTCTAGCAGTATATACTCCCACCGAAAGGGGGTCTGTTAACTCAGGAAAAAGTCAAATTGAGTCTTTTAAAAAAATGTTAACAAACTTTCGTAATGAAGTGACAATTTTTCCGGGAGAGAAGCAGAAAATTAACTTAGGCATGGCTATAGAAAATGCCTCTTCAGTTTTTTCCGAAGATGAGTCTTTGCATGAAGGGTTTGCACGGATTCGTCGCATTGAAAAAGAAGTTTGTAAACTAGCGTATATCAGCTTTACGTGGAATTCAGAAAATCGTTTTGGGGGAGGAGCACACTCCAACCTCGGAATTACCAATGATGGCAAAGCGCTTCTCGAGTTTGTCGATGGCCGTAATATAGCGATCGATTTAAGCCATGCTTCGGACCAGCTGGCCTTTGATATTCTCAATGAAATTGACAAAAATAACAGAGTAATTCCAGTCATTGCCAGCCACTCCAATGCACGTGCCATCACTAACGTTCCGCGTAACTTGCCCGATGAGTTAATTCGTGAAATTATCAGTAGAAATGGGTTGATTGGCTTTAATTTTGTGAGGCAGTTTTTGGAGGTAGAAGGGAGAGCGGGTTTTGCAGAACATTTGAATCATTTTTTGAAGATGGGGGCTGTCAATAATTTGTGCTTTGGAGCGGATTTTTTTTATGGGATGGATGTTCCTGTAGCTCATCAAAAACCTAGCGATGCTTTGTTTTTTCCAGAGTTTGCTAATTCTAGCGTCTACCCCAAAGTTGTTGAAATTTGGAAAAATGAGTTAAATTTAGACTCATCACTATTAAACCAAATCTGTTCAGAAAATTTACTTCGCTTTATGGAGAATGAAATTTATCAAATTAAAGGATCTGCCTCGACTAATTACTAGTATCTTTTATGAAGAATGTTCAATTGCTATAAAGATGATGTTTAGGAAAGTCTTTCATTATAGTTGCCTAATTTCAACTGTTTTTACTTCAAATATATCCTTTAAACGTGTATAATTTCGTCTTAATACACGCACTTACAGGGTGAAAATGAAAAATAACATGCTTTATAAGGTGTTAATCGCAATGGGGCTTGCGGTTATTGCCGGAATACTTACGGGGCCGGATTCCTCAATTCTCGGAGTGACGTTCCTTCAGCTGTATAGTCTGATTGGTCAACTTTTTCTTAACGCGTTAACTCTTGTCGTCGTTCCTCTTGTAGCCGCATCCATCATTACTGGAACAGCGCGAATGGGACAAGAAAAATCTTTTGGGGCTCTTGGAGTAAAAACATTTGGGCTATATCTGCTAACTACATCGATTGCTGTATTTATCGGCTGGATGGCTGTAATCATATTTTCTCCAGGTGGAGACCTTTCGACCTCTTCATCACTTCAGGCTCTTATTAATGCTAATGGCGATTTGTCTCAAGCAACGAATGTAACGCAGGCCAATGCCTTCTATAGCATTGAACAAATTTTTCTTAAGCTGATTCCCTCAAATATATTGGCTGTCGCTTCCCAAGGGCAAATGCTTGGGCTTATTTTCTTCAGTCTGATGTTTGGTTTTTTTATACCTAAGATTGAGGCAGAACCTGGGGCTGTGATTCTAGGTTTTTGGAAAGGTCTATTTCAGGTGATGATGTGTATGACTCATTTGGTTATGAAGGCTCTACCTTTGGGTGTATTTGGTTTGGTTGCCAAAGTCGTAGCTACTACTGGGTTGAGCGCTGTTAAACCGATCGCTTGGTTTTGCTTGACTGTGTCGGTAGCCTTTGTTGTTTATACTTTCATTGCTTTACCTTTATTACTGAAATTTATTGGTCGGGTGAGTCCAATCAGACATTTTCGTGCGATGGCACCTGCCATGTTTACCGCTTTTTCTACGAGCTCTTCTGCAGCAACACTCCCCATTACAATCGACTGTGTAGAACAACGTGCAAATGTTTCAAATCGTATTTGTAGTTTTACAGTTCCGTTGGCGACTTCGCTAAATTTATCGGGTACGGGTCTTTACAATTGTGTTTCTGTGTTTTTTATTTGTCAGGTATACGGTATTGAGCTTGGCTTTGGTCTACAGTTGTTTATCGGCATTATCTCATTATTGACGTCGATCGGGATGGCAGGGATACCTTCTGCGTCGATAGCAGCGATCGTAATGATTTTACAAGCAATTGGCCTTCCACCTGACGGAGTAGTGTTAATTCTAGCTGTAGAACGAATCCTTGATATGTTTCGAACCAGTATTAATGTTTTAGGAAACACTGTTTGTGCTGTACTGGTAGCAAAATTAGAGGGGGAGAACGATGTCCTTACAAGATAGTAAAACCGTAGTCGTCGGGATGTCAGGCGGTGTTGATTCTTCTGTGGCAGCGCTCCTACTTAAGCAGCAAGGGTACCGCGTCATTGGGATGTTTATGAAAAACTGGGAAGAACTTGATGAAGATGGCCAGTGTCAATCAAATTCAGAATATGAAGATGTAGTTCGCGTTTGTGATATGTTAGAGATTCCTCATTACTCTGTTAATTTTGTCAAAGAGTATTGGGATGGAGTCTTTGAACATTTTCTTAAAGAATACAAAGCCGGCCACACTCCTAACCCAGATATCCTTTGTAACCGCGAAATCAAATTTAAAGCTCTATATGAAAAAGCTAAAGAGTATGGTGCAGATTACCTTGCAACAGGTCATTATGTGAGGCGTGGAGTAACAGATGAAGGGGAATCCCTTCTTCTAAAAGGGCTTGATCCAGGTAAGGATCAAAGTTATTTTTTGTATGCAATTAATGGTAAAGTTCTCGATGATGTTCTTTTTCCTGTGGGAGAGCTTCAAAAAAGTGAGGTTCGAAAAATTGCTGCAGAGTATGGTTTGGCAACGGCCCAAAAAAAAGATAGCACAGGGATTTGCTTTATTGGAAAACGGAATTTTAAGAATTTTTTAGGTCAATATCTTAAAAAACAACCGGGAAATTTTGAGACTTTAGAAGGTAAGGTCGTGGGTCAACATGATGGTGTTGCTTATTACACGATTGGCCAAAGGCGAGGAACAGCTATTGGCGGTCCTGGTGAAGCTTGGTTTGTAGTCGGCAAAGATGTAGCTAGAAATGTTGTGTATGTAGAGCAAGGGGCAGATCATCCTTCTCTTTTTGATGATTGCCTGACAGCTACAGAATCTTCGTGGATTTCTCCTAAAGGGCCTCCAAAAATGCCATTTAAGTGTAAAGCAAAGATTCGCTATAGGCAGGATGATCAAGAGTGTACAATCACTCAAATTGAAGGTGATCGTCTTTTGGTGGAATTTTCTGAACCTCAGAGGGCTATTGCTCAGCGTCAATCTGTTGTCTTTTATCAAGGGGATATTTGTCTCGGTGGGGCTATTATCGAAAGTAGAGGACTGGCCTGACTTATTTGTAAAATTAAAAAAAATACTTCCCTACAATAAACCTTTCTGATAATAATAAATTTTTATGTTTTTTGTTGCTTTGGAGTGGAATTAACTTGGATTTAAATTACCCAAGATACAGCCCTATTAGTTTAAGTTACTTAAGTAAGGTTGTTTTGCTTTTGATACTTTTTTCCTCTGAGGTAGCGGCTGACAAGTGTTGCAGAAAACTAGATATTGGACCCACAGCTATGCGAGTTGAGCTTTTGGAATGTGGTAAACGATCCAAAAAAATGGATATGTATGGAGTCCGTGCAGATGGTTGTTATGTGACAAGTTTTGGTCTTAATGTTAAACCCACTTTATTAATGGGATGGGGTGAAGGCGATCTTTATGCCCTATCGCTAGCTATGGGGTGGTGTGTCCCTGTTGGAGAGAGTTTAATATTTACTCCCAATGTTGGGTACAGCTGGAGTTATTTGGAAACAACAATTGACATCCCTCTTTTACAGCTAAAAGATGTAGAAAATAAATTTCGAGCGACGGCACCCCTTGCTGGTCTAGATGTTATATGGAACTTTTTGCCTTGCTGGAGAGTGTATGGCTCTTTACAGTATGGTTGGAGTAGGTCTTGGACGAAAATTAAAGATATTAGCACTTGTCATTTGAATACTAAGGGACCAAATTATGGGTTGATGCTTGAAAGAGATTTGAACAGGAAATTGTCGGCTAATATTGCATTTGGATATAATCGAGCATTAAGTAAAGAAAGGCATGGTTTAAAAGCAAAAGGGATAAAATTAGGACTCGTATACTGGTTTTAAAATTATGGAAACTTTATCAAAAACTTCGAAACAAAAAACAACAGCGATGTTATGTGCTGTCATTTGTGGACCTTCTCTAAATGAAGCTCGTGAGCAAGTGCGCAAATCTTCATCTCGCGTCGATATGGTGGAATTTCGTATCGATCAATTTGAGTTCGATCAAGTTGAAGCTATCGCTCATTTAAAAGAAGCTTCTTCAGTTCCCGTAATTTTTACCCTTAGAAAGCGTTCACATGGCGGTGAGTATAGAGGTGATGAGGAAGAACGCCTTGATGATATTCGTAAATTGTTAGAGATTAAGCCTGAGTATCTCGATCTAGAGTACGATGTAGATTACGCCTTTTACGAAGAAGTAAACCTGATTTCTTCGGAAACAAGCTTGATAAGCTCTTTTCATGATTTCGAGCAAACTCCCAAAGATTTGCAAAGCATTTTTGACTACATGAAACATCTTCCAGCTACAATCTATAAGTTTTCTACCATGGCAAATTCATCGCTCGATGCTTTGCGTATGCTTCGTTTGGTAAAGGAAAATGTTAAAAAAGGGTATGCTATTTCAGGTGTTTGTATGGGAGAGTATGGAAGCTCTACACGAATTATGGGGCCAGTTGTGGGTAGTGCTATTACATTTTCAGCCATCAATAGAGAACTAGCTACGGCGCCAGGTCAGATTACCGTTAATGAGTTGATCAATCAGTATCATTTTAAGAAATTGAACCGCGAAACATCTCTCTTAGGTTTGATTGGCGATCCAGTAAACAAAAGTCCCAGTCATCATACGCATAATCACGCAATTAGAAGTTTAGGGCTCAATGCCGTATATGTTAAATTTAACGTTCTTCAACATGAACTTAAAGAGTTTTTAGATTTAGCAAAAAAGCTTAATTTTATGGGTTTTAGCGTTACAATGCCTCTTAAGGGGTCTGTAATTGCAGAGCTCTCAGAAGCATCGGATGACGCTGTAAATATTGGAGCTATTAATTCCATTCAATTTAACCAGAAAAAAATGTTTGGCTGCAATACTGATGGAAAAGGAGCCTTAGATGCCTTGGAAGAATACGAAAGTGTGCAAGGTAAAACAGTGATTGTTTTGGGTGCTGGAGGTGCCGCTAAAGCTATTTCTTGGGAAGCAATAAAGCGCGGAGCAAAAGTTGTTATCTTAAATCGCACTCAAGAAAAGGCTGAAGAGCTTGCACAACACTTAGGGTGTGAATGTGGCTCTCTTAACGATTTTTCTCATTTTGCTTCTCTGGGATATGATTTTTTAGTCAATAGTACCTCCGTTGGTCTTTACTCTGAAAAATCGCGGTTAGCTATCGACTTATCAAGTTTACTACCTGAAAAAGTTGTTCTTGATGTGATTCCTAGTTTTGAAGATACCGCATTTTTGCACGAAGCTCGTAACAAAAAATGTCGGATAGTATTTGGTAATGAGATGCTCATGAACCAAGCTATTGAGCAGTTTATCTATTGGTTTGGTAATGAAGTCGATCGTGAAGATGTTAAAAAATCTTTTAATGAAGCTTTTCATAGTTTTGAATCGCTTTAAATCTGGTCCAAATTTATAAATATTTTTTTGTTTTCGCGTTCTATTCGAGGCTTACTAACCTTGTAAGATAGGTTAATATCCCGTATAATGAAGTGAATTCTTTGTATTGAAGAATAAGTGTTATTATTACCCCGGAGGGCAAGATATGATCATTGGTATACCTAAAGAAATTAAACCTCAAGAATATAGAGTTGGTGCAACACCCGCAATGGTTCGCGCATTGGTAGATGCTGGGCATCGAGTGATAATTGAAACAAATGCCGGACAAAAAATTGGGTATTCCGATGAAATATTTGCAGAATCAGGCGCTAAAATAGTTAGTACTCCAAAAGATGTTTATGAAGCTGAAATGGTCATCAAGGTAAAAGAGCCTCAGCCGAGCGAGTATAGTCTCCTTAAAAAAGGTCAAATTTTATTTTGTTACCTTCACCTTGCTCCAGATCCTGTTCAAACTGAAAACCTCCTTAAACAAGGTGTCATTGGGATCGCCTACGAAACAGTCACGAATGAACGAGGAGGACTTCCTCTTTTAGAGCCAATGAGTGAGATTGCTGGGCGCATCGCAATTCAAGTGGGAGCCTTAGCACTTCAGATGAACAACGGAGGAAAAGGGGTATTAATGGGAGGCGTTCCAGGTGTCCTTCCAGCCAAAGTTGTCATCATCGGTGGGGGAGCCTCAGGTACAGAGTCCGCACGAATGGCTTTTGGACTAGGGGCAGATGTAACAGTACTCGATACGAATTTACAAAGACTGAGATATTTAGACTCAACTTTTGGCCATAAGTTAAAAACATTATACTCATCGAAGTTTGAACTTGAAGAGTTACTAAAGCAAGCTGATCTAGTTGTTGGTGCTGTATTGATTCACGGTAAAAAAGCTCCAAAACTTATTGATAGAGAGATGCTTCAGTTGATGGGGCATGGCTCTGCATTGGTAGATATTGCAATCGACCAAGGAGGGTGTTTTGAAACATCGCGTCCAACAACACACGATGAGCCAACGTATGAAGTTGATGGCATTGTTCACTATTGTGTGACCAATATGCCAGGTGCTTGTGCGAAAACTTCGACACTCGCTTTGACAAATACGACGATGACTCATGCATTGACAATTGCAAATAAAGGGGCGAAACAAGCTCTAAAAGATGATCCCTTTTTACGTGCAGGACTAAACGTGTGCCTTGGAGAAGTTACTTGTGAACCTGTCGCTGTAGACTTAGGGTATGAGTATATCCCCCCAGAGAAAATTTTGGAAAAAATATGAAATACATTGTCGGTATCGACCTAGGAACAACAAACACATGTGTCTCTTATATTGACACAACAAGTAAAACGTTATCAGCCAAGCCTTTTCACATTCCGCAACTTGTGGAGGCAGGGTTTTTGGAAGGCAAGTCTTCATTGCCTTCCTATTGCTACCTTGCAAGTGATGGAGAACTTCCTGAAGGGGCATTAGAACTACCTTGGAGCAAAACAAAAAATTATACTGTTGGTAGTTTTGCTTTGAAGTATGGGGCTAAAGTACCGACAAGTCTTGTTTCTTCAGCAAAAAGTTGGTTGTGCCATGGATCTGCCCAACAAAAAGAGGCTATCCTTCCAATCGATGCTCGAGATGAAAAAATGCGAATCAGCCCTCTAGAGGCTAGTCGTAGATATTTGGAGCATATCCGAGAGGCTTGGAATCACGAAATTGCACATGGGGATCCCGATTTAGAACTTGAACAACAAGATATTGTATTAACAGTCCCTGCATCATTTGATGAAGTAGCTCGTTCACTTACAGCGGAGGCAGCAAAACTTGCTGGGTTTGTAAATATTACTTTTATAGAAGAGCCGCAAGCGGCTTTTTACAATTGGATATCGCAGAATGAGTCGACATGGCACTCAGAGTTTTCAGATGGCGATATGATTCTTGTTTGTGATGTCGGTGGTGGAACTACGGACTTCAGCTTGATTCAATATCAAGAAAAAAATGGAGCTTCCTCGTTTGAAAGAATGGCTGTCGGCAATCACTTGCTATTGGGAGGCGATAATATTGACACTGCATTGACCTACTATTTGGAAGAGAAGCTCGGGCAAGAACTTGAACCTTTGCAGTGGAAAGAACTTTATCACGAAGCGCGTCAAGCTAAAGAGGTTCTGCTTTCTGGTCGACAGGATACCTACCAGGTGATTATCCAGGGAAAGGGGGCAAGTGTTGTCAAAGGAGCTATTTCTTTAGAGGTTAGCAAATCGGAAGTTGTTGATTTTTTAGTAAAGGGCTTTTTTCCGGTCTTAAGTTGGAGCGAAGCAAAAAAAATACGTAAGGCTCGAGGGTTTCGCTCTTCAGGTTTGGCCTATGAAGACGAGCCATGCATCACTAAGCAACTAGCTCACTTTCTTGATCAATCACAAACTTCTCGAAAGAAAAACCCTCAGTATATCCTCTTTAATGGGGGGACGATGATGGCCGAACACTTTCAAAATGCTGTCACCGAAAGTTTAAGAAAATGGTTTCCTAAGGAATCCATCGATGTTATTTCTATAAAAAATGCTGAGCAAGCCGTTGCTAGGGGGGCAGCTTACTATGGTAAGGTGCGACGAGGTGAAGGTGTAAAAATCAAAGCTGGCTCACCAAGGACGTTTTATTTAGAATTTGAGTCGAGTGATTCGAATAAAAAAAATGCTCTTTGTTTAATTGAAAGAGGGGCCGAAGAGGGAGCAAAATATGTTTCCGAACATACCTTTGAAGCAAAAGCAAACTCTCCAGTATCTTTTACTCTATATGCGTCTCATACACGCATTGGTGACTTGCCAGGTGATGTTATCGAATGCGATCCAAAAGAGCTGCATCGCATGCCACCTATTTATACGGTTTTAAGGTATGGAAAGCACTCAGCTGAGCACCAGTCGGTTCCGGTTACTCTTTGTATTGAGTATACTACTTTAGGGACTCTTGAGCTATGGCTAGAGTCTAAAGACACAAACCATCGATGGAACTTGGAGTTTCAATTTAAATCTGCAGAAGGTCAAGATAACCAGTTGGCCCTTATCAATAAAGCAAGAGCTGACGAAACTTTTGATGGTTCTTATCTAACTGATGCTAAAAAGGTAATAGAAAGTTTTTTTTCAAAAGAAAACTGCGTTAAGCCCGCAAAAATTATGGATCAAATTGAAGGCGCTATTGAAATGACTCGAGATGAGTGGTCGCCTAGTATTTTGCGCGGACTTCTAAGTGCTTTAATTGAAAAAAATAGCGATAGAAAACTTTCATCGGCACACGAAGCCAGATGGTGGAACATGGCGGGATATTTTCTACGTCCCGGGTTTGGGTATCCCCTTGATGATCACCGTGTTAAAGATCTTTGGCGCATCATCCTTGGAGACAGTAAGTCGGTAAAGTCGGGAGATTCTGCTATTCAGCAATGGATCTGTTTACGCCGCATAGCTGGAGGGTTAAGTAAGGGACAACAGACGCAAATATTTCATCAGATTGCCCCCTCCATTTTAAATAAAAAAAAGGGTATAATTGAGCCAAAGGGTGGCCAAGCTCGCTACCACTACGAGGAGAAAATTAGAACACTTGCAGCCTTAGAACGCATTGATACTCAATCAAAAGTGTCGATGGGTAGGGCTTTATTGAAAAAGTTGAAAGAGGGAGCTGGAAGTTCTGCTGAGTTATGGGCGGTAGGGCGTTTAGGCTCAAGGAATTTGATGTATGGGACTCCCTCAAATGTGGTGCCGCCAGATGAGTGCACCCATTGGGTAGAAGAGCTTCTTGATATGAAGAAGATATATTCATTAAAGAAGTTAGCATTCCCATTGAGCCAGTTAGTACGCAAGGCTCAGGAAAAAGAAATAAATGTATCAGAAGCTACAAGTAATAAAGTACTTAAGGCTTTTGATGTTTTGGAAGATAGCAACCATCTAACGCGGCTTGTGGAAGGGAAGGATCCTATGACCATATCCGATCACGAGACTATTTTTGGCGATCACTTGCCGCCAGGTTTGTCGCTAACTGCCAAAAGTTAGTATACTAAATTAAAGTTATAGTAATGCATTTAAAGAAGTCACTTGAAAAATACCGCAGTCAAGCAGAGCAGCTTATTAAGCAGAAGTTGGTGCGTGACATCGAATTTTCTGGCGGAACCTATCAGGTTCTTGTCTATGATAAAAAAGATGATAAAGAAGGTTTTTGGGCCTTTTTACACCTTGACCCAAAGGGAGAGTTAACCGACTCTTTTTGCGCCTGTGAAGAGTCGGAGATTGAAAGTGGCTGTGCTCATATTACTGCGGCATATATACGCATTTTTAATGGCAGGAAGCGTCCCATTCATGCGCGATTCCGAGAGTCTCTATGGAATGAATTATGTATAATTTTTATTGAGCGGGTAGGAGACGACTCGCAGGTATTTGACCTCGAGGGGAGCAGATATTCTTTCAGAAACGATGATGGCAATATTATTTTTTCAATTGAAGCCAAGAGTGATGAAATTTTTCAGCAAATTGAAGATCTTTTAACGCATCGAGAAGAGGAAACTGAAGAAACATCCTTAAAATTTTCAAACTTAACAGAGGAAGAGTTAAATTTATGGAGGCAGGGTAAGCCAACCCCTCAGCTACGCTACGAGCTTTCTTTCTGGAATGATATAGCAAAAAAAATGATGGTGCAGCAGGACTCAAGAAAGCCGTATAATATAACCTTTGGGTATTCTGACGATAAGATACCTTCAAGTATAAAAATTTCTTTCCCTGACCTGGAGATATTTTTTGAAATTCGTCCAGATGATCTCATTAGAATTATCCCTTTTCTGAAACATGTGAACTCTCCGTTGGCTGTTCATACAACGCAGCGAGAAGCTATTCAGCAAATTACCTATGATAAGGACAAAGGAATCCTTAATGTCCAATTAAAAGAGGAATATCGTAGTGAGTCCGAAGAGTTTGAAGCAAGAGATGAAAAATATGTGTTTGGCGGATGGCACTATATTCCCGGAGAGGGATTCTACGCGATCGATCAATACCATATTTTAGCACAGCCGAATATTCAAGGAAAAAGGCTCTCAGATGTCCTGGATTCACACGCTCATATTATTAAAAAATTGCTAATTGGCGATCATTTCTCTTTAGAGCCCGTTACGGTGTCTTATCAACTCTATTTTGATAATAACTGGGACTTACATATTGAGGAGTATCTTTTCAAACCAGGAGACCTTACAGAGGGGAAATCTCGCGCTTTTGGGAATTGGGTTTACCATGACAGTCAAGGTTTTTTTCCTATTGAAGGGCGTTTATTTGATGATATTGAAACAGTCATTTTAAGTGAAGATGTCCATAGTTTCATCTCGCAGTATCGGATGTGGTTAAACGCTATTGAAGGATTTGATACCCACCTGACTAGCATTGAAGTGAAAGTGGGTTATACGATAAATAGTGAGGGAGAGTTAATCTTTCAAAGGCATCTTACTCTTGATGATGAGGGACTGCGCAGTAAAGATTTTGGATCCTGGGTATATATTGAGGGGCAAGGGTTCTATTCTAAGGTCACCTCTAATATCAATTTGTCGATAGACCCAGATATTCCTATTCGTCGAGAAGAAATTTCGCGATTTATTAAAAAAAATCGCGATGAGCTAGGTCTTATCGCCAACTTTTTCGGAAAAACCTCTCCATTGATATCAGCATACTTAGAAGTGACAATTGCAGATGGTGAAGGTGTCCTGGTGATCCCTAGGTATAAATATTTACCTGGATACGAAGAGAAAAATCCATTAATTCTTGAAGACTATTGTTATGTAAGTGGAGAGGGGTTTTGTGAAATCCCACTTAAAAATCGTTTGCCAGAGGGGTATCAGCAAGAAAAAACAATCATTAGTGATAAAAAGTTGAAAGACTTTTTCGAGAATGACCTTCCAGCATTTCCAAGGCATATCCATGAAATTGACTATAGGGTTCTTGAACCTTCGAATTTAATTCTAGAAGCAGAAAAAATTGTGAAGTCAGAGAAACGTGGGAAAGGGGTGTATGGCTTCCAGATTTTTTATGTTTCGGACCAGGGTAAAGTCAATGTTACAGATGTATGGAAAGCAATCGATGAAAAAAAGAAATATTTGTTTAGTGATTCAGGTCGGTTAGATCTTGAAGATCAGAGGTATAGATGGGTAAAAGGCCTGAAAAAGAAACAGGTGGACTTACGTAGTAATGTTGTTTACCTTTCGACATTGGAATTTTTGCGTGTAAACGCTTTTGACGAGATCCTTCTCAGAAAAAGTCGGCGAAAAGATTATCTTAAGTCTAAAAAGATATTTGATGCTCTTCAAGAGACTTCTGTTGCTGAGATTCCTTCTTTAAATTTGTTAAAAAGTACATTACGCCCTTATCAAGACAAAGGAGTAAAGTGGCTTTGGTTTTTGTACTTAAACGAAATTTCAGGGCTTTTATGTGATGATATGGGGTTAGGTAAAACCCACCAGTCTATGGCTTTGATGGCGGCAATTTGTGCTTTTCATAAAGAGCATAATGCGGATACGCAAATGCATTTTTTAGTGATTTGTCCGACGTCGGTTATCTATCACTGGAAGGAAAAAATTGAAGAATTTATTCCCAGCCTTCGCGTGTGTACGTTTCATGGACTAAACCGTAGCCTTCAAGATTTCAGAGAGGACTATGATGTTTTGCTTACTTCATATGGAGTTTGGAGAAATGAATCGGCCCTTTTAAGAAAAGTACCTTTTGAGTTAGCTATCTTCGATGAGGTGCAGTGTGCAAAAAATCATACAAGTGGCGTACATAAGTCATTACTTAAGGTTAACGCGAAAATGCGATTAGGGTTGACGGGTACTCCTATTGAAAATAGACTTAGAGAGCTGAAATCGCTATTTGATGTATGTCTCCCGGGGTATATGCCGAAAGAAAAAGAATATAACGATTACTTCATCAAACCTATTGAAAAAGAAGAAAATATCGAAAGGAAAGTTTTACTTTCTAAATATATAAAACCTCTTATTCTTAGACGAAAAAAAGAAGATGTCTTGACAGATCTCCCGCCAAAAATTGAGCAAATTTCGCATTGTGAACTTCTTCCTGAACAGTTGAATTTATATAATGATGTTCTTAAACAATCTCATCGTAAACTTCTGAATGAATTACAAGATGAGAAAAATCCAGTGCCATACATTCATATCTTCGCTTTACTATCGAATCTCAAACAAATTTGTAATCACCCGGCAATCTACCATAAAGACCCGGAAAATTTTGGTGCGTACGAATCAGGAAAATGGAATTTGTTTGTGGAACTTCTTAGCGAAGCGAGGGAGTCTAATCAAAAGGTCGTAGTTTTTTCACAGTACCTTTTCATGCTCGATATCATCGAAAAATACCTCAGTGATAATAGTATAGGTTTTACTTCTATTCGTGGGTCAACGGCAAAAAGGGGAGAAAAAATAAAGCAGTTTAATACGGATCCACAATGTGAAGTTTTTGTCGGCTCTCTTCAGGCTACAGGCTTAGGCATTGACCTAACTGCCGGTTCGGTAGTTATTCATTATGATCGGTGGTGGAATGCAGCAAGAGAGGATCAAGCGACAGATCGTGTGCATCGAATTGGACAGACACGCGGTGTCCAAGTGTTTAAACTTGTCACAAAAAATACTTTTGAAGAGAAAATCGATGAGCTGATCATGAAAAAAGGAGCATTGATGGAAGAAGTTGTTGGGACAGACGACCATAGTTTTGTGAAGAAATTTACCCGGGAAGAACTCGTCGAGCTTCTCGAATATGTAGAGTGGTAATAGCAATCGTTGAATGGAGTAGTAGCCTTAGAACTGATGCATCAAAATTTTAAATCGTGAGTGTTTCTATAGTTTTAAACTATAAGATTTAAAAATTATTGATCAAGATGGGCAGGATCGCCTACGGCGGCACGATAATAATCAGGGAGACAAAGACGCTTGTATTGAATGTTTCTTTTGCCAAAATTTATCAACAACCCAACTGTTCCAAAAAATATTTATCGTACAGCCGTAGGCTACCCTGATTACCTTGATCAAAAGTTTCAAATTGATCTTCATTAAACTTCAATATCTTAGCTTAAGATTACGTGATTATTGAGGCACACAGATTTCCAAAAAAAACTCTCATATCAAAGCTCAAAAAGGCAGTTTATTCACCTGATTTTCGGAGAAAGTGCCTATTGGGGTTGGTTTGATGCGTCAGTTCTGGTAGTAGCCTAACTTTCGCTCTGCTCCAGGATTGCACTTGCCACTTCCCACTTATTAGAAATATACCTTAAAAGGTAAACAGAGAACGTCATAACACTACAGCTGAAAATGATCATCCATGCGTCATCGGCCCCGCCTTCGGCATAAAATATGATTAAGAAAATAGGAAGCACATAAGCGACGAGGTTAAGGACTGTGCCAGCGTAAAGCAAAAATTTCGTATCGCCTGCAGCAGTGAGGTGCCCAGCCAATATGCGTGTTAATCCATCAAATAAGAAGAATAAACACATAAAAAATATTCCCCAGTGCACCACATTCAAAAAGTGAGGTGTTACAATGAGATTTTCATCTTGCTGATTAAGAAAGTAGTCGATGATGTGATCGGAATTAAAAAGGATTAAACTACTCAGGATTAGGAAAAAAATAGCATGTATGGAGCTCGCTGAAATTAATACTTGTTTTATGTAACCTTTCTGTTTTCCACCTAGCAAATTTGCGCATATCGTTGTGACACCTTTAGAAAGCCCTTCATAAATAAAAAAGATTAGGAAGTATAAACTTTGAACCATCGCAGCAATAGTTAAATTTTCTTGCCCAGCGTAGATCATGGCTTTAAAAAAAATGAAGTGCGCTGATATTTCTATAGCAATACCTAGTCCAGCAGGGAATCCTATCCTTAGAGATTCAGAAAAGAGTCTTTTATCGAAACTGTAATCAAGTGTACCATGATTTTCGCGATTACTTTTTTTAAAAAAGAAAGATAAAAACAGTAATAATTGGACTAACTCACACAAACCTGTTGCGATACCAGCCCCAAAGATACCTAGAGAAGGGATCCATTTGTAGCCATAAATAAGAAGGTAGTCTAATCCAATATTAATGATATTAGTGATGATAGCGCAAACTGTCACAATTTTCACTCGACCTGAACCTACAAAAAATCCAGTAACAGCAATATTAGCGAGAATCACGGGAGTGAATACTAAAATCGTAGAAAAATAGGTTGTTTCTTCGTGGATATTTGGAGAACCAAAAAAGAGGAGTGGGGGTCCAAAAGTGCCTACAAGCCATAGTATAGGGGAAGCAATGAGAGAAAACCAAATCATTTGCCAAACAGGCTTTCCAAGTTCGTGGAGGCGGTTTTCACCGTGGTAACGCCCCACAAAAACTTCGGAAATAGCTGCGATAGAGACAGGCATAACAAGAAATAGCCAACATGCCGTGCCAGCTGCAGCAGCTGCATTGAGCTCAGTGACGGAGTGTCTTGAAAGAAGGATTCTGTCGGTAAATAACATGACACTAAAAGATAGTAAGCTAAGTATGAGAGGCCACGAAATTGTCCAGCATTCCCGAAGGCTACCTAAGGGGTACTTCGTCAGTTGATAAGAGGGTCTTGACATAGCTTTAATTGTCTTTTGTGTTTTTATTCGTCAGGGTAAGCTTCTTCTAACTCTTTTAGGTAGTCTCGATCTTCTAGAGAACGATCGGGAGCAGAAGTCCTTCGATCTTTGGTTTTGGCTTTGTCTCTTAAATGGATATTGATGGGAACTCCAGTAAAACGATACTCCTTACGGAATTGATTGTACAAGTACTTTTTGTATGTATCTGTCATCAGGGTCGAACGATTCACGAAAATTACAAATTTCGGAGGATTAACTGCCACTTGCGCCATATAATAGATTCTTAACCTTTTACCCGTAATTAGAGGGGGGTGGTTAATTTGTATTGCTCTTCCAACAAATTTGTTGAGTTGGTGTGTAGAAATTCGCATTAGTGAGTTTTGCTTTACATCTTTGATTAAATCGAAAATTTTATTGATGTTTCGCCCTTCTTTCACTGACATGAAGATTTTAGGGCAGTGCTTCAAAAAGGGGACTTCTTCTTCGATATTTTTCATGCAGTGTTCCATACGGAATCCTTCCACTAGGTCCCACTTATTAAAAAGGATTATGCATCCTTTACCTGCCTCTTCGATCATATTGGCAATTTTTTTCTCTTGAGTTGTCATTCCTTGTGTTGAATCGAGCATCAAAAGACAAACGTCGGAACGTTCAATGGCGCGCTGCGTACGGATAGCGGCAAATTTGTCGACAACTTCATGTTCAGCACCTTTTCGGCGTATTCCTGCTGTATCGATAAAAATATACTCGTCGTCACCTTGGGTAAAGCCAATATCGACACTGTCGCGTGTCGTTCCAGGAATAGGGCTGACGATGCAACGGTTATCGTTGAGAAGATAGTTGATAAGTGATGATTTTCCAACATTTGGTCTTCCGATAATTGCCACTTTGTAGCCTTTTGTTTCTTCGACGCTACTTTCAGCATGAGCTGGGAAGTCTTCAAAAGCAGCTTCTAGCAGTTCTGCCAATTGCCAGTTTTGAGCTGCTGAAACGGCAATTTTATTTTTGATGCCAAGGCGGCCAAAATCATAGATTACATGTTCATTATCATAATTATCGACTTTGTTAACCGCAAGGCAGAGGGGTTTGTCTGTCTTAAGAAGAATACGTGCCAAGTCAATGTCGAGGTCTGTAACGCCTATTTGGGAGTCGACAACCATTACGATGGTGTCTGCTTCTTCGATTGCTATTTCTGCTTGGCGCTTGATTTCCTCATTGAAAAGGGCGGGGGAGCGTGGATTGATTCCTCCGGTGTCAATGACTTCAAAGGGACGACCAAAAATTTCTGATTCAGCGTAGAGGCGATCACGCGTGACACCTTCAGCTTCGTCGACGATGGCGATACGCTGTTTACAGATACGATTAAATAATGCTGATTTTCCGACGTTGGGTCTTCCAACGATTGCTAATTTTAGAAGTTTGCTCATAACTCAATATAAATTATTAATTACTAAATAAAATATATTGTATCACAGCGATAGTTAAAAGGATATTTATT
>JAYZJO010000057.1:0-50196 GCA_036164375.1 Chlamydiota bacterium | reverse complement strand
CCCCATCCATTAAATCTTATCCTGTCGGCGAAGCCGATCCTGTCTATCTTGTTAAAAAATTCAAGCTGTTGCTTTTTATTTTCGCTCGCAATCGACTTGTTTATCCAAACGATCTTTTGAAAAGACTCTATCACCTTCATATGTGAAGGTACGCGTTTTTGTGATGAACCTGTTTTCAGAGAGAGTTATGCAACACACCCTCTACTGACACCTCATCAATTTTAATGTAAAATTTCTATAAAATAGGATTAGGAGACTAATCATTTAATTCACCTCTAGTATTCTCTTTGCGTTTCATTTTAGGCGAAGATTTCCTTTATAAATGCCTACCTCCTGTTAGCTTTCACCCATACTAAAATAATAGTCACTGCCTGCTTCTTCAGGACTAGCCAGAATAGGTTAGTAGGTAAATTTTTTTCTTTATGCAACATCTGATACTTCACTGGCACTTGCTTTTAATCCCTCTTATCAAATAGTATCGGCGAGGTTAAAGTTAATAATCACACCCTATTTACAATGGTAGCTTTATTATGTCCGATCCCAAAATTATTGGAATCATTCCTGCAAGAATCTCCAGTGTGAGGTTTCCTCAAAAAATGCTTGCAGATATTCAAGGGAAACCTCTGATACAGGTCACTTATGAGAATGCTTTAAAATGTAAAAAGCTTGATCAACTTATCGTTGCGACCGACTCTCAAAAAATTTATGATTGCGTTCAAAAATTTGGAGGCTCTGTTGTAATGACATCACCTAGCTGCCAATCGGGAACCGACCGAGTTGCAGAAGTGATAAAGGCGTCAACATTTGAAAGCGCTGAACTTATTGTCAATATTCAAGGAGATGAGCCTGACATCCCTTCACAGACAATCCAAGGAGTTATTGAAGCGCTAGAAAACGACCAAACAGCAGATGTTGCCACTCCTTGCGTTAAAATCGCTTCAGAATCCGACATTCAAAGCACTTCAAACGTTAAATGTGTTTTTGATTTAAATAACCACGCCCTATATTTCAGTAGAGCGATGATTCCTCATGGAAAAAGTCGTGATTTTAATCCTGAAGTCCCCTATTATAAACACTTGGGATTGTACGTGTATCGCAGAAACTTCCTTTTAAAGTATCAACAACTACCTCTTACCCCTCTTCAAAAAGCTGAGGACCTAGAGCAGTTAAAGATACTCGAACACGGTTACCGCATTCGTGTTGTAGAAGTTGAAAGTGACTGCGTAGGAATTGACACTACAGAAGATTTGAAAAATTTTATAACTACGAGATTTCAATAATGAAATATATCTTTGTTACAGGAGGAGTATGTTCCTCATTAGGAAAAGGTTTAACGGCAGCGGCGCTAGGCATGCTTTTAGAAAATCGAGGGCTAAAAGTAGCACTCCTTAAACTAGACCCTTATTTGAATGTAGACCCTGGAACGATGAACCCTTTTCAGCACGGTGAAGTTTACGTGACTGATGATGGCGCCGAAACAGACTTAGACCTTGGGCACTACCACCGTTATACAGACTCTCCTTTATCTAAAGCTTCTAATGCAACTTCTGGACAAATTTATAATACTGTCATCAAACGTGAGAGAAAGGGGGATTATTTAGGTAATACCGTTCAGGTTATCCCGCATATTACCGATGAGATAAAAAAAAGAATTACTGACTGTTCTGCGCAAGACAAAGACATATCGATTGTGATAGTTGAGATTGGTGGTACGGTTGGGGATATTGAATCTCTTCCCTTTTTAGAAGCTATTCGACAGTTCCGCAATGAAAATCCCAATGACTGCATTAACACCCATTTAACATACGTTCCTTATATAAAAGCTGCTGGCGAAGTAAAAACGAAACCTTCACAACATTCTGTTCAAGTCCTTAGAGAAATTGGTATTATGCCTGACATCATGTTATTGAGATGTGAAAACTCTTTGGATCAAGATGTCAAAGATAAGATTAGCCTCTTTTGTAACGTTCCAAAAGAAGCTGTAATCGAAGAAGTTGATGTAGAGAATACAATATATGAAGTCCCTCTGAAGCTTCACGAGCAGAAGCTTGATGAAATTATATGCAAAAAATTAAATATACCTACAAGCGAAGTAGACTTTTCTAAATGGAAAGAGTTTGTAGATGTCGTAAATAATCCAAAAGGATCAATTACCATTGGGGTTGTTGGAAAATATGTTCAACACCAAGATGCCTATAAATCTGTTTTCGAAGCTCTTTCTCACGGCGCTATTAAGGCAGGATACAAACTTAAAATCCGTCGCTTTGAAGCGGATAAACTTGAAGAATCCCCTAACATGGAAGCGGAAATTGAAGGTTGCGACGGGTATCTTGTTCCTGGTGGGTTTGGAGAACGCGGTTGGGAAGGTAAAATTGCGACGGCAAAATATTGTCGCCAAAACAATATCCCTTATTTTGGCATTTGCTTAGGTATGCAGGTCATGGCTGTAGAGTATGCTCGTAATGTTGCCAATATTAATGGCGCTAATTCTACAGAAATTCAACCTGGGACAGAACGTCCGATAATTTCTTTACTATCGGAACAAGAAAATGTGGTCGACATTGGTGGAACGATGCGATTAGGGGCCTATCCTTGCCAACTGAGTGAGTCTTCAAAAGCTTTTTCTGCTTATGGCAAGAGAGATATCAGTGAAAGGCATCGTCATCGCTATGAGTTCAACAACTCATTTAGAGGTGAGCTTGAAAAATCTGGACTCATTTTTTCAGGAGTCTTTGAAAAAGCTAAGCTTGTAGAAATCATTGAAGCTCCTAAACATCCTTGGATGGTAGGTGTACAGTTTCATCCAGAATTCAAGTCTAAACCTACGGAACCGCACCCTCTTTTCGTAAATTTCATTGACGCTGCAATCAAAAACCAAGCGATTACCAAGTGAGTAGTGGGATGACAAAAACACGATCGATTGGAATCGACTACGGGATGGCGAGAATAGGGATAGCCTATTCAGATGAATCAAAAATCATCGCCTCCCCTCTAGCTGTCATTAAGGCGGAGAAAAAGCTAAAAGAGAGTACAAAAAAAGTTGTTTCCTCTTTAAAGGAGCACCAGAAAGAGCTTGGATACACTATTGACGTCATTATTGTCGGTATGCCTTATATGATGAATGGGACTTCAGGGTTGATGGCTGATGAAGTCAACCACTTTATTGCCGAACTAAAATCTTCCTTACCTGAAGTTGACATCATCCCAAGAGACGAACGCCTAACATCTGTTCAAGCTGAGCGCAGCATGCGTGAAGCGAATATGAATAGAAAGAAGCGAACAAAGCATGTTGATACTGTTTCTGCTGTTATTATTTTGCAAAACTACTTAGATCAAAAACATTGCGAATTTAACAGCCTCCCTCCTATACCTCCGATAGCGTAATGCCAACTTTTATTAATCGTAACAAACCTGTTTGAAACACAGATTGTTCGCATGTTTACCTTGAATCTGAGCTTTCTTCAATACTGTGAAATCGTTTTTGTCATTTTCATTGTTGATGTCTTGTTTTATAGCTTTAGCTGCTTGAAGTGAATAACTTTATTTATTGTGGTTGGTATTTTCCGCAGCCAATTGAAAATTCCTTCTTGATTCCATATCAATTTTAGGGCAGATTGTTCCTATAATCCAATATGAGCTACGAGTGAATCATGAAAAAATATCTCTCTAAAACCATTACAATAGTACTTATTACGTACAACCTATTTGGAGTGGCCTACACATTTGATCGTCCAGAACATGTTTCAGAAAATATATGGAATTCTATCTTGCCACATTTAATCTCTGAATCACACCCCATGAAAAAAACACTTGATGAAATTTTTCATTCGAATACAAGAGTTGTTTTTAACAGTAAGTCATTAAAAAAAGCGGGATTTAAAAATACAAAACCCGGCAAATGGAGTGGGACTATTGTAGCCACACATAAAAAATTGAAGGGGTACCTTGTGAAAATGTATACAGATGACCAGAAGGGGTATATTGACTGGGCAAAATTTATCGATCGAGTTAAGGGTGCAAAATCAATTAAAAAAGCTATCGAAAAAAATGGTTGGAACAATATTTTCAAAGTCCCAAACAAATGGATCTACCCTCTACCTGAAAGTCCCGCTCCACCGATTGGTTATTCTCGGAAAAATTTTGTGCTGTTAGTAGAAGATATGGACCTTCTCCCCAAAAACGTCAATTTAAGGATGTGGCGAGGGGCTCCGATGAAAAAAACGATGCTAAACGCTATTTTTTTGCTGCTTAAAGAGGAAGGATTAAGGGATTCGGTTTACGCTTTTAACCTCCCCTTTTCGAAAGATAAAAAAATTGCTTTGGTCGACACAGAATACCACCATATTTGGCCAGTGCACTACCTTTCCCTTTTGCAGTACCTTTCTCCAAGTAACCGAGAGTACTGGAAGCAATTAGTAAAAAATGGGGGACCCAACAGTACTTCAAGATAAAGACTAACTAGAGGTAATCACCGTATAGTTATCTAGTGGTACGAAATGATAAAGGAATTGCTGAATATCTTGGGGTGAAAGCTTCTTTAAATAGGGGTTGTCTTGACGTAATAATGATAAATCCCAACCCCACAAGCCGAAATTCACAAGTTTAGCTTGCCAGTAGGGATTATTTTGCAGCCAAAAATCGTCATTATACCTTTGATGGCGAACGATTTCATCAAATTCATCTTGAGAAACCGGTTTTTCTTGAAATTTAGCTAGCTCTTTTAGAATATGTTTCTCTATATCTTCAGTCTTATTCTTAGGACTGTGAAATTGGATACTTAACCATATCGTTTTATGGTAAGGATATAAAGGAAGTTCATATCCGACATCTACACCAAATGTTTTACCTGTTTCAGCGGTAATGATTTTTCTAAGGCGTTTTTCAAGTAGTAAGGTGGTTAGCTCTAGAGTGTTAACACCCTCGAAAGTAAAATCTACAGAAACAGGAAATGTTATACGTGTATAAGCATCTGTGCTCCTTCTAGAAGAAACATTTTTACGTACAATTCCGTTTGGAAATTCAACTTCTTTTATTGCGTATGATCCTTTGATATTACTATCGTTCTCTAGATTACCGAAGTACTTTAAAATGGAGTCTTTGACAGAGTCGATTTCAAAATCTCCAACAATTACCAGTATGAAGTCCTCTGGATTAGAAAAGTACTGTTTAAACAAAGCTCTAGCCTTTTCCAAATCAACCGAGTTAGCTCCTTTTAATGACAAAGGCCTGAGGTCCTTGGAATTCTCAGTATTCAAAGCAAAATAATTCATCTCAAAGTTTTTTTCAGGGTCCAAGTGTCTATCGCGGATAATGCTTTTTTCTCTTTCAACGACAGTTTGTAGAGCGTCAGCAGTTAATTTGTTTTCCCTTAAAATAAATGCGGAGATCCGTAACACTTCATCAATCGATTCTTTTGGTAAAGTGGCATCTATAAATCTATAGGTTTTTTCAACCGACACTCTTAGGTCGATACCATACTCATAGAGGCTGTAAGCAAACTCACTAGAGGAATTATGGGTCATCCCCGACTCAATTGCAATTTTCGATGATAGCATCCCTGAGGGACGATCCTTTTTTTCGAGCTCTGAATACCCACCTGGGGCAACAAGTTGAATAAAAGTTTCTCCTGGGTCAAAGTCTGTCTTTTTCAAAACGACTTTCATCCCATTGTTTAATTTTAGCTCAGTAACATTATTTTCATAATGGACTAATTCTTGGGAAATGCCAGATGACTGTGTCGGTGTGGACTCCAATCTACAAAATGATGATAAGGCAACTAATATTAGTAACCTAATAGAATGATGTAAGAAATTTTGTGCGAAATTCATTTTCCTACCATTATTTGTTTAGACAATAACATTATAACGCTAAAATAAGTCTATCAAAGAAATATTAAGATCCAATTAAGGATTGGTCGAGATTAGGCAAAATCACCTCAAAAACTCACAAAACGAAAAAAACTTCACCTATTGAAATTTAAACACTTGACGAAAAGGTGAGTAAAAGTATACACTTGCAGTTTAAAGTCACTTACCCAGGTGGTGAAATTGGTAGACACGCCAGATTTAGGTTCTGGTGCCGTAAGGTGTGTAGGTTCGAGTCCTATCCTGGGTAATTATCTCTCTTATTATGGGGACAGCCATGAAAGGCAGTAGCGTCGTCTCTGTTGTATATTCCAAAGACAAATCCAAAGTAATCGCCTTAAAGCGTTGTGACGTTCCCGTTTGGGTATTTCCTGGCGGTGGAGTTGAAAATAACGAATCTCCAGAAGAAGCTATTATTCGTGAAGTTAAAGAGGAAACAGGCGTATCTGTACAAATCATTAGGAAAGTTGGGATATACAGTCCTGTTAACCGCCTCACAAATACCACTCACCTCTTTGAATGCCTTGCAGTCGATGGTGACCTGCTTACGGGCGAAGAAACACGTGAAATTGGGTATTACCCAATAGACGACTTACCCCCTCCTTTTTTACATGTACACAAATACTGGCTCGAAGACTCCCTATCTAACTCTAGTGAGCTTATCGAGGAACCTGTAAGAGGAGCAACTTATCTTCACTTTATACTCTTTTTATTCGTCCATCCAATACTAATGTTTAGATACATCCTCACACTTTTAGGATGTACAATCAACACAAGCAACCGCTAGTATTACACACGATTAAACTCAAGAATAAATTCATCACCAAGATCACGAGAGAAGTTTAAAAACCTGTATAACTGACTATCAAGTATAATTTCAAATTTCACTCAATATACAAGAGATATAACACTATAAAAATGAAAAAGTTTGAAACAAGCTGAAAATTAATTATGAAACAGCCCTGTATGTGAAGAGATTATAACCTCTTCACATAAAGGGAACGGAAACCGCCAAAGACATTTACGTCTTGTGTAACCCCCGAAGGGAGTTTTGAAAGTCATAGGTATAGACAGTTTCCGCTTAGGTCAGTCATGAGTCCACATATTACTTTTGGCTATCGATGATAGCTTCATACTCTTCTCGCCATATTTTTTGCTTTTCTACATTAATACGCGATTTAAATCCTTCAGGAAAATACATCTCTTTAAATTTTTTCCACTCATTCATAAACTCGAGAACATATTTTTTTTCAGTATTTTGCTTTATTTTCACAATCAAAAAGAGAACTTTATGGAGTGCTAGGACCTTATTTTCTGTTCCATCTTCGTCGGGTTTAACTTTTTGCTGAAGAAAGTATTCTGTAATTAATTTTGTAGCAACATCTGACTCTTTTTCTTTCTCTAAAACCCACCTGACAAACTGATTTTTATCTTTAGGCGAATTGAAAAGATTAGAGTTTAACTCCGAGACGGCTTTATACATTGTTTCCGCGTATTGATCAATTTGATCAATGACCATATCATCATGATATATTCCACATGGCATTTGACAATGAGCATTAAGCCCCCCACTTGTCAAAAGTAAAGAGGCAAGTCCAACTTGAAAAATATTTTTCATCTTATTCCTTAGCAGTCACAAAGGTAAGTATAAAACGTTCTTGAATGGTATTTAAAGCCGTTTTAACGAGGCTTATGTATAAAACTTTTAATTTATTTAGAATTATTTCGCAAGCCAATAAACGACTTTTTTAAAAAAAACATATAACTCCTTCGTTTATAACAACGTGAAAATTTTTTAACGTTATCTCCTTGATTTTTTTACCTTAAAATATATTATGGGATCCTGATATGTTATGAATAAGAAACTTGGGAAATTAGCAAGAGAATGAAGTCGAAATATTTTTCACTAGCTGAAAACATTTTCTGTCGCTCAAGCTGGGTCATTTTTTTAGCAATCCTTTGTTTGATGTTATTTGAACACGAAACTGTTCGCTTCAATGAGGATTTCAATAAACTACAAGACAAGCTTATAGCTCTCGAAAAAGAAAAATATAATGCATTAGAATTAAACTCTGAACTAAAATTACGGATCAACAGTCAAAGTGATCCAGCTTGGCTAGAACTTGTACTAATAAAAAGCCTAGGGCTTGTCCCAGAAGGACAAAAAAAAGTAATCTTTAAAACGGATAATGGTTCATAAATGGATCTTCAGTTCCTCTTATTAATTATAGCACTAACCCTCCTCACGTTTGGTTCTGGATATTTTTCATCGAGTGAAGTTGCCTTTTTCTCTTTATCTCCGATGCAAATAAAAGCCTTTCGTAGCTCTAAAAATCCGAGAAAAAAGCTCATCGGTGAATTGATAAATCGACCAAGAGATCTCTTAGTAACAATTTTCATTCTTAATACAATTGTTAATATTCTTCTTCAAAACGTTGCATCTAACATGTTTGGCAGTTTTGCAGGGTGGACTCTTAAAGTCGGTGTTCCGCTTGTGATTACCCTTGTTTTTGGAGAAATCATTCCAAAGAATTTTGGGGTAGAAAACAATCAATGGCTATCTTACAAAGTTGCACCTTCTATTAACTTTTTTCAGAATCTCATTTCCCCTTTTAGAAAAATCGTCATAAACATTACGACTCCGATATCGCGAATCCTTTTTTTCTACCTGCACAAAGCACCTCCCATCTCAAAAGATGAACTTAAACATACTTTAGAGGCCTCTGAAAAATATGGAGTTTTAACTTCTGAAGAGTCCGAATATGTACGAGGATATCTAAACCTTCAAGAAGTCACTGTCAAAGAAGTGATGCGCCCACGTAGTGATATTCTTTTCTACGATGTTAACGATCCCATCACAAAACTTATCTATCTATTTAAAGATGAAGAATGTACTAGACTGCCCGTTTGCAACAAAGGGCTTCACGATGTTATGGGTATCATTACTGCAAAAAAATATTTTTTAAATCGCGATAAAATAAAATCGCCAAAAGACCTTATCCCCTATCTTTCCAAGCCTTTCTTTGTTCCTGAGTCAATACTCGCAAAAGCCGTTCTCCGAAAATTTTCTGACCTACACATGCAATTTGCTCTCGTTATAGATGAATATGGATCAACCGTTGGCCTTATCACTTCCGAAGACATTGCTGAGCTTGTGATAGGTGAAATTAAAGACTTACGTGACATAAAAATGTCCTACACACGTTCTGGAAAAAATGAGATCATTGCTGGTGGTAGACTTGAGCTTAATGAATTTGAGAATATTTTTGATATTGAGTTACCTAACCCAAATAATATGGTCACAATCGGAGGGTGGTTGATGGAACACTTCGGAGAAATACCGAATAATGGATCGAAGTACGAAACCGACGATTTTCTCTTTCACATTCTCGCCGCTGATCCGAATAGGGTGAGAAGGGTCTACATTAGAAAAAAACTAACTTTAGATGAACAAGACTAAAAATAATTGAGTGATTTATGGCAAGTTGGTGGTTAACACTAAATATTCTTTCGACAGTTGTACTAGCATTCTACTCAATGCTTGAAATGGCCATTGTGTCATTCAACAAAGTTAGGTTACAGTACTATGTAAGCCAAGGATCTAAACGAGCGATTTGGCTAAACCACCTGCTTCATACGCCATCTCGACTCTTTGGAACAACACTCATTGGTGTAAATGTTTCTATGTTTATTGGCTCTGAATGCGCGCGAGAGTTCCACAGCGCTATAGGAATTGACCCCAACCTAGCCCCACTAACACAAGTTTTTTTTGTGATTATTTTTGGTGAGCTAGCCCCAATGTTTGCCGCGCGTCACTACCCTGAGCATGTCGCTATGCTAGGCATTCCCATTGTTTACGCTTCTTCTAAATTAATGGCACCAATTGTCTGGATATTAGGAAAGGTATCGGCACTTACTCTAGCACTTATTGGAAAGAAAAATAGTGAATCAAGTATTTTTTTAAGTCAGGATGAATTGATCAAAATACTAGAAGAACAAGACGAAGAAATCCCTCACGAAATGGAGGCTGAAGACGTTTCAATTATAGCTTCAAATATTTTCAGGTTGAGAGACAAAAATGTGGGCAATATCATGTTACCCATAGCGTCGATTCCGATGCTTCCTTCTGATGCTACGATTATTCAAATGAAAAACTTACTACGTAGAACTAAAGTAGAGTACGTTCCAATATACCACAAGCAACACCATAATATTATTGGCGTTGCACTTCCAAGAGATCTGCTAAAAGACCAAGAGACGAAAAGAATTCGGGATTGTGCACGGCCTCCTTGGTTCATTACAGAGCAAAGTGGACTCGGTGATATAATCAGACAGTTTCGTAACAATAAAGAAAATGTAGCCATCATTCTAAACCAGCAAGGAAATGCAATAGGGTTGATTACATTGAACTTGCTTCTCGAAGAGGTATTTGGAAAAAGTGAACCTAAAGAAAGTATTCCAAAAACATCGGGAGACTTCACCGGCAAATCCATGATACTTAAGGATTTATCTTTCTCTGGTGATACCCTCGTTCAGGAGTTTAATAGGAAGTTTGGTGTTGACCTTGGATTTGATCCCGAATCAACTTTATCCGATATGGTAATTGAAGTACTCGGACATCCTCCGGAATCTGGTGACCAAATAACGCTTGCAAACTTTGAAATAATAGTAAAAGAAGCATCGCTTGTCGGAGTCAAGACAGTAAGTATCAGCAGTAAAGTTCGCTGAAAACATACACCTCAAAATCCAGCAGCCTAGCCTTCCATTAAACACCTAAATGCTAATCAATTTACAAAAGCCTTGCTGCTGGATTCGTATAAGTAATATGGAACTCTGTTTAACAAATAGTACAGCAAGAATCTTTTGTCTTATCTGATTCATCTGTTTCTGTAGATCCTAAAACTTTTACATCCGCCCAAGAATATCTTACAGCAGCTGCTTCTGCAGACTCTTTTCCAAAAATTTCCTCAGAAGCAATAATTGTAGCATTTGCAAAGTCAAGAAAAGTTGCTTTATTATGGATTCGATTTTTGGCTAAATACCATACCTTACCAGCACCACTCCATGAAAAATGATATTTTTCATTATCAATTTCATATAACCTATTCGCAAAGATGTAAAAAGCGTGATTTGGAATACCTGAATTAATATGAACACCGTAGTTATCTCTTGAGGAGTAATCATATTCATCCATTGTCGCTGGTTGAATATCCGTTCCAAGTACTGGATGGTCTACATACGCTGTGCCCGGACTTTTCATTGAGCGAAGAGCATAGTTGTCACCAATAACCAATTGCTCACCAATCAACCAATCGGCCGTTTCAACAGACTCCCCTTGTACATATTGTTTCACCATACTTCCAAAAACATCAGAAATTGACTCGTTTAGAGCCCCTGACTGGCTTATATAATCGAGATCATTATCAAACTGTGTTATTCCATGGGTTATCTCATGTGCGGTGATATCACTATCACCAGTAAACTCGTTAAAGATTTGGCCATCTCCATCTCCATAAACCATTTGTCGTCCATCCCAAAAGGCATTGCTATAGTTTTTATCAAAATGGACTGTCGAAATCATTTCCATTCCTTTATTATCTATAGAGTTGCGATCGAAATATTCCTGGAAAAACTCATGAGTTTTTAAACTCCAGTTATAAGCTTCTTTCACTTCATTATCTTGAGAGTTCATTGCATTTTCTACAAAGACACCTGGAAGGTTAGTTCTACTTTGAGCATCATAAATTTTGATGATTTCATTATTTTGTGCTGCAACAGCTCGAGCCTTTTTTTTACCTGAGAATAGCTTAGCTCTTTTTGAACGCAATCTCTTTTGCCTAGCGAGTATTTCATTGAACTGTTCCTTAGCAATTGGGTCATCAATCGATGCCCCAATTCTTTCCTGCATATATGGCGGAATGACTGTGCAGTGTTCATGGTGCTTACAAGGGCTTTGTTGTTGATTGTAAGTATTTACTATAGGTTGATGTAAGTTAACTGAATACATAATAACCTCCTGGTAATTGGGAATGCTTTTTATGTAACAGTCATACTTACCAACATTAAATTACAAGTATTTTTTTACACAGTTTCATGAAAAAACTATACAAACAGGAACTCACTCACAGCTTTATTGAAGTTTATTTCCTCTTCCATTTTCTTTAATTCGTTAGGATTTGCAGAAATAATACCATCTTTGTTTTTTACCAAACCAAAATTTTCATTATCTTTGCCTGACTCCTCATTCAATGCGTTTGCAGGAATATTTTCAGCTAATATTTTAATCATTTTTTTAATCTTTTTATCACCTTTCCTGACTGTATTATCGCGAGATAACACGTCATACGCTGTTTCCGTAGCTTCGATAAACTCTTTTAATTTATCATTATCATCAGGAATACTACACGCATCTAGGTATTTATCAATTGTATCTTCTACATTTGAGGAATTATAAATTTCAGCAGTAATTTGATGACGTAAAACCGTAGTTCTAATATCTTCAACATCTTTCTTATCCAAAATTCTTCCATCAAAAAGAACGATTTGATTTTTTTCGTTAACTTTGCAAATTTCTTCAATAGGTGGCAAGTTTTTGATATCATACTCACTTTTGTTTGATGCAAAGTAACTATTATACAAAATCCTTCCTAGCGCAACAGTTCCAATCGCTGTTAACCCTCCAATATTAGCCCCTAGTGCTGCTGCAATAGGAACCAATGCGGGTGTTACATAAAGTTTAACTCCTTCCGCAGCGACTTTTTCTACTGCTGTTCGAGAGTACCCTTCAAAAAATCCTACAGGTTTCGTTGGTTGAAAAATTTTAGCCGCCACATAATCAATCATTCCATTACTTACAGAAGCACCATGTGTAAGACCTATTCGTTTTCCAATTTCTTGACCTACACCTTCCGCTGATGGAATCAAGGGAGAAATATATGAACTAACCTTACTGAAAAACCCTGTATTTGACTTTTGATTATTAGCCTGCACAAAATTCAACTTACTTTCTAGTTTTTGAAGTTGTCCTTCAATTATTATTTTATTTGTGTCCGATAATGACGCATTCATATTAACCATAATTAACCTTTTATATGTTTGTTTTGTTTTATGATGTGATTATGGACAAAGATTATTAAATGATTATGAAAGAATTGTAAATATCACGTAAATTAGCAAAATAAAAAAAATGTTAACACAACCTGAAAATTTATAATGAATGAAACGTCCTGGACTCCAATAAGTTTGCTTCATAATTCACCACTTATACCAATCCCAATAAGAGAAATATGAGAGATTTATCTTTGCTATGATTAAAACCCGACAGATTCTTGTAAAAAAAGGAAGCATTCATCGAGACAACAAATTTTTAGAAATCTGAGTTTCTTTGAATTATCTAAAAAAATGTAATTTAGTTTTCAAATGGAACAGTATACTCTATTTCAAAAGCAGGAAGAACCTGATCACTATCGTAAACGATATATACATCTGTGTTTAATTCAGCTGAACTATACCTTCCAGTGAGCGAATCATAATACACAGGCATTCCATTAAAAAGCCCTCTTGAATGGGGTCTTCGAAGATTTGGATTGTAGTTGGCACTACAGCTATATCCAAGATTAGCCACTACAATAAGCACCCGTTTAACTATAACTTTCTGTTCAGGGTCATAATAGGCGTGAGAACATTTATCCGCATAGAGAAAGCTTGAGGATAGGTCAATTCCCTTACCCCAGTTTTTATTTGGATTGAAATGGTTGTTATCAAGTGGTACACCACAGTTTTCACTAATAATCTCACTTGGGTTTGTTTTGTTAGATCCATAAAAAAAGAAATAAAGCTCTTCATGCTTTACGACCACAGCCTCTTTTTCAGGCTCCTGGTCATCAAGCGCATCAGTATTAGTTTCACTTGAGTTTATTTTGTTAGATCCATGTGCTAAGACACTGGACTCTTCTTGCTTTACGATCGCAGCATTTTTTTTTGCCTCCTGGTCATCAAGCGCATCATTATTAAGATCCATTGACTGACATTTTAAATTAAAGTTATTAAGGTGCCGGAAATTTTGAATACGTTTTACACTTTTTACAGTTGCACCTGGGTGAACCTTTACGATCTCTTCATTAACTCTGTCAACAAACTTCACTGTTTCACCTTTCACACCTAACTCTAAATCCGGTAATTCGGTGAGCTTTAACTCTTCTACCTCTATCATATTATCCTGATATTCACTCCAAAAAGAAGGTACATCGATCTGTTGACCAAGAAATGTCACTTCTCTCGCAAGAGCTTTGAAAACTATACCTTCGATAGTAATCTCAAATGTGTCTAAATTGATTACTACCGGAATAGGAAATCCATCTAATTTTATTTTAATTTTTCTTTTTTTACTATGTCTAAAAAGGTGTTCTAATATATGATTTCCATTTTCGTCGACTGGGCCTTTGTAAATATACGGCATTTCTTTGCTTGCTTGTACATCCTTGTCTTCTTGTAAATCTTCTTGTACATCCTTGTCTGCTTGTAGATCTTCTTGTAAATCTTCTTGTAGATCATTGTCTGTTTGTAGATCTTCTTGTAGACCCTTGTTTGTTTGTAGAGCTTTAAACAACGGAAAACCGCAACCTGAATAAAACCATTCGTATCGAGGTGCAGGATTTACATTTTTTAATACAGGAGTACTAAACATAGAATCAAAAGCAGCTTTAGACTTCTCTAAAAATGAGATTTCTTGGCTGGAGAAGCTATTTTCAATATTAATTTTTTGATGTAAAAACATAGTAACGTATTCATTTGAGTCTTTCTTTGCTACGTCATAGATCCCTGCTTCAATATTTTTCGCTCTTATTTCACACCGTTTTTCTATAGTGAGGCTTGAGTTGGTCTTACCCAATAATCGAACAATTTTTCTTTCTAATTTTTTAATTTTTTTATGCGAATATTCAAGAACTTTTAAAAGCTCGTTCTTAAGCAAAGTTTGGCATTCTAGTCTATAAGAATCTGTTATAGAAGTACTTGAAGTGTTAGGTAACGACTTTTTACGAGCAAACTGAATTAGTGTAAACCCAAATTCTTCTCTTCTCCTTTTTCCAAGAAGATTTTCTAAGTTGAATTTTGGGTTTTCTGTGCTAAAATAAAGTCTACTAATTTCGTCCATATCATTATATATATCTTTATATCTTTTTAAGGAGCCATTTACTTCATTATATATAGCAACATCAACTTTCCTAGCCTTTAATTCGCAAAGAGACTCTAAAGTATCTTCGCATTGATTTTCACCAAACACACTTAGGATATATTCTTGAGTCTCACTAATTTCTGATTTTAGCTTAGCATACTTATCTAACATATTTTTTTTGAGAATAGATACAACAACTCTCCTACTTTCATCGCTCACTACATCATGTGTATGACATGAAAGGTTAGTTCTAGTAGGTATTCCTGCATTTCTGAGATTAAACCATTCTAACTTCATTATAGACTGAAGATTGTTGCAATTCAGAACAATCTCTTTCAATTTCAAATGAGTTTTTTTGCTTCCCCAAAAAACATTCTGTAGAAAACGATGTGGGTCAGAAGTAAAACTAAATATTTTTGTATTGTGCTTAAATATATCAAGGTTACTTAAACCTCTTTCAAAAAGATAGACCATATTAGAGAGTTTAAGTTCATTTATAGTTTTCAAAAAAACGTCAGGTAATTGATCGTCTGATTTGTTAATATAAACGATATTTAAAACATTACATCTGAACTTGTCATGATCCGCAAGTTCATCACTTGAAATTTTATCAAGTAGAATTGTCAAAAGCTCAACTGTCTGAGTTATTAAACCGTCAAAAGGTTTTAAAATAGAATATTTTTGGATACAAGGTTTTAATTTATGATTTAAATTAGATTTATTTCCCAATAGGTATCGAAATACATTCAAGCTTTGGTTATCTGAAGAAGCGAAAGAGATTTTAATTGGACTTTCTAAGGTTTGAGTCTTGCCGTCGTAAACTCTTTTTGCTAAATCAACCTGAGTTATCGAGCTTGATGGTATGTTAGTCAATGTCACTTAAAACCTCGTTATTACAGCTTTTAATTATCTAAATAAAATATCAAGAATCTGAATTTACATAAACTTAAATTAACAGAAAAAAAAACAACACCACAAATGATTAATAAATAAAATTTGAGAAAATTAAATACATTTTCTTAACACTTTGAAAACAAATAAACATAATTTATCCAAGCACGGACTTAGGCGTCAACACACCTAGTACCAAAACCCAAACGTGAAATACTATGCAACCGGAATTGTGTACTCAATTTCAAAATCTGGATGAATTTGACTTCTCAGAAAAACAGTGTAGACATCTACATTTAATCCCTCTGAATTATATTTTCCACTAATTGATGTTTCGACTATTTTACGAGTTCTATTGATCATTTGAGTTTCAAAATCCAAAGTTGCCTCCTATAACTTTCATTATTTATGAGAGTCATTCTTACCTATACCACTTAAATACACAATCTTGAAGCAAAAAGAATTAACGGCCCACTTTTCAATTTTTTCACCTCAATCTCGTGCATTTAAGTGGTGCATAGGTAAGAGATTTGGACATAAACCGGGTTTTAAGAGAAGGATTGTACTCGGAGTAATAACTATACCCCAGATCGACTTGTACAATGAATACCCACCTTCTTGTAACTATATTCTCAAGCTCATCAAATCCCTAAGAACATTTATGCGCATAGAGAAAGCTTGGAGATAGATGAATCCCATTAGTATTCATTTGGATTGAACCCTGAATTACAAAGTGGGACAGTTCCAAAATCACAAATTATTTCAGCAGAATCTGTTTCGTTAGATCCATAAAAGAAAGAGTGCAACGTTTCATGGGACCCCACATTTTTGCAGTAAGTGTATGATACAACAATCCGATCATCAATTGAAAACTTAGACTGTCGTCTTAATTCAAAGTCCTTAAGGTGTTGAAAATTTTGGATTCTTCTAACATATTCAACAGTTCTCTTTGGGTGAACCTTTTGAGAGAAAGATCTACAATACTTATTATGAGGACTTTATCGATTATAAAAATAGACTCTCAGAATTTGTGCAACGAATATCAAATCTAAATCCAGATTCAATTCAGGGAAAACATTCTCTAACAGAATTCAAGATAATTTTCGAGCTCTTGATACTCCTGCTAAGGCAATTTAGACTGTGCTCTAAACCTCTCTCGTGATCAGGGTGATTTCTGCGGTAAATCTACTCTTGAGCCAAGCCCTATCATGATATTTAGCACTTCACTTTTTTTTACTGGAACACAACCCTTTGGCATAACCCGCTGAGCAAAAAAATTAATAAGAATAAGCGAAAGGGGAAACTCCCCTTTCACTTACGAGATACATCCAAAACAGGTGTTATGCTTTTTCTACTGGAACGGTATAACAAATATCAAGCACTGGAAGAACCTGCCTTTCATCATAAACAACATAGACATCTGTTCTTAATTTAGGTGAAGTATATCTCCCCTTAATCGAATCATAGTGTACTGGCTTTCCATTAACCACTGCCCTTCGAGGAGGTCTTAAAAGAGATGGATCGTAAGGTAATTTTTTACTATAACCAAGATCAGCAGCTACAACAAAAACATGTTTAACTATAACTTTCTTTTTAGGGTCATAATAGGCGTAACAACCTTTATCTGCATAGCGAAAGCTTGAGGATAGGTTAATTCCCTTACCCCAGTTTTTATTGGGATCGAAAGGGGTACGACAGATAGAGAAACCTTCATTAATAACTTCATTTGGTTCTACTTCAATAGATCCATGGAAGAAGTAATTAGGGGCTTCATGCAATACCCCCCCCTCTCCAAGCTTTCCATTATTCTCAAGCTCCCGCTCATACCTATTAATATCGTTCTGAAGCTCATTAATTTTCTTCTGAAGGGCATCAATTTTCTTCTGAAGTTCCTTAGCATTCTCAATATTGCATTGCTTTAAGCTATTTTTTAGCTTCTTACATTCCTCCACGGCCTCTTCATGACCCTTCTTAGCGTACACAAGCATATTCTCATGGTTCTTAACTATGTCAAATTGGGATTCGATTGCCCCGTGTTTTAGTTGAAAGTTGTGGAGCTGTTCAAAGTTCTGGATTTTATTTACATACTCAATTGCTGCTTTAGGGTGAATTTCTTTAATCTCTTTATTGACGATATCAACAAAATTCTTTTGCACACTGGGCGTAAAATTCTTTTTCAGACAGACAGTAAAATCCTTTTTCACACTGGCCGTAAAACTCTCTTTCACACTGGCCGCGCCTATTCCAAAGGATGGCAACTCATTAAGATCTAGTTTATACACCCCTATCACAGAATCTTGAAGATCATTCCAAAAAGAAGGTACTTCTATTGTCTGACCTTTAAAGTAAACTTTCCTATCAAGAGCCTTTAGAGTTCTTCCCTTATAACAGATCGTATTTTCATTTAAATCGACTTTTACCTTTTTGACTTCTCCATCTTCATAAAATCCGGGTAACTTCATCTCAAATTCTCTATCGTCCCTAGTTCTATAGCGTTTTTCCAGTTTGTCATTGCCATTTTTATCGACAGGACCTACATAAGTAGTTGCTTGATTTTTATGTTGGAAAGCTCTTGATACTTCATTTGATGGAGCAGTATATAACCATCCATGCTCAAGATTAGAGCTTGATTCTCTTGGCTCAGGAATACCAGGAAGTGATATAGGTTTTAGCCATTCACCTGTAATTGGTAAAGGTTTAAAAGGTAGTTGGTTACGATCATTACCGAAACCGTTCTGCTTAAAATCAAGTTGTTTGTGCAAACGGATATTGCAATATTTTTTTACATTATTTTTTGCAACTCGATACATTGCATTTTCAATACCTATTACCTTTTGTGCTATATGTTGTTTTAGAGTTAAACTGAAGTTAATCTTATCAAATAATTGACTTAATTGATCTTCAAAACTTTTTAAAATTCGATTCTTAATTATTTTTTTACATTCTTGTCTCTCTACATCTTCTCTTATTCTTTTTCCAAGAAGGCCTGTTAATTCAATTTCGGGTAATTCTTCGCTAAAAAAACACAAATTATCAATTTTGTTTGAATCAGCATATGTATTTTTATAATCTTCTAAAGAACCATTTACTTTTTCAAATAGCAACTTCTCAATCTCGTCAGCTTTTAAATCGCATAGAGCTTCTAAACTTAAATCATAATAACTTTCGTTAGAAAATATTCGACTGAATTTTATAAAATCATCATTTTCTTCTAACATTTCTGTGAACTTTTTCAACAGAACTTGAATGAATAGCTTCCAAGTGATCATTCTACCTTCCTTGTCCACAACATCATTAATATGACATGAATAATTCTCTAAATATATAGGAAGTTTCTCTCTATCCTCTTTCCTCAAAATCTTTAATCCTAAATTTACAGGCTTACCATCTTCCCCCTGAATCTTTGCCCCTTCTAAACTCTCGAGTTTATGACGATTTGAAATAATGGTTCTTATTTTCGTAATGGTTTCTTCGTTCCCAAATAGAAGCCCCTCTACAAAAGCAAAAGGAGTAGAAATATAGTTTAAAATTCTAACTTTATGCTTTTGTATATCTATACCATTTAAGTATTGTTCAAAGAGAAAGATGGTTTTATGAGCTTCCATCTCTTCAGTACCTTCCATCTCTTCAGTACTTTGAGGGTACAGCTCTTTAATACTATTTAAAAAAACATCAGATAATTGATCGTCAGATTTGTTAACATAAACAAAATTTAAAGCAGCACCTCTAAAATCTTTCCAAGTCCCGAATGTTTTGGTTGAAACAGATTGAAATGGGATAGTTAATAGCTCCCCAGTGCCTCTTAAAACAGAGTATTTCTTTAAAGAAGGTTTCCTTTTCTCATCTATAATAGAATTTATTTCCAATGCAGATTGAAATAAATTCAAGCTACGGTTATCTGAAGAGGCTATAGTAATTTTAATTGGGCCTTTTGCATTCACATTCTTATCATCGAAGGTTAATCCTCCAAAGTTAGGCTGACCATTTGAGCCTGTGGGTATACTAGACGATGTCATTTAACATTCCTTTGTTTTTAATTATAAGTTCAAACTGTCTACGAATTTTAACAAAAAATATGATTTATAAAAACACAAATAACAAAAAAAAGAAAAAAACAATCGTTTTTTTGCTTAATTACTAATTATTTCTGTTATATGTATATTTTATCAAAATTAGATTAAGCTTATATTTGCCATTAGTTATTACAACAACTCTCATGAAAAACTATCGAGTGTAACTTCAAAACAAAAAAACAGAAATATATTGTATAACAATATAAATAATATATTTTTATTTCAAACAAAAAAGCAGCCAAAATGGCTGCATAAGAAATTTGTAAACATAATTAAAAAACTTAATTATCAAGCGGGACTGTATATTCAATTAAGACTTCAGGTAGAACCTGAGCACTTTTGAACACAGCAGTAACATCTGCTTCTAATTTATCCGATTCGTACCTTCCACTAATTGAATCATAATCTATGCGACAGCCCTCTATATTACCCCTATACGGAGGCTTTTTAAGCTGCGTTGCATAAGTAGAATAACGACGCCCCACCCCAAGCTCAGCAGTTACAAGGAATATTTCCTTAGTCAATCTTTGATGTTCCACATCCAAGGTGGTAAAAGCACTCTTGTCTGCATAAAAAATTTCATTTGAAAGGTGAATCCCCTCACCCCAGTTCCTATTGGGGTCGTGATGACAAATCTTGGTAGGAATTCCATTCTTATCCGAAATAATATCTCTTGGTAAAATATCTTTGGATCCAAAATAAAAGGGCTCATAACCCTCATAACGTATATCTCCGACTACTAAGCCTATGGCATTATCTGTCGATCTTATTGAGGTACTTTGAGAAATAAAATTATTTAGATGTCGAAAGTTTTGAATTTGTGTGACTTTTGTAAGATTGGCTTTAGAGTGAATCTTTTTTACCTCCTCAGCATAAAACTTACACTCTTCTGATTCAAGATCCAAGGGAACTAATTCCAAGAGAGTTTTTTGATAGCCAACCCAACGTTTGGGGACAGGAATGACTGTAGCACCATACTTAAAACATCTAACAAGAGAATTGTTTAGAGTACGTCCAAGATAAGTGATTGAGAAATTACCAAAATCGACTTTTACTGGCACAGAATGTCCTTTTCCATCAACAAAACCATCCAAACACACTTCCACTTCACTTTCTCTATCTGAACTCCTATAAAGCTTTTCCAACTTCTCACAATCTTCATGAATAGTTGGAGCAGTAGGGCCTTGAAACGCCTTTGTTACCTCAGTTCCAGGGGAAGAGTAGTGCCATACATACTTCAGGGGAGTTGGTAACTTCTTCAGGGGAGTTGGTAACTTGCTGAGTTCCTGAAACCCGTTAAGTTTAATACCTGTTTCAGATAAATTTTCGAGTTTTGTTGGAAAGTTCAAACAATGATTTTCAACTTTTATTCTGTAATGACAATAATTTTCTGCGTACACATGAACATAACCTTCAGAGCGATTAAATATGTTTTTTTCAAACTCATCAGCTTTCAAAGTACAGCATTCTTCTAAAGATACTTCAGAAAATTTTTCTCCTAATATTTCTATTATTTTTCCCTCTAATTCATTGCAAGTGTACAAAAGAGCCTCTTGAAGCATTATTGCAGAAACTTCCCTATCTGAATGTTCAATAGTATTTCTTGATTCTGTAGTTGATTTTTTTTGGGGCTCTAAACTATTTGAAAACCGTTCAAAATCTTCTCTAGACCTTTTACCTAAAGGTTGTTGTATGTTAAAGCACTGTTTTTCAATATAATCTCTACGACGAGAAAGTTCTTCACTATATTGAGAAAAAGAGTTTTGTGCATTGTTATAAACTTCTTCCTCAATCTCTTGGGATTTTAAAGAACAGCGCTCTTTTAAAGGTAGTTCAGTTTGATTTTCGCCCAACAGTTTTTCGATTTTTTCTTGAAAATTTTTACATTTCGTTAGCAATAATTTTTTGAAATAAACTCTGGTATCTTCTCTTTGCTCGTCAGTAACAATACTATGGAAGTAAGTATTAAACTTGACTTTTGGAAAATCTTCACTAACGTCTAAGACTTCCGTCTGCTCAATTTCTTCAATCGAATCGAGGTTGTCTGAAGACGTTACTAATTTTTTTAATACCGACTCTCCTGATAAACTATCGAGTGCAATATTTTGAATTACAGAAATTGAATCGGAAAAACCAGAAATGTAGGACGAAATCTTTCGTAAATGTTTCCTTTTCTTCATTTGTTCAATGCTCTTGTCAAAAACAAACACCGTACGAGCCTGTATTTTTTTGACTGAATCTAAATAAGTGCTTGGTATTTCATTATCAGTATTATATACTAAAACAATATTTAACGCGCTGGATTGAAAACTGCTTTTATTTAATAGTTTTCTTTTTGTAATTTCTTCTGTAGGAATCATTAACAATTTCACAGGTTTAATTGATTCACTCATGAAAGGTTTTTTGTATAAATACTTATTAAACTTCGGTTGATACCCTTTGTCTTCAAACTTTTTACCTTTCAAAATTGAACTAAACTTATTTAATATAGAATTCACTGATGAAACAACCACAATATTGGTAGTGTCTGAAGAAGCTTCAATGGTAGTGTCTGAAGAAGATTCAAAATTATCGATTGATTTGCATGTGACTTCAGTCTGCTCAATTTCTTCAATAGAATCGAGGTTGCCTGAAGACATTACTAATTTTTTTAATATCGACTCTCCTGATAAACTATTGAGTGCAATATTTTGAATTACAGAAATTGAATCTGAAAAACCAGAAATGTAGGACGAAATCTTTCGCAAATGTTTCCTTTTCTTAATTTCTTCAATGCTCTTGTCAAAAACAAACACCGTACGAGCCTGTATTTTTTTGACTGAATCTAAATAAGTGTTTGGTATTTCATGATCAGTATCATATATTAAAACAATATTTAACGCGCTGGACTGAAAAATGCTTTGATTTGATAGTTTTCTTACTGTAATTTTTTCTGTAGGAATCATTAATAAATTCACAGGTTTAATTGACTTATTCATGAAGGGTTTTTTGTATGAAGATCGCCTAAACTTCGGTTGAGAGCCATTGTCTTCAAACTTTTGACCTCTCAAAATTGAAGTAAACATATTTAATATAGAATTCACTGATGAAACAACCACAATATTGGTAGTGTCTGAAGAAGCTACAGAATTATCGATTGATTGAGCTTGATTTACAGCATTCAGCTGGCTAGCTGGGGTTTGCGATGAAATCGGATTTGTCATTTTAACATCCTTAATTATGAATAACAAAAGAAACAATTATACAAAAAAAGAACAATAACAACAAACATTTAATAAAAAAAGGATCTCTAAAACTCAATAGAACACTTAATAAAATTAAAAAATAACAGCAAAACCATTAAATAAAAATTTTTTTATAACCTACTTTGCGAACTCAAATCTGTATACTTTATCGCGACACCATCAAAGAATAGAGTAATAGAATCCCCTGATCGTACTTCATCAAAAACTTCGGCATTAGCAAGGAGAGAGCGTAGTTCATCACTAAATATATAATCTAAAGACCTTACTCCGAATGCTTGCCTTCTAGAATAAATACTCAACAAATAATCGATAAGGGTGTTGTCCCAAATAATATTAATTTTTTTTCTCATTAATATTTCTTTGGAAAACTTTTGAAGTTTAAGTGTAATGATACTTCGAACACGTTCTAAATCAATTGGGTGAAAAAACACTATATTTTGAAACCTACCTAGTAATTCTCTTCCAAATTTCAAGGAGTATAACGGATCCATCATTTTTAACACTTCTTTTTGAGAAGTTGAATCTTGAAGAGAACAGCCTTTTTGGAAATATTTAACAACTTCATCACCACCTAAATTGGTCGTCGCAATAATTATCATATTCCTTCCATCCAAAGTGTTATCTTCAGTATCTGAAACTCTTCCTTCATCAAACAATCCCAAAAAGTATTTCCGTGAATCTGCATCCATTTTTTCGAACTCATCTAATAGGAGGACTTTTATTCCCTGATGGCTATTAGCAAAATTTTGTTTTATAAATTTTGTGAGAACCCCACCTTTTTGATGGTCTTGATACCCCCTTGGAGCACCACTAAGTTGAACGATCATATAATCGCGTTGATATTCAGCTAAATCTAGCCTCTTATAAGCGACTCTTTCTTTTCCTAAAATCAGCTCGAGTTGTTGAACGAGAGCCTTCGTCAATTCAGTTTTACCGACCCCGGTTGGACCAGCAAAAAGCATGACACCAAGTGGTTTGTCTGGGTTTCCATACCCCGTAAGAGAGCGTCTGATAACATCTGAAACACAAGTAACAGCATAGTCTTGCCCGATGATATTCCTTTTTAAGTTGCTCTCTAATTCTCTTAGAGCCTTTTTAGAGTATTTTAATCCATGCGTAGACTCTTCGATAAGAGAGGCGCGCTCATCAATGACTGTTCCGTTAGCGACTTCGGCAACAGAGCTTTTTCCTTTGAGGACTACGGTACCTTTTATTTTATTGAAGGTTATCTTCTTACAAGAAGTATCTATAAGAGTCACACTTGGAGTTGTAAGTAGTAAGTCACAATAAATTTTCGATTGTTGAAAAACTAAATGATCATCTCCTTTTACTAGGTGAAACAAGATGCTAGACCTTATGGTCACATGATGAAGGTTTGATAATGTGGTATCGAGATGTTTACAGTTAATGCTTTTATATTCACGTGAGTCATAAAAAGCCACCTCTTCAGCTTCAATACTACCCATATAAGAGCAATTAAAAAAGACTGCCTTAGATTCAGTTTCAACTTTATTTACAATCGTATCAATAAATCCGATTTCAGCGCCATCAAAGTGAACTGCTTCAATTCTTGAATCGATAACAGCAACTTTGCGCCCTTGAATTTTCGCAGAGATTTGACCTTCAACAAAAACACTCTTTTCATTACTTCTTATGTGATCGGGATCATACGTAAGAAAGTCGTCTACGCTATCGGTAAATGATTTTTTCTCTCTTTGCGCGTGTTTTTGAAGATCCTGATGATTACTATAAATCTTAGTTGCTTGAAAAAATGGAAGATTTCTTTCATACATCATTATAAATCCTCCAACTCTAAAGTCTTGATCTTTGAAATTCTACATCCATTCCATAAGGTACAGAAAATTTAGGTAGTTCATTAAGAGCGTCAAGCCACTCAATAGGTCTCATAAAGTTTGTGACAAGATCGTGGGTTGCATACTCCGTATAGGTTGGGCCTTTTAGCGATTCTCTAGCTTGTTGTATATCTTGAATGGAGTACGGCTTCCTTGGCGTCCCTTGACAGTGGTTATTAGCGAAAATGATGTACAAAGCCTTCATACGCTCCGCCCGGCCCGCATCTACCTTTTCAATGGCTTCGATTTTTTTTAGCGCCTCTTCCATGATAAGAACCTTTCCCCACATTCGACTAGCTTGCACAGCCTCAACAGCCCCTGGACCAGGCCCTACATCAAATACCCCTTTTGGATCCTTGCCTTCTTGTAAAGCGTTCATCATGTTTTCAGCAATTGCATAGTATCTATCGAGCATCTCCCTCTTTAACAGTGCTAAAGGCCTCTCGTAGAAAGGCAGCTGGTCTAAGGTTTTCGGCTCTTCAGGATTATATCCACCAGACTCTAGCTTAGACTTTTCTAATTCAGCTTTAAAAGTATCGGTGAGTCCTTTTGCCATGTCTTCCCATTTTTCCGTTTCTTTACGCATTGCTTTAAGAAGAATATAGCTTGCTCCTAACATATAAAGCATGTGATTCTCCCCTTCATAAATCTGAGGAGCTCGATTCTTTTTATCATTTCTACGCGACTGCTCACATAGTTTTCTTGAGTGAACATTATCATAATAAGTTGACATCTTTTGTAAGCATTGTTGCCCCATGTCTGTAGAAGTTGCCTTCATCACAGAGGCTAGAATATGATCATTACGTCGCGCAGCTTTGGATAAATTAGGATTTTCTTTTTCACTCCCTTCAACGACCCCACTTCCCAAATCGATCATATATGCATCCGCAAGAAAATTACAGAGCTCAGCATGATGAGCTTGCGGATGCATTCCATGTGGCGGAAAGGCGTCAAAGATTGTTGCTGCTGTTTCATGTAAAACACACGACATATAAAAAATAAACTGACGCCCTCTGATAAACTCATCCATTAAATGGATGTAGACTTGTTGAGAGTCTTTAATTTTTTTATTTTTGATAACATACTCCCATTTACCGTTTTTTTTCTGCACATCGGAGTGTTTATTCAAAAAAGAATTTGCAGGCACACGCATATTATCATAGTAACACCACCCATTATCGATACCGTTGAGTTCGATTTTTGGTCCCATTAAGCCTGTGATAACCCCCTTCAAATTATTACCTTTTTCGTCACGAATACGAAAAGCGAAAGCGTGAAGGCCATAATCCTTTCCATCAATAATCAATTTAGCAAAGGTAATCGAATGATTAGCATCGGCACCTAGTCCTCCAGGCCACCACTTTAGTGAAGTTGGATTCTCTCGACTCTTATTTGGGCTATCAATGATAAATTCACCTGTTTCCATATCGAGTGTCGCTGTCGTTTCCATACCTTGTGCATTCGAGCCGTGTCCAAGCTCCGTAAAATTGAGGCACCATGCAACATCTAGCTTTTCGCTATTTTTGAGAAATAAATCGCGATGACAATCTGTCCCTCCTAATAAGTGAGAAACGATTCCTAATAGGAACTGGACCCCCCATTTCGTGGCAACGGCGCCGTCTAAAAGAGCAATTTCCTTTAAAAATTCTTTGATGTGAGACTTGTCTAGTCCTCGAGAACACTCTTCTCCTGAAATGACCTCTCTTCTAGCGATTTCTTTTAACATCACTGTGGTGTAACGGCGCAATCCCGCATGTGAAGTTTCATCAGGGTAAGGTGTTGTTAAAAGTAATTCTCGCAGTGGTGAATTTTGATAAAATTTATCCTCAAAAAGACCTCTTTCCCGCCAGTATTTTCGCATTGGCTCAAGAGAGGGATCGTCGTCGTTAGGTCTAGGCATGCACAAAAGGTCGTATAATGGAAAATTTTTGACATACTCATTTATCCCCTTCTTTTCTAACAATCCTCGCAATAAATCGACATTATTCCTTACAGGTATCCCGTATATCTTTGATAGTAAATTAACAAAACCATCTTTTTCCTTTCCGTTTGGTAATCTCGAAATGTTTGAATCCATTAAGCTGCAAAAGAGATCCTGCACCTTGGTATTTGGGGTAAGCTTGTTAAAAGTTGAAAAAGAAGAATTTGTTTCGTTGTTAATTTCACAAGCAGTTTTACTTTCATTAAAATTTATCATCCCTAATCCTGTATTCTTTTAAATCAATTTGTGCAGAATCATGTCATAGAGCATTAATAGCTGTCTATAATAATCACAGGGATCACCTTCTTGAGTGAACCCGTACACATCCTATGTATTTATGATTTTAAACCCGGGAGGCTCATGGCATTTTTTATTTGATGCCACTGGGTAATAATTAGGAACTAATAGTATTGCAAAGTATTTCAAGTCAATATAGTCTATTCTTCGAAATAAAAATAAACTTTACCCAAAGACATCAAAATGATCAATCCTATAAACAAATGTAAATTAGATTTTTTTAATAACCTTAATGAGGATTATAAAAAAAATAACAATCTCACACTCGATAAAATTACGTTCTTGTTAGAAAGCTGTTTTGAACACATTTCCCAAGACGCAAAAATTACCACCTCACTAACTTTTAAAGAGCTTAAACATAAACTTTCGTGCCTAGATCAAAAAAAGGTCTATAAACTTGACGGTTCATTTAGAAGCGTTGATTCTACGGTATCAAAAGAACTTTCAGCAACAAGTATCAAAACCACCTCATTATATATAGAATATTTAAAAAATAGCGAATCACTTAGAGTGATACTTGAAGATATGTCTGAAAGCATTAGGGATTTAAAAACTCTACCTGTGATTTCACAAATGTATAAATTCGAAAAGGATGTCATAGATGTTATTAATTGTATCCTTTTCGATCATATGTTCCTTAATATAGAACAACCCATTCTACAAAATGAATATTCCCAATTAGAAATCGATGAATCTACTCTTTCTCGTCTGCAAAACCATATGAGTTTTTGTCAAAAAAGAGTTTTTTCTCGTAACATTTGGTCTTTTAACCTCGATACCCGAGAAAAAATTTGCTCATACCTCGCTCGAAATCGTGAAAACTTTTCTGCTACACGTTCCGAGGAAATTTTCGCACAACTTCACTGCTTGGATGCAGATGAAATTATTAGCATGTGGATTCGATATAATTACAGATTTGACGTAATTGCGGTACTCTCTGACAAGAAACTATTGAATACCCCGATATTAAAAAAAATCATCAAAACAAGAGCTTCTTATTTTAAAACAAATGAACCTACTTCTTTATGGGAAGCTATCAAAAACCTGGAACTAAAAGATCAATATGAACTCATTGAAAAGTTAATATTTATTCTGGAGTTACCACAAGACTTTTTATCAGATCCGAACTATGACAAAAAGAAACTCACCGAAATTATTCAAAATAAATATAATAAACGCCCTTACCTTCCATATGAAAGTTATCTTCCGCTCATTGATGATGAAAGTTTAAAAGAGAAAATAATTTTGAATAAAGCTGTCTTAAGTTGGAGCTTTATTCAAAATTTTCCTCAATTGAACATAAAGCAAATTCTATCAAGAGAAAAAATAGCCTTAAAGTGGTCAAAACAGTCACATAGAGCAGAAGAAATCTGCGAATTCAACAACTTTAATCTTGATCCAACTTCTAAACAATATGATGATATTCTGTTAGAACTTGCAAATTCCTCATTATTTAACTTTGTATCATCCTATAAAAGTATCCCTCTATCAGATGAAAAACTAAAAGAAATTATATTGAATCTTTCTAAGAAACGTTCGGTAATTGATTATATTGATAAAATAATTCCCTTGTTTAAAAACGATGAAAAAATAGCTTTGTGCAAGAACACTTTAATGATGGATGCTACATCTATTTTTTGTGTTTTAAAAAAACTAAACATTCGAGATACAAAAATTATTTCAGATTTTACAATTGAGAGTTTTGAAAAATGGAATCAGCAAGTCCATAAAGATAAATGTTCTTTTTTTTATAACCTTTCAGGAAACATCATGGATGGGGTGGACTATTACCCCCTTTTTGAACGAATACTTTCAGAGTGGACAGTTGATGAGGTTATTCAAAGTCTTTACAAGAACTTTCCCGCAAGCTGCATAAAAAGAGTTCTTCTCGAGTTAATTGATAAAATAAAAGAGAAAAAAACAATTATTACGACGAAGAATATCCTTACTTGCACTCAAGAACATCCTGAAATTCTACCTGAGATTCTTGTACGTGGCGCAGGAGTTCCGGCATTGAACATTTCAAGTTGCTATTATCTCTCTCAACTACCTGTAAATATTCAAAAGGAAGTAGCGCAGAAGGAGGCAGACGAAAATCCGGAAAACTTTTTGATTAATTATCAAAACTACTGGCTTGGGTCAATTGAAGGGATCTACGATCTAATCATCTTAGCGATAAAAAAACTCGATTACTTCGATCTTGACAAGTTTCAGATTCCCGATTTAAAAACAGAACAAGAAAAAATAAACTTATACGAACTATTAAGAAATAAAAGTTATAAAACCTCCCTTCAAACTATCTTAGATATTAATTTCGAAAGCGAAAATTTACGTTTTCAATATGCAAAAGAACTCGTTTCCGATTCCTATTTTTGTTTATCTATAACCGATTTTTTCAATAACGTAAAACATTTAAACTTAGACCAAAACCAGTTATCTGAAATATTAACTGTAAGTTCTTTTTCAGAAACGAAAATTAAAAGACAGTATCCGATATGCAAGGACAGTATGGAGTTTTTCAATGAATGTTCTAGAGAAACTCGACATGCTTTTTTAGAAAATTCATTGAATCTCATGAATCAATCTTTTCTATTGAATTTTCCATTATTAAAATTTGAAGATCAAGTTTTCGTTATAGACAGGTATTTGCAAAGAAAAATCTCAGGAGTTCATAATTTTGTATCAATCATGAACTCAACTAACATAGACCAGTTTTTTCCGGTATTGATTAAAATCGTGAAATTTCATCCTAGAGCAGTCAAAAACATTAATTTTGATTTACTTTCATCCGCACAAATTGAAGCTGTCGTAAAGGCGTTTTTTATATCTCTTATGAAACATGGTTTAAAGTCATCTACCACAAAAATTATAAATATTGCTTTGCTATATTTTGATGGTGAGAAATTAGAGAGATTCGCAAAAAAATTTATATATGACATGATAATTAATAGCTTGAGCTCAAAGAATTACAGTTTATTTAACATTTTAAAAAACACCAAAAATAAACTTTCGCATATAGACATTGTTAATAAACATTTTCTTCGTAAAGAAATTAAAGATAATTTTGAAAAAAATTACTCTTCAGAAAAATGCAAACAAATTATTCCCGAAATTTTACATGTGCCTTTTTCCAAAATTGAAAAAGTCACTTTTTTACCTCTAAGAGAAAAGTTGGTAACTTTTTTATTAGAAATTTCTGATCATTATGAGTTTAACGATGTTTTTAAAAGCAACTATAATAAAAATAGGTACGTAAAAAAAGCTGTACAGCAAATAATCAACATCCATAACCCTCAATTAAAAATGGATTTGATTAAAATATTTTTCAACCAATTCTTTAAAAGAGAGGAAGTTGCACAGGAGCGACTAAAACATTTCAAAAAACTATGTGAAGACAAGCGCGTTAAAGATAAAGCTGTTTTGGCTACACTCCTTCTTTGTTCATTACAACCGAGTATTGAAAAGTCTCTGATAGAAAAGCTCTCATTTAGCATTTCGTCAAATTTATCTTTAATTAAGGATCGACGAAACTTCACGCCATTTATGGAAAAGTTAAACCTTTTACTTGCTTCTGATAAAATTGATAATGTAAAACTATTATCTATCGTAGATTATTATGTTAGAAATTTCAATGGGGCCGATGTTTATCAAACGCTCTCTCTTCTTCAAGCGCTTATAATTCTAGACAGTTGCAATGATATAGACTTTAAAGGAAAAATCGACGTTAAAGAAATTCTTTACATACAAAACATCAAAGAACGCCTTCATATTGATGACTTTGATAATGACGAATTCATTAAACTTTTCAAACTTCATTTTGAATCATACCGAGACAAGCACACAATCATCAAATATATTGCTTCTCAAAAAAATAATGAGGAGATACTTATTTCATTAAAGTCTCATATTGTAGACGTTTTGAAAGGCGAATATCTACAAGAAAGATACTCTTTGAAAAATAGTGTTCACCTTAACACGATTTTCAAAAATAATGAGAAAGCACTAGAAGAGTGGAAAATAAACACCGCTGTTAATGCCAAACCACTTCTCCCCCCTGATCATATTTCGCAGAAGCGAGAAAAAATTAGCCTTTTCAAACAGTTTCGCGAGTGGATTATTGATGACAAGCATATTTCTGAAAATGATATGAAAAATAAATATCAGAAATTAAACGAAATTCTAAGCTATGAGCAAATGCCAGAAGAGACTGTAATTGAGAAAGCTATAGTAGAGTTAAATAATAACATCAAATCTACAAATGAAGTCCAAAGTATTTTATTTCAAGTTAAAGCACTAAGCGCCATCATTAGTAAAGAGTCTATTCTTAAGAGTCTTAAAAGACTTAGTGACTTTTTACCTGAAGGCTCTGAATTTGCTAACAATATTCACTACTTAATTCAAATGCAGCAATCCAATCATCATATCGATTTTAATACCTGTATCGGTCAAATCACCGACACCCCTGAAGACCTTCTACTGATGGGTTCTGAATGTGGTACTTGTCAGCGTGTCGATGGAGACCCTGTTTTTAACCAAGGGTTAATGGGTGTTTTTAACGGCAAATACAAGCTTGTGACAATACGCGAAGAAAAATCTAAAGAGATATATGGACGATGCCTACTGAAGGTTTTATTTGATGAAAAAGACAATTCAGGAGTTTTATTTATGGAAAGAATTTATGTTAACAGTACTGACCCTACATTGAAAATTGCTTTGAAAAATATTTGTAAAAACAAAGCAAAACTTATGCAAATGCCACTGGTGGCAGGAGAATGTGGTAATAAAGCCTACCCTAACCCCATTTCCTCCTTGCAAGATAGGTTTGGAATTGAATATGTAGATAATCTTGGCGGAATCCAAAATGGTGAATATACAATCAAACGCTGCTATTATGTAGATTAAGAGTGTACTGTTTGGAAATTTTGATACTCAGTGCATTGGGTATGGATGGACATAAAAAAATCTATTGTTTATTGTTAGCCACACCTAAACAAAAAGGAAAAAACATGTGGGAAGCATCTGTTACAATTGAAGAGATCAACACCTTTAACAAAGGAACCATGGTCGAACACCTTGGAATTGAATTTACAGAGATCAGCGAAAACTCACTTACTGCGACGATGCCTGTAGATCATCGCACATTGCAACCGTATGGTATTATGCACGGAGGAGCATCTGCAGCGCTTGCTGAAACTGTTGGAAGCATTGCTTCAAACTTTTGTGTCGATCAAAATACGCATTATTGTGTTGGTCTAGACATCAATACAAGCCACCTTAAAATGGCGAAAAATGGCTTTGTAACAGGTGTAGCTAAACCGATTCACATCGGACGTACAACCCACGTTTGGGAAGTTAGAATTTACGATGAAGCAAAGGCTCTCATCTCCCAAAGTAGACTCACTATGATGGTTCTAAGAAAAAATCGGGGCTAGCTTTTCCTCTGACTTACTAGTTTCACACTTTCCAACCTCGCCATAAAATGAATCAATTTGTTTGATGTAATCACAAGGCGTAAAACGTTCGCCGTACTTCTCTGAAAGTCTATTAAGCTTTTCAACGATATTTTTAACGCCAATTGAGTCCGCATAACGAAGTAGTCCAAAACGGAAAGGAGGGAATCCAATACCGTATAGTAAGCCCATATCAACATACATAGGTCCTTCGACAATCCCTTCTTGAAGGCAACGCGCAGCTTCATTAATCATTCCTAAAGTAAAGCGATCAATAATCTCTTCGTCACTTATTGTTACTTTTTTCGAATTAATCGATTTAAGAATGGCTTGCACCTCTGGATTTGGGACTGGTCTTTTTCCACCGTAAAGATAAAAGCCTTTTCCTGATTTCTTACCATACAGGCCTGCATCTGCCATGGCCTGCCCTAGCTTTGGTGGATGCATACGTTCGCCGTAGGCACCATAAAAAGAACCGAAAACTTTAGACGCCACATCATTTCCTACTTCATCGGCGAGGATAAATGGACCCATTGGCATCCCGAACTTGGTGATCACTCGGTCAAGCCGCTGCATATCAACACCTTCTTGAAGCATCCACGACGACTCATTAGCTGCCATGGCGAAAATTCGGTTCACAAGGAAACCTGCACAATCCTTAACGATAAGTGGAGTTTTTTTAAACTTTCTACATAGCTCAACTGCTGTAGCAATCGCTTTTTGAGAAGTATGTTCACCGGCAACAATTTCAACGAGAGGCATACGATTAGGGGGATTAAAAAAGTGCATCCCTAGAAACCGTTCAGGATGTTTCATGTGTTTTGACATTTCAGAAATAGGAAGTGACGACGTGTTGGAAGCTATTACCGCATCGGGTCTGATAACATCTTCAATTTCAGCGAAGATTTTATGTTTAAGTTCTAAATTTTCAGTTGCTGCTTCAATCACGATATCTGCAGTTTGGAATCCCGAGTAATCGATTGTCCCACTAATGTATTGGAATTTCTTATCTATCTGATAAGGCTTAATTTTTCGTATTTTCAAGAGAGTTTTGTAAATTCCCCGTGCAGCGGCGTAGCCTTTTCCAATACATTCCCAGCTAACATCTTTAAGCCTCACGGGAATATCGCGGTAGCTAAAAAGCCATGCTATCCCTGCCCCCATAGTTCCGGCACCGATCACTGCTCCTCTATGGATGGGAGCACCTTCAACGTTTAGTTCTATTCCTGGATTCTTTTTTAGTTCTTCGTTAGCGAAGAATAAATTAATTAGGTTGATCGCATTTTTAAATTCTTTTGGAATCGCTTTGATAAAGGTATCGATTTCGATTTGCAGTCCTTTTTCTAGCTTTTTGTCGTACGTGTGCTTAATCAAATTCAGTGCTAGAAGGGGATCTTGATAAAGCCCTTTTGTTTTTTTCATGACATTTTTATGAGCAAAATGAAATAGCAAGCTTCTTCCAATAGGATTTTTTTCCATTAGAGTGTAGTGAAACCCGCTTAATTTTCTATGCTTAAGAATCGATTTTTTTCCACTATCTGTCGTTATTTTACTAATAAATAAACTTAATTGATCATCGAGAAATTCTTTTGGTAAAATTGCATCAGCAAACTTAATCTTAAAAGCTTTTTTCGCGTCGATAGTCTTCCCTGTAAGAATCATGTTTAAAGCTTGCTCTATACCTACTAACCGTGGTAAGCGTTGAGTCCCTCCCCAACCAGGAAAAATTCCGAGAGTAACTTCGGGAAGGCTAATCTGTGTTTTCTCGTTATCGCTCACGACACGGTAATCACACGCTAAGGCAAGTTCCGTTCCTCCACCTAAACAAGCACCGTCAATGACTGCAACGGTGGGAAAAGGTAAAGCCGCTAAGCTGTTAAAAACTTTATGCCCTCTTGTAATAAGCTGCTCACCTAGGGTCGGATTCTTAAACGCTGGTTCAAATCCCTTTAAATCGGCTCCAGCAATAAAAATATTTGGTTTTGCACTTTTAATAAGGAGAGCAGTTATTGAAGTGTTCGTTTTTAACTGTAGAAGCATTGCCTCTAGCTCATTCATAACTTCCAGAGACAATTTGTTTATTTTTTCATCTGGGAGGTCAAAAGTGAGCGTTGCTACTCCCTCATTACTTACTTCTAAATGAAGAGCTGACGTCATATTATACCTCCACCATCATAGCTTGCCCTTGTCCACCACCAACACAAAGCGTTGCAAGGCCTCTTTTTTTATTTCTACGTTGTAATTCCTTAATTAGAGTGAGAACGATACGTGCTCCTGAAGCTCCCAAAGGGTGCCCTAAAGCGATAGCGCCCCCGTTAACATTGAGGCGTTCTTCGTCAATCTCACCTACAGCATGATCCCAACCAAGTTCTTTTTTCGAGAATTCATCTGATTTCAATGCTTTAATCACTGCTAGCACTTGCGCTGCAAAAGCTTCATTAATTTCGATTAGATCAAAGTCTGAAATTTTTGCGCCCGTCTTTTTAAGAAGTTTAGCTGTGGCGTAAGCCGGTCCAAGACCCATTCGACTTGGATCTAACCCCGCAACCGAATACTCTGTAATGTATCCAATAGGCGAATACCCTAGCTCCTTAGCTTTTTCTTCGCTCATGATAAGCAAAGCGACCGCACCATCTGTCACCTGACTTGATGTTCCTGCAGTTACTGTACCAGTAAGTTTATCAAAGACAGGTTTAAGCTTATTCAGGCCTTCGATTGTCTGACCATCGCGAGGACCATCGTCATGTTCTTGCATTTGTCCAAATTTTGGAGGTAACGGAATCGGTACAATTTCATCAGAGAAACGCCCGCTCTTTCTAGCCTCTGCAGCCCTTTGCTGACTTTTAAGAGCAAAATTATCTTGTTCTTCGCGCGTAACACGAAAATCTCTAGAAAGTATTTCTGCAGTCTGTCCCATTGTCAGTCCACATAAAGGGTCTGCTATCTTTGGCATAACAGGTGCTAAAAATTTGGGGCGAAATGCTCCAATTGCACCCAGTTTTCCTTTAATGCCTTTTGCTTTGGAAAAGTTAAACAACCATTCACGCATATCATTGCTAAAAATTACTGGAAAATGGCTCATCGATTCACATCCACCCACAATGAAAATTTCCCCTTCATTGTGAAATATTTTATTAGATGCGTTTGCAATAGCATCCATACCCGAGGCGCAGTTTCTGTTAACTGTTAGCGCCGGCACATGTTCCGGCAGCCCCCCCTTAACAGCTAGAACCCTCGCTATATTTGTCGCATGGGGAGGTTGCAAGACATTACCAAAAATAAGCTCATCTACACTGTTGGGGTCGATACCTGTTCTAGCTAAAAGTTCTTTTACAACAATAGCACCTAAGTCATCCGCCTCGATATTTCTTAGTACTCCATTTGCTTTGCAAAAAGGGGTGCGAACCCCATCGATAACTGCAATCCGCTTCGTCATGCGGCCTCCTCTACATATATTTTGTCGATTAATTCACCGTACTTTCTTAAGACAAAGCTTCGTCTAATTTTCATCGTTGGAGTTAATTCGCCTCCTTCGACAGTTGGTGGAGTCGAAATAAACTTGTAACCATGAATCTCTTCCCAGTGATTCAAGTGCAAGTTAAGTCCCTCAAAAAGTTTATTCATTTCGTTTTTAATAAATTCTCCGTTGAGGAACTCTTCGTCTGATAATCCTTCTTTACTCTGTGCCCTTTTCAACCCTTTCAACACTTCAAAATCTGGGAAAAGTAAAACCGAGGCAAACTTCTTTCCTTCTGCAACGACCATAGCCATATCAATTAGAGGAACTTTACAGAGCTCTTGTTCAATCGGAACCGGAGCGATATATTCCCCTGTAGAAGTTTTGAATAGTTCTTTTAGGCGTCCCTCAATTACAACATGACCCTGCTCGTCTACATGCCCTTTATCGCCAGTACGGAGCCATCCATCTTCTGTAAATGCAGCCTTTGTTTCCTCTTCATTTTTATAGTATCCCTGCATGACAAGTCCGCCTTTGACGAGAATTTCTCCATCTGGACTTGTCTTCACTTGCATTCCCTCAAAAGGCACTCCCACAGACCCTATTTTAATGTCATTTATCCGATTACATGTGACAGTTGCAGCCTCTGTTAATCCCCATCCTTCAAAGAGAGGGACTCCAATATCTAAAAAGAAATGATAGAGGTGTGGATTTAACGGTGCACCACCAGAGATCACAACTCTTAATTTCCCGCCAAGAGCTTCTCTTATGGCCGAGTACACAATTTTATCAGCAACAGGGTGCATAATTTTTTTATATAGGCTATTGTCATTCTCGTCTGCGGCTAAATCAAAAGCCCAATGACCAATAGCTCTTTTAAGGAATCCAGCTTCATCAACTTTTGCACTTAATTTAGCGTAGATTTTTTCTAAAATTCGAGGAACAACCACAAGGATTGTGGGATGGAGGTTTTTGCAAACTTCTCCAACGGTTTTAATATCTCGAATATAGTAGATAGGTATGCCCCAAGTGATCATGATAAAGTTTACGGATCTCGCAAAAATATGCGCTAGTGGAAGTACGCTTAAGTAACAGTCATCTTCATTCCACTGAAAGGGGTCTTGGTGTAATAAACTAATTAAGTTTTGATGTGTCAGCATGGCCCCTTTTGGTACCCCTGTACTTCCACTTGTATACACTATTGTTGCAAGGTCATCAGGTTTAATAGCATCTAGTAGAGACTGATAACGATGAGGATCTTTTTCGTCTAAAGCTCTTCCTTGTTCAACTATTTCGGAGAATGAAAAAGCCTTATGGTCCACTTTTTCATCGTATAGAGTAATGACGTTATCAAATGCATCTTTGTGATGGGAAAACATCTCCCACTGCTCATCACCGGTAACAAAAATATAGTTCAGGTTTGTTTGTTGAATCTCGAATTCGAAATTTTCTTCGGAAATATTTCCGAAGAGAGGGACTGTCACACCACCGGCAATCATAATAGCAATATCTGCAATGGTCCACCTTGGAGAGGAAGCTGCCAAAAGGCCGACCATTTCGCCTTTTTTAAGTCCCAAGGTTTGTAGCCCAAGAGCTAAATACTTGATTTGTCGAACAAATTCTTCAGAGGAGATACTGTCCCATCCTCCTTCAAAATTCTGATAATTAAAAGCATTTTGCTTTTTATACTTAGTATCGATTAGGTGAACGAGTTCACCAATTGTATTCAAAGGCTCCACGGCTGTCTCCTTACGCGTTTAACCAGGAAGATAAATCTTTACTGATTCTTCAAACCTCTATACTTTATCTATATCACATTGTTAAATATTTTTTGGAATTTTTATTCACAAACGCACAAACAACTGAGATTTAGAATATTTCGACTAACTCATAAAATATAGGATTAAGAAATTCCACGACTACGTTAATAAAAAAAATACCTGTATTTGTTTTGGGCAAATATCACAGACTCTTGTCCTGGCATGCCTTTAATGTCCACCTCTTGAAAGAGCTTTTTCCACGTTTTAAGCTCTCTTCGTAGGGCATGCTCTTCTGACCATGAATTTGCTACAACCCAACCCTTTTGGGTTAAATGATTTTTCAGCATTCTTAGGTATGGCTCTTCTTGAAAATAGTGGATAGGACCATTAGAATCACAAAGATCTAAAAAGATAAAGTCGTACTTCTTTCCATGGATGCACTGTAAATTTGATGCGTCTTGAATATAAATATTGATCCATTCACTCTTTGGAAGATGAAAGTATTTATGGGAAATTTCAACGATCTCCTCGCTGACTTCAATAACATCCTGATGAACAGGCTGTAACTGATGTAAATAGCTCGCTATACATCCCCCACCAAGACCGAGATGCAATATTTTTTCCGGAGGTTTGTCAATCATCGATAACACAGCAATCATCTGTTGCTGGTAAGGTTGTATTATTTTTTCTGGATGATTAAGAGATTTACGACTATGAATGATTGAGCGATCAGACTGCAAACTGATCTCATCACCATTCTGAATGACCTCAAGGTGCATACCCTGAAAGTTTGTTTCGTATAAGATACGTTCCAAATCATTTATTCCTGCTGCAATTGGACTGAATAACTAGTATAAAAGGCTTCTCACATCGAAAGTCAACGAAAAATCCCTTTTTTCACCTTTTCCCCAGAACTGACGCATCAAAATTTTAAATCGTGATAGTTTCTATAGTTTTAAACTAGGGGATTTAAAAATTATTGATCAAGATAGGCTGGATCGCCTACGGCGGCAAGATAATATCCAGGGGGACAAAGACGCTTGTATTGAATGTTCCAAAAAAAACTCTCATTCAAAGCTCAAAAAAGCAGCTTATTCACCTGATTTTCGCAGAAAGTGCCTATTGGGGTTGTTTTGATGCGCCAGTTCTGACCTTTTCCCAAAACTCTATGGCTTAAGAAAACACACTTCTGCTACATTCGAAATCTAAAGTTCATTCAACGAGGTTAAGTAAATGAGTTTAGTCTTTGAACAAATTAATATGGGTGGTGACAATAACTTGGGATACCTTTTCGGAGACCGGAATGCTAAAACTGCTGCGTTAATTGATCCTTCTTATAACCCTGAAGCCCTGATAGAAAGAGCAAAGCAACAAGAGTTGAACATTGATTGGATCATCAATACTCACGGTCATCACGATCATGTCAATGGAAATGCCAAAGCAAAAGAGCTAACTAACGCAAAAATCGCTATCTACGATAAATCTACTATCGAACACGATTACGGCATTAAAGATAACGAAAAGCTACAAATTGGATCATTCACCTTACAGTTTATTTTCACACCGGGTCACTACCCCGATCACATGGTTATTTATAATCCGGATTTCGATATCGCTATGACTGGAGACCACATCTTTGTAGGAAAAATTGGCCGCACTACAAGTGAAGAGACTTCACGTCTGCAGTATGATAGCTTAAATCGTGTGTATGATGAGCTCCCCCTCAACACTACAGTTTGGCCTGGCCACGACTATGGCTGTCGCCCCAGCTCGACCCTGGCACTAGAAAAGGAGTGTAATCCATTTATCCGATGTAAAACAGTCGAAGAATTTCTTGAACTCAAGATTCATTGGCCAACATACAAAGACCAAAATGGCTTATTATAGCCAGTATGTCCACATTTATTGGACTTACTGGCAGAAAATATAGACTAAAATATCCTTATTTAGATAGGATATAAATAAGAAGAACCGAAGGCAAATGACGATGATTGACAAGCTTCGCCGCGAAGTTCCAATAGAAGAGTTTGACTACCTGCTGCTAATGAACGCTTTAAGCTCTTATAAAAAGCCTAGGGATAAAGTTACACAGCTGATTAAATCCGGTGCAATTTTACGTGTCAAAAAAGGGATCTATGTTTTTGGACCCAATTATAGAAAGTCGCCGATTAGCTTAGAGGTTTTGGCAAACCAAATTTATGGCCCTTCTTATATATCCCTTGAATTTGCGCTAGGGTTTCATAACATCATCCCCGAACGTGTCGAGTGGGTCACGAGTGTTACCAGTCAGAAATCTAAAACCTTTGAAACGCCAATCGGACATTTTTCCTATAGGCATATACATCCCGAAAAATATATTGTCGGTGTGGAAAATATACAATTGGATGAGCATCGTTACTGCATGATGGCATCCAAAGAAAAAGCTCTTAGTGACTTGTTAGCTCTTCAGCGCGATATTCATAGTAAAAAAGAAATGCTAGAGCATCTTACAAAAAATCTTCGCATCGATGTAGAAGAGCTGACTAAATTCAATAGTGAGCGTATGGAAGAAATTGATGAAATTTACAAAAATAAAAGGGTAAAAATCCTTAATCAAATTATCAAGGAACTATCATGAGCGAAGCTATCGACCAAATGCTCAAGCGCTACGACTGCACCACACAGCAAGATTACAAAAATGCGCTGAAAGAAATCATTCAAGAACTTGCACTATTAGGTCTTTGGCGGAGCAAATTTTTTGAGAAAGCAGCATTTTATGGCGGCACAGCTTTGCGTATCTTATTTGGGCTGAATCGTTTTAGTGAAGACCTCGATTTTTCACTTCTTGAACCAGAAGAAAGTTTTGATATTTTAGCTTACCAAAAAGCAATAGAGACAGAATTGCAACAGTTTGGATTCAATATCTCTTTTTCACAAAAAGTTAAAAACCACGATTCAGCTATCGTCTCAGCCTTTTTAAAGGCGAACACACTCGAACATATGATCATGATCGACGTTCCAGAAAGAGAAAGAAAACGCTGCCATTTTGATGAACAGCTTAAAATCAAATTGGAGGTCGATACAAATCCACCGCCCGAATTTAAAACGACCGTCAACTACCTTCTACAGCCCTCTCCATTTTCAGTAAAAACATTTTCGGAACCCGACTTATTTGCTGGTAAGCTTCACGCGTTGCTTTGTCGCTCCTGGAAAACTCGTGTAAAAGGCAGAGATTGGTATGATTTTGTTTGGTTTATCGGCAGGAATACAGCGGTGCATATGAAACACCTAGAGGAACGCATGCGTCAAAGTGGCCATTACACAGATGATCGCCCGTTTACTGTTGATCAGCTACAACTCCTCTTGCATGAAAAAATTGATAAATTGGATATCAGTCAAGCTAAAGAAGATATTTTCAGCTTCATTAAGGACCGCTCCAGCATCGAAGTTTGGTCAGCAGGCTTCTTCCACGCAATCACCGACAAGATTGTTGCTCTTTAAGGATATCTGGCTGATACTTAATCGGATTTATTATCGATACGACCAGCGGTAAGCTTGTTGAATAGTTAACTGTCGGAACTAAAACTAATGAGATCAAAGTAACTCCAAAATGCTAAACATGTTGAATTTTAGAAAACAGCCTCAAAAACTCTCATATCAAAACTCAAAAAAACACCTATTCAGCTAATCTTCAAAGGACGTCCGTACTTGAGATATTTTGATGAATCAGTTCGGACTTAAAAATAAAGCCACCATTTTTACTCAGCATCTATATCCAAATCATTGCTAGAGTACGTTTGCCTAGCGTGATTGACAGGTTCTAAGGTCGTACTTTTCAACGATGAGAACGATATAAAAATTAAAAAGTATTTAAGAGAACTCAGATGCACGGATAACTGTGAAATGAGTTGAGGGGTATTTTTTTATCGTTATATCGTTATATCGTTATATCGTTATATCGTTGAGAACTATTTGAATTTGCCATTACACTCAAGTGCATTTTTATTAAAATTTAAATATCCTTTTCATTGAAGCTATCACAACCACAAAGGGACTTCCGGTTCACTTTATATCAAAGCTAGGCATCTAGCCCCCTACAGCAAGGCTGAAGGCTTAAGTGTTAAAGTCAAAGACGACCTTTCCTGCTTCAATCTTTAAAGCTGCACTAAACTTTTTTCCAGCCTTAGACTTAAACCCTTTAAGCGTTTGCGATTTTCCTTTTCCCAGAAGTACCTGAGCCAAGGGAACAGAAATTTGTTTTCCTGCAATTTTTTTCCATATCACAAAGTCACAATCCGCGCAGGCATAACACTTAAATTTATCGATAATCGATCCACTACATTGAGGACAATTACCAATCGAGTCTTTAATCATTTTCTGATCACAGGTCATCATTCCAAGTTGCCCGTTATCTTCGATAGTGATGTATCCACGTACCTCATTTTGATTCGTATCAATTAATTTACGGGGATAGGTCAAGCGCCTTCTAGCCAAAAGAATAGGTACATCTTTATCTTCAAGTTTTGTTCCAAACTGTTCAGAGTGAAATCTAAATACGCAACCACTTTTCCAGTCGGAGCACCCATAACCGGTATTTCCTTTAATGACAGGTGAAGAGCAAAGCGGACACTTCCCTAAATTGTTAGCATCGATTTCGGAATGACTCTGCAACTTGTCAATGATCGAAGATGTAAATTTTCGTACCTGCTGCATAAAGTCACCTGCCGAACATTCCCCTTTTTCAATCTGTTTCAGCCGATACTCCCATTCTGCGGTCATTTCAGGAGAGGTTAAAGTTGACTGATTGACAAGTAAAGCAATCAAATCTTCACCTTTTGAAGTTGAGAGTATCCTTTTTTTATCTTTGCTGATGTAGTCTCTTTTTATTAGAGTTTCTATGATAGCAGCTCGAGTAGCAGGTGTACCTAGCCCCTTTTCCTTCATTGCTTCTTTGAGTTCATCATCATCGACAGTTTTCCCTGCCGTTTCCATAGCTGTTAAGAGTGTTGCTTCTGTGTAGTGAGCCGGAGGTTTAGTTTTACATGACTTTATTTCTGGTTGATGACTCCCCTGCTCACCCACTATGAATTCTGGTAAAATCTGTTCGTCGCTATTTTTTTCCGACTGGTATAAGCTATACCATCCAGGAGAAACAATACGCGTCCCTTTGGCAACAAACTCCTCCCGCTCAGCCTTACCATTTACTGTTGTGTGTAATTTGTCACAGTTTGGATAAAAAACGGCAATAAAGCGCATAGCAATGGCACGAAAAACGAAATTTTCATCACGATCAAGGTTCGATGAAAACTGACCGGTAGGGATTATTGCATGGTGATCGCTAACTTTAGCTGTATTAAAAACTTTTTTAGGCTTAGATAGATTACTAACATCCAGAGCTGAAACCTCTTGAGGAAACAAGTTCGTCAATTTCACCAATACATTCTTACAAGTAGGGTAAAGGTCTGTCGAAAGGTAGCGACTATCTGTTCTGGGGTATGTGACAATTTTTTTTTCGTAGAGACCCTGGCAGAGGCCGAGTGTCTTCGTTGCTGAAAACCCATGTAACCGATTCATGGTTCTTTGAAGTTCGGTTAGATCAAACAATTGCGGTGGAGGCTGAGACGATTTTTTTTCATGGATCTTTGTAATTTCAAACTGCGATAGCTTCACCTTATCAAAAATACTTTCAGCATCATTTTTTTTGGTAAATCGATCTTTTTTATGCTTAAACTTGACCTCTCTGTATTTTGTCCACAACTCCCAATAATCTTCAGGTTTAAAGTTACGGATTTCCTGATCTCGTTTAACGATCATCGCTAAAACAGGGGTCTGGACTCTACCCACGCTAAATACACCGCGACCATGGCTGTGTTTAACTGTATATCCTCGAGTGGCATTAAGTCCAACGATCCAGTCTGCCTGGGAGCGGCACGTGGCTGCTGCTGCTAAATTGTCGTAATTAGAAAGAGGCTGTAGATTGTTAAACCCCTCTCGAATTGCAGAGTCCGTTAAACTACTAATCCACAGACGTTTTGACGGTATACTTTTGCATGAACTCATTTGTTGAATATAACGAAAAATCAACTCGCCTTCTCTACCTGCGTCAGTAGCACAAATAATGGAATCTGCCGATTTAAGAAGTTTTTTTACGATCGCAAATTGTGCTTTAATTCCTTTTCCGGATGAAACCTTCAGCTTAAATTTTTCGGGAACAATGGGGAGGTGTTGAAGGTTCCAGCTTTTATATGCTGGATCATAAGCATCGGGCTCTACGAGTTCAATAAGATGGCCGAAAGCCCAGGTAATGACATAGCCATTCCCCTCCATGTACCCCTCTTTACGCTTGGTGGCACCAAGAATTCTTGAGAGATCTCTTCCTACAGATGGTTTTTCAGTTAGTACGACTATCATTCATACAGCACAAATTTTTTAATTCGTACCCATAATACTCAAGTTATCTTTAAGGTTAAACACAAATATTATATAAAAAAAATTCAACTTTTTCCTAGTCATAAGCAATGCTTGATTAAATGTATTGAATCTTCATAAGCACAATTAACAGTATACTAATAGCAAAAACTTATGTTACAACATTATTCAAACAATAATAAATTAAAATAAAAAAAAGGAACATCACCATGATCAGTAGTTTTTTAATGGTAATCAAGAATCGATTCTACGCAATAACATTGAAGTTATTATTCATGCTAAATCTAAATGAGCTCTTCAAAGCCCTACCCGAAGACTTTGAATTCCCCGAAGAGTTAAAAAACCGTCGAACTAGAGGCTATGGATCACCTGGAAAATCGAATGGGTCGAGAAGTTTATCTTTCTTCAAATGAGTTGATCTCATAAAATCATCTATTATGGCAAATTAAGGAGTCTAGCGTTAGACTCCACTAAACCTCAACAAGGAGGTTTGTCATGATTAACGAATGTAGAGACTCTTACTTTTCGAGCTGGCAAAGTGTAATCCCCTACACCACACCGCCAGCCACTGCAAGTATCAGTATCATCCCTGTTTTTAGAGATTTTATAAAAAAATCCCACTTACAACTAGGTAACACTCCTCCAAAAATCCACTGGATGCAGGGATTAGTACATGGCTGCAGAGCAGCACCGACGATAGGAGCAACTGTAGGAACGCAAGTAACAGTACAGAGACTGATCGAAGGTCGTATTTCTGAGGGAGATCCAACATTTACTTCCATGCTTAGCAGCACGGTGGCAGTGGGAATTATCTCCTCTCCATTTTTGGCAGTGCTTAATGGTCAGACACTGGGGCGTAGTGTATCGCAGTCAATCAGGCTGCTCTCTGCTAAACAAGTCGGCGCAATAGTCACTCGCGAAATCAGTTTTTTATTTTCATTGAGGGTGAGTGAACCTGTCAGCCAAACCATGAAAAAACGTTATGGCGATAAAACTGCTGTTATGGTGACAGCCTGTTATTTTACCGGTTTTTTCGGTAGCATGATTGGCCACCCGGCTGACACAGCTTTAACACTATGGCAAAAAAACGTTTCTATCGTGAAACCTTACCACCTTTTCCGTGGTGGACTAACGAAATCCCACGCCGTGGGAAAATTCACTGTATTATATGGATTGATCAATAAGTTTATCAACTCACACTAACTGTTCTATTTGTTAAATAAAATGGAATGCTACTTAAAATAATAACTTGCGCCGAAAGTTTCTATTTTATATGGATTGTTCTTAGATATACTTTGTGAGACCAGCATTTTTTTTCACCTTAACCTGTGGTGGTCACCATGCTTAAGAGATCAACAATCCTATTAATAGCAATTGCTAGTTCCATCTTTACTGGGGCAAGCCCTCGACTCCCCTGTAACCATTACGATAGAATGCACGATATCAACTCAAAAAGGAGCTGGAAGCAGCTGGATAAAAATGTGACTTTATCTTCGTCTCATCCCTACTCCTTGGATGAAGTGATAAATGTAGCCCTGAAAAACAACCACGATTTATGTATCCAAAACCTTCAATCTACGCTCCCGTGCGAAGAAGCTCGCGCAATAGCTTTTCAAATACTCCCAGAAATAGAAGCTGACATAGCTCAAAATTACAGTCACAAAAAAATCAGAGCTTCAACTTCTACGACACAACCTAATATACAAAATGATAGAGAAGCCATTTGCAATGTATTAGATTTTGGGCTTTCGTATTACCAGTCGCATGGCCGAAAAAACAACCCGTTACTCCTACAGCGACAAAACTTGCGAATGAAACAAAATTTAGTCCTAGATATCACGGAAGCTTATTACCGGACGGTAGTAGCAAAACAAGCGTATGATAAGTACAAAAAACTAGTAAAAAATCTAAAGAAACAAGGAATAGATAACGATTCTGCTCTTAACCTTAAAGGACTCCTCAACAAAGACCGACTATTCACAGTAAAAATGCAGGCTAACAACTACGAAATGGAGTACCGAAGCTCCATAGCTGAGTTGATGAGTTTAATGGGAGCAAATACACGTCAAGTCATTCCTTTAGAAAGCCTAGAACTTGGACGCTTAGAAATTAATACAAAACCCCTCAGAGAATTTGAAAATCAAGCTCTTCGCAATAGACCTGAGTTAAAAACAGTAGGCGCTCAGGTAACTTTAAAACCTGATGATGTTAGAACAAACATTCTCTATATGCACCCTGATATTCCCCTTTCTTTGAACACTCTTAATGATGAGAACAGAAACCAAACCTACAATAGCTGGTTAACGATTGGTGTTCGTACTTCTTATGAATTACTATCACTTCCTTCAAAACAAAAAAGACTTTCAAAAAGTAAGTACATGAATCTTCTTGATAGGCAGATCTTACTATCAATGTCGATGGGTGTCCTAGCACAAGTTAACCTTTCATACTTAAACGTCCTAGAGGCTATTGAGCAGTACAAGGTAGCAAGAGAGTCATATGAGTTAAAAGCGAAATTATCGGAAAAATCGAAAGGCAAAGAATTTGAAAGTACAACAGACTCTCAAATTGAAATAATTGCTGCGGAAGTCAACGCTCTAAAAGCATATGCTAATGCCGAAATTGCCCTAGAGCAGCTAGGTAACGCTATAGGTTCCCCTCTTCAGTTTACTAACTCTGAATTTGTTACACGCAATAACAACAACTACAAGCCCTTTACCGCTCCACCTTGGACAGTGATTGATACTATGAAAAATGATCACTCTCAGAGTCAAGAGTTTGCGATTTTTGACTTTAAAGATCTCAAAAAAACTGAAGCTGTCGTAGAAAAGCAACACAAGAAGTTAAAAAAGTTTATGCAGACATACACTAAAAAGGGGGATGATTCGAAGAAGAAGCTTCACTTCACCTCTGATGATAGTGAAAATTTTGCATATGACTATTCCAATAAGTTTGATTATATTGCCGAAGTGATTGGTGATGAAAACTACATGCTAACCAAACCTTTAGAAGTTAACAGCAATGAAAAGGAAAGAGACACTCAGCTAACAGATAATACATCGCAGTCATTCTTTAAATTTGAACTCCCTATAATTGATGAAGATGAACTTCCAGAGTTACGTTTTGACTACGAAAATAAGTTTAAGGTTATTGCATACGATGAAAAGGACCCTGAACCTCAATTAGGTCATCAATCTGAGGTAAACATGCTTGCTCTAGCTGAAATAGATAATGAAATCGAGCGCGAAAAAAAATATGACCCCACAACCATTGATGAAGAGCATCCGAAAGAAAAAACTTACGAAAATAAATTTAATTTCGTTACCGACACGATTTCTGATGAGCCAAAGAATGCATCACCGCAGGTACAGGAGAATTCTCAGAAAAACAAAGTAATTGAAACTACTTTAGAGTCTAAACCACAAGCTAACCATATTGACCTCGATACTGAAAACTCCTTACCTCAGCCATACAATGAACTTGAAACAAATGAAAATGATATTCTTAAGCTCAACGAAGAGGCTGGTTCTATTATTGAAAAAGCACAAAGTAATGATGAAGATGACCTTGAAAAAGAGATTCCAATCAATGAACTCGATGATGAAGAAGATGACGAGGAAGAGATCTTACCACAGCCTATCGATAATCCTGACGATATTGATGGAGTCGACAATCTCAAGTTAATCGAAGATCATGAAGAGGATAAGGATCTAGCAACTGATAATAAAGTGCCAGAATCAAAAATTGATCTAAGTATTGCGGAGAAAACAACAAGTTCATCAAAAAATGATCAATCATTTTACAGCGAACTGAAAGGCTTACTTAGTAAGCTAGGGATGAGAAACATTAACATCGAGCCAAAATCAACTAACGGAAAGAGAAACTCCCTACTGAGTGGATCTTCAATAGTCATTCAAAATGACCTGACTAAATAATAGCTTTAAAATCTTGAAACTTCCTCAAAAGTTTTTAAGAGATATCCCTGTCGCCGCTTAGACAACACAAAAGACCCTCACCCCTCTAAATCTCTTATAGCTAGTATTTTACCACAATTTTTACAGTGACTAGCATCCACATCATGCACAGAGAGTCCACACTTAGAACAAGGACATTCTAGTTTATTAATATCCCCTACGAGATAACGGGCAAGAGTCATAAATTGCCAAGGAATCAACAAAACCCCCGTCATGATAATAATCACCGTAATAAGCCGCCCTTGGGTTGAAACAGGGATAATATCACCATACCCGACGGTTGTAAGTGTAACGATAGAAAAATATACTGCATCGAAAAATGTTGCAAACGTTTCTGGCGAACGGCTACTTTCTATTTCGTAAATGAGTCCTGATGAAATAAATACAAGGCAAAATATAGTGAAAAGAATGCGAAGGACCCTTAGATGAAACTCTGTATACTTAATAAAAATAATCCCATTTTTACGAAATACTCTCAAAAGCCTTAATATTCGAAATACTCTTAAAACTCGTACAAACTGCAACTGTGTTCTCGGTAAAAAGATGGGTATAATCGTCACTAGATCAATAAGAGCCATAGGGGTAAACAAGTAACGAATTGAAAAATTTTTTACCCAGAACCTCAGTAAGTAATCGATTAAAAACATAAATGTGATCAATCGATCAATTGTTATAAGTGCTTGAAAGATATTTGGGGACTTAATATAGGTTTCCGCAACAAAATTCCCACAGATAATGAGCACTAATGCAGCCATAAAAAGAGCGTAGCACTGCCCCAGAAGAGTGTCTTCATGGTTGAGCATTTTATCGCATTTATGTTTATACCATTCTAATTTTTTAAACATCATCCCTACATTAGATTATCAATAAACTTGAGCACCTGTTGACAAACCCGTTTTGACTCTGCGTATGTAATGTGCGAAGAAGCTTCAGATAGAGGAACCCACTTACACCCAGAAATCTCTTCTAACTGCAAAACAACTTCTCCCTTTACTTGCGCTAGATAATAGGTCACTTTTTTATCAACATTTTCACCATCTCTTAAAAACTGATAGGTCTCTATAAACTCACGAGGAGTAAGATAGTTTGCGATTTCGAGGCCTGTCTCTTCTTTTAACTCTCGGACGGCTGCATCTCTAGGGTTTTCTTCAATTTCAGGCTTCCCTTTTGGAAATCCCCAGTGGTCACCGGAATGCTGTTTAACGAGTAAAACATTCCAGGCGCCCTCTTTTTTCTGAACAGGAATAATCCCAAAGGAAACTTCATCAATCATCATATTCTAAGTCTATTTACCATTACGATTTAAAAAATTAAATAAAACATGACTAGACCCCTTCACATATAAATACTACATGAAAAAGGGGCAACGTCACGCTATTATACTTTTCGATATACCCATAGCTCATAACAGATTTGACACTTCTGATCAATTCAAACAAGTAAAAGTGCCGCTGCAAATAAGTAAGAGATTTGGAGATAAACGGGATTTAAATTACTCTAATTATAGAATGTGACATAGCGCGGCCTTGGTAAAGGCTGCTGGGCCGTCATGATTTAATTCTGGAGCCTTAGTAGAAAGTGTTAGACCGTCACGACTTAATTCCGGAGCCTTTGGACGAGGGAAACTTTTAACTAACGCATCAATTTCTGTTTTTTCTATTTTATTGGGATAACCATTTTGTATAAATCGCAAATTTTTACAATTGTGACCAACAGAAGCAATACCGGCATTTGTTATTTTGCTAGCTTCATCAAAGCTAATAATTTC
>JAYZJO010000056.1:0-3285 GCA_036164375.1 Chlamydiota bacterium | reverse complement strand
TGAATTCTATGAAATTTGTATGATGAAAAGGATTTATCAGCTCAAAATACACAAGACGGTGAAAACATTTTTACAGACAACCCAAACTTAATTTATCTTAGCACAGAAGATAGTGACGTTCTTGATTTAGATTTGGATGAAGACGAAATTTACATAGCAGTAAAATCTCTTAACAATGGATCAGCGCCCGGACCAGATGGCATTCCGGCGGAATTTTACAAAATATTTTGGCCGGACGTTAGCTTTTATCTAATGAAAAGTTTCAATTACAGTTATGAACAGAAAATCTTGTCCCCTACTCAACGTCAGGGAATCATTAAACTCTTACACAAAGGTAAAGATCTATCAAGAGATGAATTGGAAAACTGGAGACCAATCTCACTTACAAATACTGACTACAAGATATTGTCAAAAACACTTTCCAATCGTCTGAAAAATGTCTTAAACAAATTGATCCATCAAAATCAACATGGTTTTGTTAAAGGGAGAAACATCTGTACTATGATCCGAGAACTCGATGACATCATTGAACACCAAAGGGACCATAACGCACACAGTATACTTTTGTCTGTGGATTATAAAAAATGTTTCGATACAATAACTACTAAAAGTATTATTACGGCGGCAAAGACATTCAGAATTGGTGACAATTTTATTAGATGGATTGAAACTCTTTTGCATAAAAGAGTGTCTTGTGTTAGCAACGGGGGTAATATTTCAAGGGAATTTGAGTTAAAAAGAGGAGTTAGGCAGGGATGTCCCATTTCTCCTTTACGTTTTATCTTAACCGTTGAACTCTTTGCATGTAATATTCGTAACGACCCAAATATAAAAGGCATATCGATTTCAAATGGCACTATTTCAAGTAAGATTCTCCAATTTGCTGATGACACGACACTTCTTCTGAAAGATCTGATAGACTTTCGGGAAATACTGTCCAAAATAAAACTATTCTCATATTTTTCTGGACTAGAGCTCAACAAAAACAAGTCTATCGCAATGTGTTTAAGTAACAATTGTCACTACTACGGTACTCAACAGTTTGATATACGATTTGAGGAAAAAGTCAAAATAGTAGGTGTTTATTTCAGCTCAAAGAAATCAGCGTCAAATATTAAAGAAAATTGGGAGCAGAGAATAGAAGACCTCGAGAAAATGTGTGGAAGGTGGTCACGAAGAAATCCCAGTATTTTGGGGAAAATCACTCTTCTAAAGGCATTTGGCCTCTCTAAATTCATTTATGTCATGCAAAGCATTGGGTTAAACGACGAAGTACTTACAAGAATAAATAGAATTTTTTTCAGATTCTTATGGAAAAAGAAATTTTCGAACAGGAGGGCATTTGAAAAAGTAAGGAGACAAACGATGTACAATTCGTATAGTCGAGGTGGCCTACACATGATAAATATTCAAGAATATCAAGATTCATTTATCCTTCAATGGGCTGAAAATTTACTTATCAATGATGATGCTAGTTGGAAAAATATCCCTAATACACTTCTAAAAAAAGTTGGGGGCATCAACATTTTCAAAGCTGGTATTACACTGAAAGAGTTGAAAGGGCTGGAGAATGTTAAAAATGAGTTTTGGAAACGAGTGTTGACAACATGGTTAAAACTCAATCACAACAATCCAATAAATAATTTTATTCTACCAGAAGATCCACTCTTCAACAATCCAAAGATAAGAATAGGACAAAACGTATTACACATACCATCATGCATTTCCAAAGGTATCTTGCATGTCGGCGACGTTTTAGATCAGAATAACTTATTTATGACATTTCAGGAATATGAGCAAAAGTGGGGATCCTATCCTCGAGCATTTCTTGACTATAACATATTAAAAGCAGCCATATCAAAACGTGTTTTACAAACTCCTGGAAATCCAGATGACCATACACCTCGTTTCAGGGATACAGAACTAGGCAACTTAAAGGCCAAGGGCTTTAGAAGCCTATTGCATGAAGATACAGAACCACACGCTACGAGTATATGGAACAGAAAATTCAACACTCAAATCACTGAAGGTCACTGGCTAGTAGCAATTAACTCAACCAAAGAAACCCGTCTTAGAACTTTGCATTGGAAAATTGTCAGCAACATATATCCGACAGCTATCCTCTTACAGAAAATGGGATTGAGAGAAACAAACAAATGTCCCTCATGCTTAGAAGTAGATTACATTGAACATTTTTTCTATGAATGTAGGGAGGTACAAGAACTCTGGAAAGAAGTAGAAAGACTTGTAGAGACTGAAACCTCTCATCGATGTAGGCTTAATGCTGAAAATGTTCTTCTTGGAATAGTCTCACACCAAACACTCAGCCAGAAAGATCTTAAGTTATACAATCATGCCATATTAGTAGCAAAAATGACAATATCGAAGTTCAAATATGGAACAAAATACAATCTCGTTGAAATGTTTCGAAAAGAAGCATCTTTGCGTAAAATTTTTGATAGCAAATTTAATTAAGTACCATCGCATTATGAAATACCAATATCATGAAAACAAATTTCAAACAATTCCACCCGTCTTTCTTTATTATTTGCAGGGAACAGCTGAGGCCGCTGAATCCCTTAGTCCGGCGTACGCTTGCGATTCCTGCCCTCCAGCGGCCGTCGCTGAACGAAAGAGTTCAGTAAGAGAACGGATTTTTGCAAGCAGGCGTACTTCAGCAATTTTACAAGGCACTTATGCCCTTGCTAGGTCTTTTTCACCTGAACCCACACTAACCTCACAGTCATATGAGTTCATATATTGTACTCTCATCACCTACACGCTCTTTTAGACATTAATTCACTATGCAATCATGGGATCGCTATGTTATTTTACTACTCTTTGATATTATTTTATTGGTTTTGAGTGGATGCATGTCCTAAAAAGTATGGATGTTTTCAAAAAGTGAATGCATGCTGCTTAATTAATACGCAAAGTGGGTGGGCCTCAGTGGTTTCTAGGTATCCGTACTGCCTATCCTCTCACTTTTCCTTAGCTGTTGCAAGGGTAAATGTGATATATGTCACTCTAGATGGCCTTGTCTAAACGCTCACAATCAAATTTCAATTGTCTTTGGCTTTACACGGTTCATGACTCAAAGAAAAAATCTGTGGAAAAGATGTGTTTATATTTTTGTACTATCTCACTTTATCTTTCTCTGCACCCTCACTGGATTTCCTCGTCTTTGGAAGCACACCGGAAGCCCGAACAGATATGTAAACTCGTTGAGTCAAAATTTATCACCCGAATTGGAAATGAAAAAGATTGCTTGATTTTCAGTTTCTT
>JAYZJO010000055.1:0-26323 GCA_036164375.1 Chlamydiota bacterium | reverse complement strand
ATACACAATCTTGAAGCGAAAAGATTTCAACTGGGCCTACCGGCCCACTTTTCAATCTTTTCACCTCAATCTCGTGCATTTAAGTGGTGCATAGGTAAGAGATTTGGACACAAACCGGGTTTTAACTGACCAACATTAACTCAATCAAAATTACCCACTGAGGCATTTGACGATTGATGCCCGGTGGATTTGTTTTCCTGACTTCAGCTAATTAGTGCGGTTCTTCGATTAGAATTTCGTAACTGAAGACAAAGCAGGTTGAACTATGAGATTTAAAAATTATTGATCAAGATAGGCAGGATCGCCTACGGCGACACGATAATAATTAGGGTGACAAAGACGCTATGTTCCAAAAAATACCTATCCTGCAGCCGTAGGCTATCCTGATTATCTTGTTCAAAAGTTTTAAATTGATCTTCATGAAACTTCAATATCTTAGCTTAAGATTCTACTGAATTAAATTGGAAATTACGCTTGATAACCATTCTTTTTGCCTCTAACTTTGTGTTCGATCTTGATAATTTGTCTAAGTTACCTTTTAACCTGATTTTCGAAGAAAGTGCCTATTGGAGTTGTTTTGATGCGTCAGGTCTGTTGCAATTACCGCTGAAACACTTCGTAGTAAACGGTTTGGGTTTTAGTGAGAGCGAGAAACCACGTAATCAGCAATGTCATTCAAATATGCTGTTTGCAAGGGGAGTTCTTCTAAGATCCCCTTTGCTGAAATGAGAAGGTCTTGAGCCTTTTGACGAGCCTCGTCAACGCCCATAAGAGAAACATACGTCGATTTGTTGTTGATGATATCAGAGGCAGAGGTCTTTCCAAGTTCTTCTTGGGAAGACGTTACATCTAAAATATCGTCAATCACTTGAAATGCTAGTCCAATATTTTGGCCAAATTCGCGTAATTGTTTGATATATTTATCTTCAATACCAGCAATAATGGCCCCAGTCTCTATACTAGCAGTGATCATAGCTCCAGTTTTATTAGAATGGATGGTCTCTAATGTTTTCAGATCGACAGCTTTACCTTCAGCTTCGATATCCATAATTTGACCACCAATCATTCCTACATCACCAGCGCTACTTGAAAGTAAACTAATTAAGCTGACTTTTTGAGAATCACTTAAATGGGGATCACTGGCAACAAGATGAAACGCATGTGTGAGAAGAAAATCGCCCGCTAATACCGCATGAGATTCAGGAAATACTTTATGCAATGTGGGTTTTCCACGACGGAAATCGTCATCATCCATACATGGTAAATCATCGTGGATCAAAGAATAAGTGTGAATCATTTCTATTGCACATGCAGTTCGCAAAACCTTGCTTTCATCACATCCAAATGCCTCTGCGGTAGCGATAGCAAGTGCTGGTCGAAGGCGCTTTCCCCCAGCTAGTAAGGAGTATTTGGCTGCATGATATAAATTTTGTTGAGGAACTTCTCCCTGAGTAAATAAACTTTCAAGATACGTGTCTATTACTTTACTCTTGTCTTGCAAATAGGACTGTACACTCATAATTACTCTCAGTAGATTGTTGTTTCCTCTGGTTGAAACACAGGGCTTTTTCCAATACTAAAATAATCGAATCCAACTTCTTGCATTTTTTGCGGTGAGTACTGGTTTCTACCATCAAAAAATGCATGTCCGACCATATTAGCTAATAATTCTTTTAAATTTAAAAGTCTAAATTGTTTCCACTCTGTAACCAAAACAATTGCGTGGGCACCTAGGGCTACTTCTTTTTCATTAGCACACCATGTGATATTGGGATTGCTACCAATGATATCTCTTGCCTTATCCATTGCGATTGGATCAAATACACGAACCTTACACCCAGCTTCCAACAGTTGATCTATCAAAATTAAAGAGGGAGCTTCTCGCATATCGTCGGTGTCGGGTTTAAACGATAACCCCAACACTCCCACTGTTTTTCCTGAAGGGGAATTCCGAGATGTGAAGTAGTCGATTACTTTTTTACCTAACGAACGTTTTTGTCGGTGGTTAACTTCTTCGATAGCAGCTAAAAGGGGAGTTTCATATTTGTTATCTTTTGCTAAAGCCTGCAGTGCTCGTAAATCTTTAGGAAGGCAGGAGCCTCCAAAACCTAGTCCTGGGTAAATAAATTTATAGCCAATTCGATTGTCGGAACCAATACCCACGCGAACAAAGTCGATATTCGCACCGACAGTCTCACAAAGACCAGCTAATTCATTCATTAGGGATACCCTCGAAGCAAGCATGATATTTGCAGCATACTTTGTCATCTCCGCTGAAGGAATATCCATAGTAATAACACGATCGTGACTTAGCATAAAAGGGGAGTAGATATCGTGCATTTTTTTTCCAACGTCCTCATTGTCAATACCGAGGATAACACGATCGGGCTTCATGCAGTCAGCAACAGCGTTGCCCTCGGCAAGAAACTCAGGGTTTGATACTACATCGAAGGAAACGTTAACTTCTCGGGATTTGAGAGTTTCAGCGATAATTTTTCTGACAACTTCTGCTGTTCCAACGGGGACGGTAGATTTATTCACGACAATTTTATAACTATCCATATTCTCGGCGATCGCTCGAGCTACCCCTTCGACATATTTTAAGTTTGCATGGCCCGTATCACCAGTAGGGGTATCAACACAGATGAAGCAAACTTCGCTGCTAGCAACCGCTTCTTTATACTGAGTTGTAAAGTGAAGTCTGTTGGCACTAACATTTCGCTGAACAAGCCCTTCAAGTCCCGACTCATAGAATGGAACGTGTCCCTGTTTAAGTTCATCGATTTTTTTTTGGTCAATGTCCAAACAGGTTACATTGTGGCCCATTTCAGCCATACAACACCCTGTAACTAAACCAACATATCCAACACCAATAATGAGTAAATCCATAAAAACTCCAACTAAACTATATAGGTCCAACATTCAATTGCCAAGGGCAGATCATATGCGAAATTCTATAAAAAAAAAAGAAGAAATAAAGAATCGTGATTAAGGGATGAATTAAATTATATGTTTCATATCATGGTAGTTTACATTCAGTTTAACCTTCAAATTGAAGCTTGACGAGATAAGTTTATATAAGTAAGTTCTATTAACATTTTGAAAATATGTAATGGGAGCACTTATGACAATTTCAGCATACAGCCTTATGTTGCCTCAAGAACCGGAAGGGAAATGTTATAAAATTTCAGGGAGAATACAAAGAGTTACTTTATGTGACCCAAAAGATCCAGGCCTCGTTTATGAACAAATAAAACCTTATTCTGAGTGCTCAGAGCTATTAAAACGTATTATCCTTAGACAAAAAGAGGGGGCAATTGATGAAGCTAAACTCAAAATGCTGTTTAAACGAAGTTTTAGCAAGTGGAGTTTCTATGAAAATGTATTTTTATCTGCATCTGAGACTTTGAGCAATAGGCTTGAACAGTTGGGAGTCATATTGGATGACGAGATGCAGCATCTGCGTTTTTATTTAACTGATGGTAGTCAAAATGGTCATATAGGACATTATACGAAAGGTAACTCCATTTTTATTATTTCCGATGCTGGTGGGCCTTACAAGCTTTGGATTTTCAATATTGCTCAGAAAATATCCAAGAAATATAAGTTTGAGTTCATAAAACACCTCACTCATGAATTCTATCATGTTCTAAGTAGGCATAATCCTGAGCTACAAGAAGAGCTTTACGAGAAAATAGGGTTCTTTCATTGTGATCCAAACCTGCCCGAGGAAGTTAAAAACCGGCAGTATTATAACAGCGACTTGCCATATAATGTAAGGAGAAAATGTGGTGATCGATGGGCTATGCCGATCACTCTAATTGACGAAAGTAAATGTACTTTTGATGGAAAAATTAAGCGAAAGGAAGGCAGTTTGCCTCTTCCTGATTTCTGGGAGGTTCGCTGGTTTATCGTTGAAACGGATCTGGAAGGTGATTGGCAGTTAGTTGCTGAAAATGGAGGATATCAATATCTCAAATCTCCTCCGAATCTTGCTGAGGAATTTGGTGTAGATTATACTGTACACCCCGAAGAAATTTTAGCAGAGTTATTTGTGCGTTGGGTATGGCCTGAAAAAATTACAAATATCAAAGTTAAAGAGTATTTCCGCTATTTTGATGAAGCTTTCACTCAGGCTAGTAGTAATCCAAATATATACTGAATGAAATACTGTTGAATTTTTTATGACTCAGTTTAGATGCAAATTGGTATTAGAATTCTACACAGGGTGGAGGACAACAGGCTGTTCGATTAGGACGTTTCGCGCCTAAGGTGAAATACAAAGCTACACGTTGATCGTTTTCTCTATGCTGATAAGAAAACCTTAAATTCCAAGCAGATCCTAAATTAGTTGTTAAGTCGGTTTGATACTCTAAATAATCGGGTTCAGACCTCCTATTCCATCCTTTACGCATTTCAAATTCAAATACCCAGTAGGGGTGAAAGCGGTAATAAGTATGAAAAAGCAGTGTATCTCTTCTGTCAGATAATGCCGAAGTACGCAATTCGCTGTTTGTTCTATAGGAGTCTAAGATGTAATTGCTATAATCTGCTTTTCTCCAGTCAAAGGGGCCTCTGTGGCGAAATTCTGTAGCAATGGCCAGGTTTGCACTAACAGTCCACTCTAGTCGATAATTGAAGTGATCAAGCTGGTTATTTTGAAAATTCCATGCAGTCGTAAAGATGTGTTTTAGGTCTCGGTAAGTATTCAAGGTTAAGTCACAACAAACTTTTTGTAAAACTTCCGGAACAGTATCAGTATCAATGAATGCATTGCCATAAATATCAAATTGCAGATAGCGATGGACACAGTTGCTGATACAACTCTTATAGTACACGTTGTTATTAAATCCAAAACGTACAGTGTTAAGGCGAAACCAGCCATCTTCAATATCAAATATGAAATGCTCGTCGGGATTAACAGTTGGTGAAGTATAGTAGCGATAGAGGATGTACGGTTCGAGTACATGTTTTTTATCACCAAAAAATCTGTACATATGCATATTAGCCGTCACGGAAAAAAGGCCTGCAAGTAAATTTTCTGAACTTTTGATAGGACTGTTACCGTAGTACATCGCAATGATTCCGGTATTAGGGGTGATTGTTAATGATCCCAGTGTAATCGCTCTGTAGAAATTTTGACGAAATTCAAACCTCGTTGAGCTGTAGTCATGAACATTTTTCAATGAGTTGGCATAATCGTAATCCAAATAACCGGCTCGAACGAGTGTGTCAGAAACAACCCCACTACTACCAATGACATAAGGGTGGAATCTCCATTCTAAACTAGGGAGCTCTTGCTTAACAGTCTGAAAACTATTTAACTGAACGCGTGTCATTAAATTTGCAATCCAAGCATTTTCCTGATGCCTAACAAGTAATTCTGTACGACCAGCTTCATCGATTCTTAACGTGTCGTCGTGGTAGTCTTCAGGCATGTCTTTATCACTTAACTTATCCCAACATGCGCGTATCCTTGTTCTATTATCATTGAAAAAATTGTGGTACACACCCTGAAAACGGTATCTAAACCTTTCGTCAGGGTCATCAATAGAGGAATCTCTCGCGACATAATTAATTGTTTCAAGGGAGTGGTTGTGGTCAGGCGAGTGATAGTGCGTGATGAATCCACCGCCAGGGCCTCTATTTAACCTGTACTCAAATCGGAAAAAAGTCTTCAAATTATACCAAGAAAAAATCTCATACATCATCCTTATTCTGGGACCTTGCTTCCCACCAAAACGTAAACCGTAAGTGATAGGTGATTCAAAGATTGACTTTAGGTCAGATTGAAATTTTGGTAACCAAAAGAGGGGGACATTCAATATTTTAAATTTTACATTCTTGGCATTGATAAACCGTCCATTTGATAATGCAATTTTATCAGACGTCATTGCCCATTCAGGGTGACACCCTGGGGAGGTTGTAGTAAAACCATCGTGAACGACAATGGTTTTATCTGGTAGCAGCTGAATGCGTTCACCACCAAAATACCACAGGTTAACAGAGGTCTTCCCGTTATAGATGATTCCGGCATCCTTTTGAATGTCATACTCGATACGCTCCCCAATGAATATATAATCACCAAACTCTACCATCAGGCAGCCTTCGGCAGTGACAGTCTCAGTAACAACATTGTTTTCTTTTTTACGAAGGTATTCAATTGTTTGGGCCTGTATTCGAATGTCAGAACCACGGACAATTCCACCTTCTGTGGTTTTGAGAGTACCGTTTGAGTAAGTTGGGTTGCGAAGATTTAAATCGATGCCACTTTCAATAAAGTCCGTAAGTTGGATGTTGGGCAAACTGGCTGACGCCAAATTTGTAGAAAAAAATGAGAATATTAATCCAGATAGAAAAAGTGTCTTTTTTATTTTATCGATGTGAAGGTTCATTTTCAAATTACAATATTATAGTGTTGCACGCATAAGTAGGCCTGCAAGAACGTATTTATTATTCCGGTTACCGTTACGAATCGTATTCAAAAGGACATCTATACCTCTGTCATCTTGAACTTGTAAAAAACTTTCAAAAGACTCCACAAGAAGGCGGGAGGTTTCATCTGGTGTTAACTGATAGCTTGCACTTGCAGAACGCATTTCTAGCGGAACAAATGGTCTAAAACGAATTAGATCAACTCTTTGCTTTGATAAAATCCACGATTTAAGATTGTCAAAGTAGGGACCTTTTTCCCCTAGTCGGTATAGAGCTAGGTTGCAGTAATTTCGTATTAATGGTGCTCCTGCCTTCTGACTATAAGTCTTTAGGAGATCTATTGAGTTTTTGGTTTGCATGTTCTCTAGCAGTCTAATGACAACAGGAGCTAAATCATTTTGTTTGCAGTCAAAAATAATACTGGCAAGATGCAAAAAGTACTTCTCTTTTAAATCTCCAGCTTTGATGACAGCTGCCTCTCTCTGGCTGAGCGATAATTCAAGAGCAATAGGGGTGTCTTTTAGATTCTGTGATGCAGATGGGATAACCTTTATTGCTTGTAAGCTTTTTCCAAGAGAAGAGACTGGTGTAAAAGCAAGGTCTCTTGAGTCGCGGATTAATATTTCACATAAAGGTTTGAGACATCTTGGGTCGGCATGTGCAAGGAGTGCTAAAGTTGCATTTATTCGAGTATGTAAGTTGTCGCTCATTGAGAGAGTGAAGAGTAAGTCTTCAGTATCAGCGATATTTCCGAGCAGGTTAATTGCAAATGGGTTTTCTTTTAACGCTTCCTCAATGATGGGGGATTTTGCCTCACGTTTTCCCATTTGGTATAATGTGTTTAAAGCGGCTAATTTAACGTGCATTGATTTTGATTGGGCAAGTTGTTGAAGTCGGGGCAGGGAATTGTTGTCATGAAATTGACCAAGTGCGTATGCGCATGCCTCTTGTTCAGCAGGATCGTGGTGAGTCGATAATATGCGAATCGTTGGCAGTAACTCATCACGTTGATATTTTACAGCAGATTGAATGGACTCTATTCGCGCTTCTTTAACTGAGTGGTTCATTAATTGCTTTAAAATGCGAATGGACTGGTCATTTCCAATCGCTGCATAAAACTGCGGAAAAAGAGAGACTAAGACAGTAGGGATTTTATGCATGAGAGATTCAGTTTGCGCAAACGCTGATTTGCTTTTCGAGTTACACAGGTGAAAGGCCGCTTCTAATCTGACAGGTAAAAAGTTTGAACGTAATCCTAATTGTATAGCTCGATAAGCATCTTCGTGATGATAGCGAGATAAAAAGTTAAGACTCACTATTTGATGTTGAGGTTGAGAACTTTGAATGCCATTTTGAAGAATGTGTAATGATTTTTCATTTAAAGAAATGCCAGCCCCAAACAAACTAAGTAGCTTTGTTTCACTGTCTCTTGATTTTGAACCAATTTCTAAGAGGTTAATTCCAATATCCTGTAATAAATCAAAATTATGCTTTCCAGTTTTAGCATATTCTTGGTTATATAAATCAATCGCTTTACCGATATTCCCATTTTGGATAAGAAAAAATATTTGACTGATCTTGGGATTGAATGACTCAGAACTCTCAACTTTTGCTACACTCAGTGTGAACGCAATAACAGCATTAATATAAGAAAAGTGAAATATCTTTCTTACGACTTTTATAGATAATGCCATAAATCAACCCCAACTTCAGACAAAAGCTTGCGCACCGTGTTAATCGGTAGTCCCATCACGTTATAGTAACAGCCATCTATCCGTTTCACTAGTAGACCGCCAGCCATTTGGATTGCATAACCACCAGCTTTATCACTCCAGTGAATCTTTCGATGGTAATGACGGATTTCCTCGTCGTTTAAAACGTTGAATAAAACTTTTGTTTCCTCAAACCCTTGGTAATAGTGTCCTTCTGAAACCAGTGTGACGCCCGTATAAACACTATGCCAACGACCTACAAGCTCTGAAAGGGATTGAAAGGCATCATTTTCAGTAGTGGGTTTTCCGTAAATTTTCTCTTCGCGGTAAACAATCGTGTCAGCAGTTAAAATGGTGCGCTGAGGGTAATGTTTTTCAATCGCTAACGCTTTTCCATAAGAGAGGTTATGAACGAATTCTTGAGGATCTCCCAAAAATTTTATGGACTCTTCATCAAAATCAGAGGAAACCTGTTCAAATGGAATTGAAAAATATCCAAGGATTTCTTTTCGTCGAGGGGATTGTGACCCCAAAATAATAGGTTTATCAATCATCATATCTAAGACACAAAAACTTGTGGAAAAACAAAAAATTTCAACTTGTTTAAGGTGTAACCTTCACAAAACTTTGTTATTTTTGCTTCGATTTCCTTTTTAAGTTCCTCTATTTCAGAAAGTGTTGAACCCGAGTCATCAATGAAATACCCTAAAAAGTATTTTCCTTGATAATGCGTTTCCTCTAATTTACGACAGCTCTTAGAAGATACAATTTGAGATTCTTTCCATGAAAGACTCTGAGACAGTTGATGTTTGATGTCAGAAGAAACTAAACATCCAACAAACATTCTTACTGTGATGCGGTCCTGAATATCAATAGTCATTGCCTGGCCTTTTACCTTCGAAATAACAAGGTTTGATCATAGCTTATTACTATCAAAAGAGACAGCTTTTTTTTCTAAAAGTTCATTTACAAATGATTTCTTAGGAAGGACTATTTTTGCTTCTGACTATTAAGCGTAATTTCCAATTTCATTCAGTATATATGCTTTGTTAGCCATAATAATGCTACCTTGCGGTATCGGTAGTTCATAGTTTTCTAGAGATTTGAAGGTAAATTGGGTTTGAAGATATTTTAGAAGAGAAATTTGGAAATAGGCGTGCAGATAAAAAAAAGGCGGGTATCACAGATACCCGCCAAATATGCACTTCAGTCAACTAACATGGTTAGTTCACTATTGTACTCTCTTGCTGAACAATTGGAGTTCTAATTGTATCAGAACTTAGCTCAGCAATAACACGTGCATCACCTGATGACTTTGCTCTAGCGTTCACTCTATAGTTCATAGTTTGACGCGGACCAAAGCGGTTCAAAGGTGAAAATGTTACTGTTTGACCAGAGATCGTTCCAGCAACATCACCACCTAGACTTTCAGGAACAATTTCAGGTGGGAATCTTAGAACAACAACAACGTTATTGTCAGATTCTGAACCCTGATTTGTTACATCGATGCAGTATGATGTGCACTCACCGATACATAGAGGATCTTTAGTATCCCTTATGCACATTGAGAATGCAGGACGACCTTTCCATCTAGTAGAAAACTCGGCACTTTCACAGCAACCTTGGCAGTTGTTAACAGATACTCTGTTAGTGTAGCAGCCAGGTACGCAAGATGTAAGAGTGATTGCAAAAGATACTTTTTCACCAGCATTCAATTGCTTCATTCTCCAAACAGCTTGGTTGCCATTAATTTTCGCGCCATTTGCTGAAACGATAGATGTACCTCTTGGTGCACTATCTGTAACTACAACTTGCGTTAGCGGTTTGTCACCTGTATTTGTAACAGTGATTTGATAGTCTGCGTTTTGACCGATCATGACCTCTTTTGGACCAGTTTTTTCGATCTCAGCACATTCCATGCAAACAATACATTTTGATGTACATGACACAGAGTCAGCATTACAAGATGTTACAACCGCAGTGTTACAAATTTCACCACGTGCACATGCTTTGAAGCACATGTTAACGCGTTTTGACTCACATGGGTCTATTGAACCTAGGTTGTACTGAAGCGTTCTTAACCCACTAGAGTGTGTTAAACCTTCAGGTACTTTATCGGTTACAACAACACCTGTAGCTGTGCAGCTTCCGCGGTTTGTTACCGTGACGGTGTAGTTAATAGGGTCACCAGGAGTACATTCTTCTGGTCCACATTTTGAACACTCAAGTACAGGCTTTGCGCAAAGTAGCGAACAGAAACGTACAGGTGTTGCAGTAGCACAGAAACATGCGCATTGCTCACCTTCAGTATCACATTTCACCCATATTTTTGCGGGAACACATTCGCCTTTTTTCATGTGACCAATATTCCACACGATTCTTGAGCCATCGACCTTAGCCGCTGGTTCGCTACGAATGAAAGTAACTCCATCTGGTAGCGTTGCATTAACAGTAACGTCACAAACATCGTCGCAAGCTTTGATATCAAACTCTAGAGGGTATTGATCTCCAAGCATGCACATTTTTGGATTGCGTGCAAAAACAGTGATTCCGTCTTTACAGCACAATTCATTGTAGTTTGGATGATTGCATTTTGCAGCTGGTTTGCATAATGGTTCACCACATGAATCAGCTTCCACATTGCAAGCTGAGTCACAAGGACTACTATTGCAAACCGGCGCACAAGAACTCTTCATTGACGAGCAAGAGAATCCGCATGCATCCATTGAGCAGCCTGTCCACAGTAGTGTAGTAGCACACAAAAAAAGTAGAGCAGCCGCTGTTCTTATTTGTTTTCTCATGAGAAACACCTTTATTTTTGTTCATTAGGCAATTTAGTCACCAAGAACAAGTTGGTGATTGTTAATAGCCAATGTTGATATAAAAAGTAGAAAACTAAAAACGTCCTTGTATTTATTTCGAAATATATATCAACCGGGGCACTTTGGCTTAAGTGCCCCATTTCTGATGATGAAAAAATCCTCACCAGAAAGGGGGCAGTTAATGCGTCTGTGTCCCAATGCATCCGAAAAAAAAGGACCCTAGTTAAGGTCGTAATTGTTTGGTGAACAACAATTGTCATCCCAAACATGTGGTTGAGGACAACAAGATTGTGGTTTTCGTTCTGCGCAGGGTTTCGGACAGCATGATTTAGGACATGGATCACACCAATCCATACAGCAACAACTTGTCAAAGTTAATGTAGCTGTAGATAACAATAAAAAGTTAAATATAGAACTCATAAAAACCTCCTTGATGATCCCTATTTTAAACCTTCAATGTAATTCCAAAGTGCCAACAGAACTTGTTAAAGGTTCTGTTGGCTCCAAGTTATGTAAACCTTCTTAGTAGCAGCAAGGATCACATGGCTTTGGACAGCAAGGCTGTGGAGGACAAGGCTTCTCACAGGCTGGCTCTGGGCAGCATGGTTTTGGACAAGGATCACAGCAAGGATCGAAGTCACAGCAGCATCCAGTTAATACAAATGCAGTTACAGCTAAAGCAGCCATTGAAGTTAATTTCTTCAACATAGCTATCTCCTATTTTTACGTTAGTGTTTTTGGAATAAATTCTTAACCCTTTCATTGCATCGCCGTCCAAACATCACTCATAGTCGCAGCTAAGGCGGTTTAACAAAAAAGGATTTACCTTTGATAAATACGCACATAAAATTATTTCTACCAGAAGAATTTTAAATTTTCTTAAAGTTTTAAGTATGTGTTTTCGTAACTATGTGAGAGTAAAAGGGATAGCATGTAAGAAAATTATTGCAATAGCTTGTGTGCTAGGTGGTTTTGAAAACTAGATCCTAAGTTTCTCTTGCTTAAGAGGTATCGTTGATTGAAAACTTCTAAAAACTTAGAGTTGTTGCTGATCTGAATATAAGTCCATCCCACAGAAGGACTGTTTTTGACGCTACTTAGAAAGCTATAAAAGGTGGGATCGATGACTGATAATATTTATTTAACGTTCACAGGGGGCTCAGAGATAGGGGTGATGAATAATATCAGACTATGCGCGTAGCTTTCCAGTCCATGAAAGTTTTTTTCTTAAGGTCGAAAAGTAGTCGTGGTAGGGTAGTTCAACTAGCTGAAACCGTCTTTTGGCAGGCCGAATGTAAAATACTTCACCTGTCGATATCATTAGTTTAGAAAATCCATCGTAAGAAACCTCTACCGGGTCATACTCACTGATATATTGGATTTGTATGTCAGTTTTGGGCATCAAAACGATTGGGCGATTTGAAATTGTATGTGGGCTAATCGGTGTGATGATAAATGCGTCAAGCTCTGGAGCTAATATAGGGCCACCAGCAGCTAGTGAGTAAGCAGTAGAGCCACTAGGTGTCGATATAATCACTCCATCAGCAGAAAATGTATTAAGGTAAACGCCATCGACATGGATAGAAAGGTCGACAAGACAGGGGTTTTGTGCTCGATGAATAACGATTTCGTTCACAGCTATGCACTTTTCTCCGCTAGAAGAGTTTGCTTCCATCATTATGCGGTTTTGAACTTGATAGTTTTTACTCAAAAGATCTTCTAAAGTAGGGTAAATTTCAGTTACAGGAACATCGGCCATAAACCCTAAACTACCCAAGTTTATTCCAACTACTGGTGCATTTATTTCAGGGTGCCTTTGAATAAGTCTCAGGATTGTTCCATCTCCACCGAGGGAGATCATTATGTCGATCGTTGATGGGTCAACTTCAGATAGTGGAGTCGCTCCAATTAGGTGAGCCTCATCTTCTTCAGCGACAACAATAGCTTTTCGGTTGTGTAAAAATTCACGTATTCCAATAGCGATGCTTTTAGATTGTCTTTTACTAATATTTGGAAATAAAGCGAAAGTTAATGGTTTTTTAGGCATTTGGCTATCTATCTTAACAGTTTATCTTACTCTTAGCATACACTAACTATTTTCAGGAAGCGACTTATTTTTTCTAAACAGAACAATACACAGAATAAAAGGCGTTTTCAGAAGAGAAAAAGGTTGTTAACAGATACTAACGTTCAAGAATACAGGTGTAAACAGGGGGGGGGCTGGTGAAATATAGTCTTATTCTGAGTCGGCGAATAGTTGAATTTCAAATAGACGTTTAGATGGCTTCGATCTAATCTGTCCCATGTTGTAGGAATTTCTCTCAGAAGTTTTGTGGTCAAAAATTTCGTGAATTTCAGATGAGTTTTTCGTAGAGCGTTTTATAGAATCAGGAACCCTGGCTGGTTTTTCGTTTATAGACAATGCTAGAATTCGAGAGTGTAATTTTTTATTCGTTTTCAGTGCTTCTATAAGGCGTTGAAGAGCCGTGGTGAATTCAGAGTTTTGGGAGAAGGTACCTAAAAATGAATTTTTTTGATCAGACAGGATAATTAGGTGTTTGTACCTAACGGTACTTTTGTTTCTCAAGGTAATTAACCGTTTATGTTTGTTGATTTTTTCAACATCGCCCAGGCATAAGAAAGATGTTTCGTCAAAATCTATCATGTTAGAAAGAAGTTCGTCAGAAAGGTTGATGTCTTTGTTGAATTGGTATGCTAAGGGGAATAGGCACTCAGGGGACTTGTCAATGATTGCAATATTGACAGAAAAGTTTTGGGGAGGCGTATCACGATCAAAAGGGTTTAAGTCTACTCTATTTATTCGAAAATTATCAAATCCCATAACTCATCCGAGTGGCTACATTACAAATACTTTATTATATAGAATCTCACTTATTATATGCTATATATTATTTAGTGAATTTAAACAGCAAAAAACAATGTGTGTTGGGTCAATTCTCAGAAGATAAACTAAAAAATAGATGTCATATAAATGCTGTATCTGATAATTGTTATTTTATAAATAGCATAACGTTTAGGAATAAGTTTAACACTCATGGATTATCACTTTAAAGAATTTTTTCACGAGTTTTCGGAAGATTTGCCAACAGGAAATTTTCACAAGGTTATCGCTCTCCATGAAGCGCCAGACATTACATGGAAATCTATCTCGGAACAGGTTCCTTCCCTTTCTCGGGCTTGGTTTGAGCTTGCTCAGCTTACCAAACAGGACCGCATTGAATTTTTAAATGAATATTGGCAGAGTAAACTTCCCTATCATCATAATTTATCAGACTTTTTAACTAATTTTTTTGGGCGGCTTGATGAAATTGGAATATTTATCACACAAAAAAAGTTTGACGATCCCTTTGAAGCTCAGCTCGTTTACAGTCTTACGGGTGACTCAGGATTTTATAGGGGAGCTCCTCCCGCTTCGGAGGTAGAGATACAAGAGCTGCAAGCTAGTTTTTCTGATGTAATTCTCCCGCAGGATTACTTAACTTTTCTTCAAATACATAACGGATTTTTTAAGACGACTGATTCAACAGGTTTGACAACAGCCTTAGAGATGAAAAAATGTTATGATGATTTTCAGGAAATGTTTAAAGATCAAGGAACTATTTACACTCAAAATAATCAACCGGTTAATCCAAACACTCTGATTCCTTTTTATAAATCATTTGGTATGCCTTTTTATCAATGCTTTTGGTCTGAGTGGTATCCAGAAAATGAAATGGGTGTTGTTTATTTTTCAGAAACAACAAAAACTGTTTCAGATGTAAGTGATGGGGGGACAACCTTTGAGCATTTGTGTTTCCCGACCTTTACCGATTGGCTTATTTTTTATTTAGAGCCAATCGATTCATAAAATATATAATGAATGAGATTTAGATAAGTTATCAAGATTGAACGCAAAGTCAGAAGCAAAAAGAATGGCTATTAAGCGTAATATCAATTCCAGTAAATAATTTTTACCAGTTGCAATTGCAGTTTTGAAGGGGAACTTCTCTACATCACAGAGTTGGCTGCGCTACTGGATTTCTAAACTATGTTTTGACGTTGGGGGAATGATCCAGTGGTAGAGAAGGTCTTTTGCTGTTGATGTTTAGAGCGCAATCGATTTTTGTAATGAGTTTTTTCTTGATTACTACGTGGTTTTAAGGTAGTTTTTGTGAATATAAATGGATGAAACAATAGCTTAATTATGTACCTTGTAGAAGATTTATTTACATGTCACGGTGAAACACTAGCTCTAGAATTGGTCGTGGGTGGTGATGGTTTGAAAAGAAGAATTCGCGTTCCAGAAGCTCAACGTCCAGGTCTTAGCTTAGCCGGTTATCTCAAAGCTCACGCAGGTAAACGTATTCATATTTTTGGAAAAGTAGAGATCGAGTATATACGATCCCTTGATCACAAAACACGAATTCAGAGACTAGATGCTATTTTATCTATGCCAATACCCGCCGTTATCGTTGCCAGGCGCTATAGGCCACCGAAAGAATTACTGAATATTTGTGAAAAAAATCAAATTCCTCTTTTTAGAACTCACATGAGTACTATGAATCTTCTAAGTCGGTTGACAATGTTGCTTACCGAGGAATTTGCTCCTAGCATGAGTTGTCACGGTACTTTAGTTGAAGTCTTTGGTGTCGGTGTTCTTATTCAAGGAGATTCATCAGTTGGAAAAAGTGAAGCTGCATTAGGACTAATTGAGCGAGGTCATCGTTTAATTACGGATGATGTTGTGAAAATAAAAAAAAGAGAAGGCACTTATTTGGAAGGTTTTGGTGCCGAGCTCACGCGTCACCATATGGAAATTAGAGGCATTGGAATAATTAATGTGGCTCATTTATATGGAGCTGTGTGCGTTAGAGATCATAAAAGTATCGATATAGTGGTCAAGCTTGAGCTTTGGGATGAAGAACATTTTTATGATCGAGTGGGTATAGACGAGAAAACCATCGACTTTTTGGGGGTCGAGCTCCCATTTAGTCTGTTGCCCGTCAAACCAGGAAGAGATGTTGTGCTTTTGCTAGAAACAATTGCTTTAAATCACAGACTTAAAAGGATGGGGTATAATTCTGCTAAAGAATTTAACTTTAAACTACTCGATACAATCTCTTCAAAACAAAGAAGGCGAAGAACTTCTATATCTGATCGTAGACAAACCATTAAAAAAGGTAGTTAATTTGAAAATCGTTAAAAAAGTAAAAGTTAAAAATAAAATGGGGCTCCATACACGGCCAGCGACAGCGATAGTAAAACTACTACAAAATACTCGAAGTAAAGTAGAATTTACATATAAGCGCGAAACTGTGAACGCTAAAAGTATTTTAAGTATACTTATGCTAGCTGCCAAAAAAAACTCTAACATTACAATAACGTGCGACGGGGAAGATGCTGGAGTTACTGTTGATCAGCTTGTAGCAGCTTTTGATAATGAATTTGGTGAGGCATCATAGTAACAATGACTGATACCATGCGAGAGATAGTACTTAAAGGTGTTCCCATTTCACGTGGTATTGCTATAGGCAAGGCTTTTATTTTTGCTTTGTCAAATGACGATGCACCGGAATTTAATATTGCTGCTGATGACATTGATCACGAAATTTCGCGGTATCAGAAAGCTGTAGAAAATAGTAAAAAAGATGTTTTACGTTTGCAAGCGAAACTCAAAGAGGAGTGTATTGAAGAGGGAGCGGAGATTTTAGATGCTCAAATTCAGATTATGCAAGATCCACTCCTCACGGTCTCTGTAGAGACAGAAATTCGTCGCACTAGAAAAAATGCAGAGTTTGTTTTCGACTCACTAATAAAAAAATATCAAAAAAGATTTCAATCTATTAAAGATGCATTTTTCCGAGAGCGATTTAAAGATATCCAGGACATATCTAGGCGTGTTGCTGCATACCTTAAAGAAAGTATTCGAGTCAGTTTGGTAGATATCCCCCCTGGATCTGTCGTTATTGCAGAAGACCTTACCGCATCCGAAGCAGCAGAAGCCAATAGCAGAGATGTTTGTGGGTTTATAACACAAAATGGTGGAGCAACATCTCATGCCGCTATCGTTGCTAAAGCAAAGGGAATCCCTTATGTCTCATGCCAAGGAATTGCAGAAATCGAATTAGAAGAAAATAATATAAATATTATAGTTGATGGACGTAAAGGAGAAATTATCATTAACCCAACTGCTGAAACACTATCTACATATGAAACGATACGTAATGATGTAAATCACCATCTCACGAAACTCCAAAAAGTTGAATCCTTAGCTTCAGAAACTTATGATGGGTATACCATAAAATTGTCTGCAAATTTAGAAATGGTTAATGAAATAGATCTCATACGTGCTAATGGTTCACATGGCGTAGGCCTTTTCCGTTCTGAATACATTTTCTTGGCAAGCGAGGAATTTCCCCCTGAAGATATTCAATTTGAAATCTATAAAAGGGTTGTTGAGAAATTAGATAATTTACCGATTGTTATTCGAACATTTGATGTTGGAGGGGATAAACTGTTGAAAAATCAGCCTATTCCCGAAAAAGGCAACCCTTTCCTCGGTTGTAGAGCGCTACGGTTTTTGCTCAACGAACGTGAAATATTTAAATCTCAACTCAAAGCTATTCTCCGTGCAGGGGTTTATGGTGATGTGAGTATTCTTTTTCCAATGGTTTCAGCTTTGAATGAACTCATTGAAGCAAAAGCACTTCTTGAAGAAGCAAAAGAAGATCTGCGAATGCGTAGTGAGGAGTTTGTAGAAAATGTAAAAGTTGGATGTATGATTGAAGTTCCTTCTGCAGCAGTAATAAGTGACTTGCTTGCCAGTGAGTGTGATTTTCTTTCAATTGGTACTAATGATTTGGTTCAGTATTCGTTGGCTGTTGATCGTGGAAATCATAACTTGCAAAAATACTATTCGCCGACACACCCAAGTGTCTTACGACTTATTAAAATGGTTGTCAGTGAAGCTAACATTCACGGTATCCCGGTTTCTGTTTGTGGAGAAATAGCTTCAGATCCACGGTTTACGCCACTTCTTTTAGGTCTCGGAGTACATGAGCTATCTTTAGCTACCCGATTTCTACCAACAATAAAAAATGCAGTTAGAAATACCAGTATTGTTGCAGCAACTCAGTTAGCGGAAAAAGTTTTGACCTTGTCTTCAGCAGAAGAAATTATGAATCTTCTTACAGAAGAGTATCAAAATAATGTTCCTGAAGACTGCTTCTATAATTACTAGTTAACTAATTTAGGAATTTCAAGCCTTGTTATGATGTTATGCAATAACGTCAGAACAATATAACGATGCGAACGATTAACAAGGTTGAAAATGATTTGGATTTAGCTTTTAGGGCATAAGTTGACAATTTTGCGATTGATATTATACCCACGGAGTGGGTATTAGTAATACAATCAAAATTACCCTCTGAGGCAGTTGACGATTGATGTCCAAAGGATTTGTTTTCTAGGATGTTTGGCTGTTTTGTATAGCTCAATGAAGTTATATTGTCCTAGTTTTTCGATGTAATCAGATGACGCTTTCATACTTGCTCTCCCAATGCTTAAGAAAAGCCTTATATCACATCACTTGTATTATTTAAATTTTCAATTAGTATAATGTCAGTTGCAGAATATTTACTCTTATCGTTTGTATCGCTATATCGCTTTCATCGTTGATGATTTTTAAATTATCGATTTAAATCGAGTACAGTAATATGCGTATTTAAACGTCTTTCGTACATGCTTCATGAGTTATAAGGCTATCTAGAGAGATAAATACCGAAAAGATTGTTAAATTCTGTATCGGTATTTTATTCTAATTTGCGGATTTATTTAATCGAATTGTTCCAAATTATAACCCTAAGGAACTAAGGTCAGGCATTCCTGGAATGTTTGGCATTCCCCCTGCACCACCCATTCCCATAGGTGAGTTGTTCTTCAGTTTTTCTTGTGCATCGTTGCAGGCAGCTTTTAGTAGGTCTTCTAGGCCTTCAACATCATCAGGATCCACGCACTCAGGTTTGATCTTTACTTTTGTTACTTCATTTTCACCATTCATGGATACTTCAACAAGACCATTAGCTGCAGAACCTGTTACCTCGAGTTCTTTAAGCTGCTCCTGCATTTTCATGAATTTTTCCTGCATCATTTTTGCTTGTTTTTTTCTTTTATTAAAGCCTGTTCCCATAATACTTCCTTATGATCTTTTAAAGTGAGTTTTTTCTAACTTGCCTTCTAGTTCGACTGCTGCGAATTGGAGCAAGGTGTCGTAATGACTTTGTTTTTTAAGTTTGTCTTCAGAGATTTCTACAGTTTTTGGGGTTTTAGATGTCTTATTGGTGACTTTTTCAGCTGAGGGGCTCTGGGATTCAACCTTTTTGATCTGAGGTTTCGTTTCTCTGGCTTTAGGTTGTTGTGGAGAGGGGGGTGGGGGAGGCGGAGATTGCATGTGGGACATGGGAGATGGTGTGGATTGAGGTTGTACAGCTTGAGCTTGTGGTTGAGGGGCTGGTCTTGGGGGAGGTGGTGTTTGCATTTGGGGCGTGCAAGCTTGTGTGGATTGAGTTGGTACAGCTTGAGCTTGTGGTGGTAGTGTAGGTTTTGGGTTGGGGTGTGATGGTGTGATTTGAGCTTCTATCGGTGGTATAGGTGTAGGTTGGAGTGGCGAGGTTGGCGGTATAGCAGCTGCTGGCAGTTCATTTTTTGGTGATGGTTGAGGGGTTGGCGTAGGTAGAGGTGAGTTAGCAATTGTATTATCACCTGAATTAATAGACTGTTCGAGCTGTGCTAGTCTTCTAACGAGAACTTCGATAGGAACCCTGCGGTGCGTTCGCATAATGTGTAAAAGGATTGCTTCCAGAGCTATTCTACTCGATGAAGCAAATCGAATTTGATCTTGTGCCTCTACAAGATAGTCGAGAATATTCATGCACTGTTCTTGGGAATACAAAGCTGCAGAAGATGCGTATCTTTCGATGTCTTCATTCGAAAGTGATAAAAAGGAGGCGTTTTTACCTGAAAGTTTGATAAGGAGAATGTTGCGAAAATGTTCTGTGAGGGTTTCAACGAAATGGATCATATCTTTCCCTTCAGAAAATATCTTGTCGACAATTTCGAAAGCGAAGGAAAGTCTGCCATCTTTACCAGCAGTATCTAATTCAAATAAGCAGTCTCTCGGCATGATACCCAAGACAGATGCTACCGTCTCAGTGGTAATACTTTTTCCATGAAAAGAAAATATTTGATCTAATAGGGATTCTGCATCGCGGAGTCCACCATCCGCACGGTGGGCAATCATCCGCAAAGCTTCGGTATCGGTTTCCACTTGTAGGTCTTTCGTGATAGCGGATAATTTGTTAATGATACTCTCTGTAGGAATTCGATTTAAATTAAATCTTTGACATCTACTAAGAATTGTTGGGGGAACTTTGTGAGGTTCTGTTGTAGCAAAGAAAAAGGCGACCCTTTTTGGTGGTTCTTCGAGTGTTTTCAAGAGGGCGTTAAAGGCTTCCTTGGTAAGCATGTGAACTTCGTCGATGATATAGACTTTGTATCCACCAGAGGAAGTAGAGTAGCCTACAGTTTCATTGATTTGTCGAATGTCATCAATCCCTCTATGAGAGGCGCCATCGATTTCGAGAACTTCTAGGGAGGTTCCAAGTGCAATTTCTTTGCATGAAGAGCAGCTGTTGCATGGCTCAAGGTCATCTGATAGGTTAGCACAATTCAACGCTTTAGCGAAAATACGAGCTAAAGTTGTCTTACCCGTACCCCGCGATCCACAAAAAAGATAAGCGTGAGCTAAGCGTTCATGTTTGATAGCATTCTTTAAAGTCGTGACGATAGCCTCTTGGGCTACCACATCTCTAAAAGTTTGAGGTCTGTACTTTCTAGCGATAACTTGGTATTCAGCCATAATAGAAAAAATCTTTGTTTACTCTTGTTGGTACATTTAGAATAAATGATTGAATTCCTACTTGCAACCTATTTCTCTCAACTAGTTCATATTAGAAGAATGGTATAATTTTTTTTATGAAATGGGTTTTTCTAAGATTGCTCTAGTTTACATTTTACTAATAATTTGTTTTTGGTATCATGACGTGTGAAGCTTAGCGAGATTAAAGGTTTAAATAATCCTAAAAACAATTTATAAGTATACTGAATCCTAAGAAAACGCGAGAGCGCTACATGCATGATAAACAAAATGAGTTAAAAAATGATAGCGAGTTAAAGTATTCGCGTGAACAAGGGTTTTTTGACAAAAGCTCTGGAATTCGAGCTCTTATTGCCGCCTTTTTTATCCTCTGTCTTTTTGTATTCCTTCATTTTCGTGATGTGAGAGTAGAAACTCTTGAAATAGGCAGTCTCGCCAAAAATTTTACCGTAGCTCAAGTAGATTTTGATTTCTTCGATAACGAAGCTACCCTTATCCTACGACAACAGGCAGTCACCGATATTGGAAAAATTTATGAAATATCACAGAAAGAAGTTAGAAAACGTCGTGATGTTTTTGAAGAGTTTTTAGTGAAAAATCAAGAGTGGCGGGATCAAGTAGGGGATAGTACATTTGAAGAAATGTACCAGGGGATGGATGCTATTGAAAATCTAATGATTAAGCTGAGGTTTACAGACCCACGTACATTTAACAAAATGGAAGAGGTGGGACTTGATATCAACGATTACTTGATTTTCACGCCTGCGGAGCTAACAGAAAGAGTTCGTTTACCAAGACAAGTTTGGGAATATATCTCGACTAACGCCCTACCCGACGAAGATTATCAGCAAAATACTAAAAAATTTATTATTGATCACTTTGAAAATCAAGGTTGGCTTTTTGAAGAAGACATTCCAGCACAAAGAAAGTTACGAACTCGTGTACAGTCTGCTGTCCCGGAAAAGTATACGCGAGTAAGTGCAGGAAATAGAATTATCGATCAAGGGGACAAAGTTACTGCCCGTCATCTTGCAATGCTTCAGTCGATGAAAAACGCATTAAGAGAACGACGAAATCTCTGGCACCCGTTAACATTATTTGGTAGTTTTATCATGTCTGTTCTACTGACTATGATAAGTTATGCTTACCTGAATAATAATCACAGACAAATCGTCCAATCGAACAGAAAGCTGTTTCTTCTAGTCACCATAATTATTTTCACGCTAGCCCTTTCAAAGCTCACCGAATTTTTTCTAATATCGTCTTACAGTAATTTGATCGAAGTAGTAAGGTACCCCGTGTTTGTCCCTTTTGCCGCAATCATGCTTTGTAGTTTGATGAATGCAAATATAGCAACTTTTGCTAGCGGATTCCTTGTGATAGTGCTTTCTATGACGTTAGCCTTTGATCGTCATGGATTCATGATCATGAATCTTGCTACTGCGATGGTTGCAATTCTAAACACTAAAACACTACGTAAAAGAAAAGAAATTTTTGTGGTTTGCGGAAAGTCACTGATGTGTGCAGTGCTCATAGCGTTTTCGATTAATTTCTACAACAATACACTTTGGGGAGTAGGCGTCTTCACAGATGTTCTCAGTGTTTCGATTTTTATGCTTTTAACAGCGATCATGGTTGTTGGATTGCTTCCTTTATTTGAGTCTTCTTTTCGAATTATGACAGATGTCACTCTTATGGAGTTCATGGACCCTAATAATGACCTTTTACGTAGATTAAGCATTGAAGCACCGGGAACTTATCAACACTCTGTTGTCGTAGGTAATCTCGCTGAGTCAGCAGCTCTATCGATAGGTGCTAACGGACTATTTTGTAGGGTCTCAACTTTGTATCACGACATAGGGAAAATGGTGACCCCACAGTATTTCACCGAAAATCAGCAGGCGGGCATGAATATTCACCAGCTCTTAACCCCCCTTGAGTCTGCTCAGGTTATTATCGCACATGTGAGTGAGGGAGTCGTTATGGCTCGAAAGGCTGGGTTGCCAGAACAATTTATTGATATTATCAAAGAACACCATGGAACCACTCTCGTCTACTATTTTTATAAAAAACAACTAGAGAAGGTAGAGGGCGATATTACACAAGTTGATGAAAAAGATTTCCGTTACTCAGGGCCTCGCCCAAGAAGTAAAGAGTCGGCAATCATTATGATTGCAGACACCTTAGAGGCGGCATCTCGATCATTAGAAACTGTCGATGAAGATACAATTCGTGAACTCGCAACGAGACTTATCAAAGAAAAAGCTGAAGATGGGCAGTTCGATGAATGTTTATTGACATTCGAAGAGCTCGCAATTGTGCGAGAGACATTAATAAAGACGCTATGCGCATTTGCTCATTCTAGAGTAAAGTATCCACGTAGGGATAGTGAAAGATAAGAACACCTGTAATGAATCATCCTCTTACTTTCATTACCCAATAATAAAATGACCAAGGCAAAATATGACCGGATTTACAAAATTTGAATTGCATGAAACAATAATCCAAGCGATAGAAAAAGTTGGATATCAGGAACCCACGCCCATACAGGCGCAAACCATGCCAATTATTCAGCAAGGGAAAGATATTATAGCCCTTGCACAAACAGGATCAGGGAAAACTGCAGCTTGCACCATTCCGATGTGTAATCGTGTTGATATTACAATCCCACAAATTCAAGCTCTAATTATTGTTCCTACACGTGAACTAGCTTTACAATACGCAACTGAAGCCCAGAAAATTGGCAAAATTCGTGGAGTAAAAACGTTTGCTATGTATGGTGGTGAAGATGACTCTATACAAGAGACTAAGCTCCAAGCTGGTGTGCATGTTCTTATAGCAACACCTGGGCGCCTCATTGACTTTATCTATTCTCGACGAATTGATCTTACTAAAGTAGCAACACTGATCCTGGATGAAGCTGATGAAATGCTCAGTATGGGCTTTTATGACGACCTTGAGTTTATTATTCAATGTCTCATTCATAAACATCAAACACTGCTTTTTTCAGCTACGATGCCAAGTAAGATCAAAACATTAGCAAAAGAGCATATGATCGATCCAGTAGAAATTTCTTTGATAGAAAAAAATGCGAGTCCAAAAAATATTCTACATCAATTTCTCTACTGTCGTCCGCAAGAAAAAGAGGATAAATTGATTCAGATGCTTCAAGATTTTTCTCCAAATCAAAGTATCATTTTTGCAAATTCCCGTAGGCAATGTGAAACCCTGCAAAAAAAAATCAATGGAAAAATCAAAGGCGTCGACTTTTTACATGGTGGTTTGTCGCAGGACGTTCGTACTATTATCACAGGAAAGTTTCGTTCAGGAAAAATTAAGCACCTCATCGCCACAGATGTCGCTTCTCGTGGACTAGACTTTTCAGGTATCACACATGTCTTTATTTATCATTTATCGGATGATCCCGATGTTTATGTGCATAGATCGGGACGTACAGGTAGAGTAGAAAGAAAAGGCGTAGTCACAACACTTGTCTGTAAAGGAGAGCTTCGAACCCTTGATAAAGTCTTTAGAAAAACAAAGTGTGAGGCTGTATGGATCAGTAAACCTCCGCCACCCGCTTCAGGGGATTCACGCCCTCCGAAAGGGCGAAAACCATATAGGAGACGTGGCAGTACACCTGCCAAAAGAAAAGAAAACTCCTAAAATAAGTTGAGTTACAAATCAAATCCAATTAGTATGCTTCAAGGTAGATTTTTTATAATCAATAACTTGGAGTTATTTACATGCAAAATGATATTCGCTACAGCATCTCGCCTGATCCTATTCTTTTTTCTGATCATTACGAAAATCTTCACTTTTCGTATAAAATTTCTTTAGAAGATAAAATTAAAGCTTGTTGGGAAAGCTTTGGAAAAGAAGTTGATTCAGAGTTCACTATTGAAGCGTATTTTCAAATACCTGAAAAACGTTGTAGAACCTTTTTAAGAGATTGGAATCCATCAATAAAACAACTTTATCAGACCTCCTCAAAGCTTGGAAAGATTGATAGTGTTTTTCGAGCAGTTTTTGGAAAAGTTAATGTTCCCACAGAGAATCTAGCACAAGTTCTTTATACGCCGTTCATGACACTCTTGAAACATGATGCCCTTTATTGTAATTCTTTGATTGTAGCATTGTGTGAGAAAGGTTCTATTTATGAAAAGGGGTTACAGCAATATTTTTGTGGGGAACCTAGCTTAGAAAGAGCCCTTGAAGAGTGGCTGTCCCTAGAAAAAACAACTCTCCGAGATTTTGTGGCTTTGATGATTAAGTCTACATCTGGGGAATTGCAGGACCCTGGAAGCATCCACTCATATTTAACGAAAAGAAATATTATTGAAGTACAGCTGACTACTTTTATTAATGAGGCTTTAAAACCACGAGTTAAAGAGGATTATCTAAAAGGTAACTTAAGTAATATTCCAGATCGCTCTCTTAAACGTCCTTTTACAATGCTTAATTTAAATGCTAGGAAAGTATTCGACGCTGAAATTATCAAACCCATTGGATATACCGCATTTTTTCAGACTCTCTTTAATCTTTTTCCCGATCGTAAGGTTTTTGGGGCAATAGATGGCGTGAAAATCAAGTCGTATAAGGACTTGATGAATACAATGGTTCTTGGGGGGGATGAGATTTCAAGAAATAGGTTTGTGAGTGGAACAGCGATTAGGGATGAAAATATTATTAATTCAAGAGAAATTTACTTAACACTCTTATACTTAGATAAAAAAGAAGTGTTAAAGTCATTTATAGGTAAGTTTAAAAATGCTAATTCTGAAAATATACCTGAAAATTGCTTTGTAGACTGCAGCGGTAACCCTGTAGTTGTCCCTACAGAGTGTGTTGTTGAGCTCGTTGCAGAGCAAACTCTTCAAGGATCAAAAGAACGAGAGAAAGTAAAGGTTGAAGATCTAGATCGCTTTAGGGTCTCATTAGAGTGTGTTATTTGCTTAGATGCAATACGAGATACCTTTTTTGGGCCGTGTGGGCATATTGCCACTTGTCAGCAATGCGCCGCAAAACTAGACGACTGTTGTATCTGTAAAAAGAAGATTATTCAAAAATTTAAAGTCTATTTTAGTTAAAAATTAGATTCATTTCTTTGCTTTTAATATTCTTATAAAATTGTCTGAATCTGGATGTCGAAGGGTGAGTTTAGGACTAGAATGAAACGCAAAGTCGCAAAGAGATTTTATAGTCCGTTAACGATTCTGCTGATTCCTTGTTTCAAGCTGTAATAGCCTATAGGCTAATATATGAGAAATTGGAATTGGTTGATTTCTTTGCGCCTTTGCGTCCATACTTTTACGCATAACTATTTTTGACAAAAATTAAAATTTTGTATCCTACCTATTTTCACATTCAATAAAGGAGAATAAGATCATGGCAAGCAATTGGGTCGTTAATGAATTAGA
>JAYZJO010000054.1:0-26456 GCA_036164375.1 Chlamydiota bacterium | reverse complement strand
ATCCAACAAATCAAAAAACAAATGGAGGAGATACTGAAAGTGATTAGAATAAACTTTAGCTGCAAAAATAATGAGTCCATGACGTCACTATAGGAACAAAAAAGAGTTTTTGCAATGCCTCTCTACTTAAGAAACCAGAACTGACACATCAAAATTTTAAATTGTGACAGTTTCTATAATTTTAAACTATGAGATTTAAAAATTATTGATCAAGATGGGCAGGATCGCCTGCGGCGGCACGATAATAATCAGGGTGACAAAGATCCATCCAATATTTAAACCATTGAATATTAAAAGCTGTTTATTTTTTTTAGGTTTAAGCATAGCAAAAACTGTACTCAAGTGCCTGTATCAGTGCTCGTAATTATGCTCAAAGTTGTAGCTTTGATTTTGAGCGTATTAAAAATTTCGTTTCCAATAAGCCCTTTGCCTGAAAGTTTTTTTTAACGAAGTTAATTTTTTGTTGATTCATTGCAATTTAGAGGTTAATCTCGAAAACATCTTACAGAAAGGAATGGTCGTATGGATAACTTTATTGAAACACTAATTTTTGCATCAGTTCTTATCATTATTGCTCTAATTTTTCTAGGACTTGGATGGTTAATTACCGGAAAGCAAAAAATCCGCGGTGGTACATGCGGTAGAGACCCTACTAAAGAACGTGACGGAGATTGTTCCACAAAAAGTGCGTGTCAGTTATGTGATAAAAAACCAAAAAGTGAGAAAGAAGACTAATGCAATATAACAAAAAAAATCCAGAAACGATCCAGCAAATGTTTTCAAGTATTGCAAAAAACTACGATCGAGCAAATGCTGTACTTTCCTTTAACATGCATAAGTACTGGAACGCCCAGTTAGTGAAAAACTTAGAGGCATCTCATTCTAACTCTGTTCTTTTAGATTTATGTAGTGGAACAGGTGATATTGCTTTTGAATACATAAAAAAAAGTAAAACACCCTGTAAAATTCACTTTTTAGATTTTTGTCCAGATATGCTTAGTTTTGCTGAAAAGAAGTCAAAAACAATAAAAAATAGACCCAACTATGAGCTCAACTTCATAAAGGGAGATGCCCAAGAGATTCCTCTTGAAAGTGATAGTGTCGACTATGTTACAGTGGCCTATGGAATTCGTAATGTTAAAGATCCTCAAAAATGCATTGAAGATGCCTACCGCGTGATCAAAACAGGTGGAGTGTTTGGTATTTTAGAGTTAACAGAACCTAAAAATCCCCTATTACGTTTTGGACACTGGATTTATCTAAGGACTATCATGCCAATCTTAGGCAAGCTCGTAGCTACAAACAAAGAGGCTTATGAATATTTATGCTCAAGTATTCATTCCTTTGTATCTCCCGATGAGCTTTGTGTGATGTTAAAGAATTCTAAGTTTAGTGAAATAAAAAAGATTCCTCTGCTTGGTGGAGTCGCCACTATTTTGATAGCAAAGAAATAATCTCTTGTACTTTCGGTTTTTTTAAATCGGTACGAGGGATTTCATGAAGCTTTGCCACTTCTCTTATTCTTTCAAAAGGTAAAGTTTGCAGGTGATATTGATCCACAAGCGCTTTGAGCTGCTTTGGACATGTGTTTGCCTGAACAAGATGGATGGCATGGCCCAGTCTTTCTGATGGAAAAGCTACCAACACCTGATCACCTTCAACACCTAACTTTATCTTTAGCGCGGACAAAATCTCATTCACATGAGCAAGATTTACGTTTTCTCCTCCCACTTTTACTAGGTCACCGACCCTACCTAGATGTCGCAATTCATCACCCTTCATTTCAACTCTATCTTCTGTTTGAAACCAACCTTCTTGTTTAGGGTCGATTACCTCCAGTTGACTTTCGCTGATGACAGCGTAGCAGCTGAGTAAAGATTTCGATCTAATTTTCAACAAGTTACACTTATCAATAGTGACGAAGCTGATATGCTCAAGCAGTTGCATTCCCGGAAAGTCATCTTTTTTAAGACTTGATAATGGTGCTGTCGCTACCTGTGAGCAACACTCACTTAGACCGTAGCTCGGCAAAGGGTTCCAGCCAAGAGCTCGAGCCTTAAAATATAGCTCTTCATTCAATCCCCCACCACCAACAATGACCGCTCTTAAAGATGATGGTGCTTCGAGCTTTAATTTTATCAAATCATATAATTGAGTCGGAACAAGCGCTGAAAGAGTGGCCTTAGCTTCTATACAACGTTCCTGAAAGGTTGATGGACACCATTTTTGATTCAAAGTAACAACTTTGGCTTGCGATAAATATGCCCTAGCAAATATTCCGACGCCGCCAACATGAAAATGAGGAAGAGCATGTACCCATACGTCATCTTTTTGACTATTTAAATGACGGTTTACAGCTTTTGCTGAAGCTAAAAGAGCTTGTTTAGAAAGGGCCACCCATTTTGTAGAATTTTGTGCTGTTGTTCCTGATGTCGAAACCCATACGTGCCCTTTTAAGCCTAAAGACTGCAGTTTTTTTTCAATATCGAGTCTTTGATCTGATGACATACGCGGGTTAATTAGAATATGAGTCCCTTCACTTTCCCAGTCGATCATAACTTTCTCCAATTCAAATTTCTAAGTAGATCATCATACCCCAATCCCGTACCTTCTGGAATGGAAAACTTTGCAGATAGTCTATTATTCTCCTGGGAAGTAAAAGGAGTACTTTCATATACATAATGGGAAAGCAGCCCACAAATAAGACAATGGTCCGAATATTTTGCACTTAGCTTTGCTGCCATATATGCAGCTGAAGCTTGCCCAAGAGGATGGTCTAAGTAAGAAGTTACTGTGAATCTATGTTGCGAAAGATTTTTTTCCCCATCTCCAACCGCAGGCTTAATGACCCAAATTCTATCAGAGTCAGATACATCTTTTTCAATAAATCGATCGACAGCCAAAGGGATTCTAGTTATTTTTTCTGCTTGGCACCACTTTTGATGATCAAAAGGAAATGGGTCTTCAACAAATTCGATATTCAGATCACGTAATTCAGATACCATGGAAATATAATCTTCGAATGCCACCCTAGCATTGAAGTCGAGCCGCCATTTTAATGGATACTTTGTCATAGACAAAAGTTTTTGAATTTCTTGCTTTATGTTTCGGCCAACTTTCACTTTAACAGAGGTGAATCCGGCCTCAAGAATTTTTTCAATAAGGTTTATGTCTACTTCATTAATATCGTAGATGAGCATGTGACTCTTTGGAACGTACAAACCTTCAAAAAGGTTTTTCTTGTTGGATCGAGCGCTAGCATCAATTTTAGCAAAATATAAGGATGACGAAAGAGTGAGAGTTGTGAAGCTTCCTTTTTGTAATAGGGATAGCTGACTTTGCAAAGGGAGGTCACCAAGCTCAGGCCAAGGATGGCAATCAGCATAACCAACCCCCTCCTCAAGTTCAAACTTTAAGAGAGCTCCACTATGGGAGCCCCCATTTTTGAAGCGAAGCTCGTATGGGAAGTAGTACCTGTTCACGAGTAAAAACCTTTATAAAAGCAGACCAATACAAAGCAGTATACTAAATGTGAGGTGCAAAAGAGCGGAAAACCCGAGGAAAACATTGTATACTTCACTTGGCCTCGTCGCCCAAATACTACGTACGATCTTACTCCCCAATAAAAAGGACACCCAAGGTAATACAGCTGCATAGGTATAGCCATAGTAGTACCATACCAGGGTAAGTATAAAAGGAAAATACACTAAAGCTGTAACTTCTAATTTAGAAAAGTATTCTCCAAATCGCACTGCAAGCGTCTTTTTATTAACTTTTGCATCTTCCTCTCGATCACGTAAGTTATTAATAACGAGCATAACATTACAGAGTAATCCAACCTGTAATCCTCCTACTCCCGCTAAAAAACTAAACTGTTGTGTTTGCACATAGTAGAAGGTAAACGTGCTCACCACACCAAAAAATAAAATGACAAAAAGGTCGCCTAATCCATAGTAAGCTAGTGGATAAGGTCCCCCCGTATACAAATACCCACTTACGACGGAGACGGCAAGCAAAACAGCAACGATCCAGCCTCCTTTAAGGACTAGTGGCAAAGCAATGATAATAGATGCTAGAAAAAAAAGCATCGCTCCTATCATGACTTGCCGGGGAGATAACAGCCCTTTTTGAGTCACTCTGATCGGTCCCAGTCTACTTTCGCCATCTGCGCCCTTTTTAAAGTCTATAGCATCATTTGCAAGGTTAGTTCCAATCTGTATACATAGCGAGCTTAGTAGAGCTAAAAAAGATAGAAACAAACTAAATGTACCGGTATGATTCATCGCTAAAAACGAGGAAACTATTACCGGCGCTATCGACGCCGTCAATGTTTTGGGGCGCGCTGCTAATAACCACGGCTTCAAAGAGTGCTTATAGAAAATTCCTTGCATTGCAAAACCTTCTCTTAGGGTAGTCTCGGAAATTTACTGAAATCGGGTTTTCTTTTCTCAATAAAAGCATTCTTACCCTCTTGCGCTTCTTCACTCATGTAATAAAGTAAAGTGGCATTGCCAGCTAGATCAAGTAATCCCATCTGACCATCACAATCAGCATTCATACTTGCTTTCAGACAACGGAGCGCCATAGGCGAATGTTGCATCATTTCTCTACACCAGGATAAAGTCTCATTCTCAAGGTCTTCAAGAGCTACAACATGATTGACCAAGCCCATGTCAAGTGCTTCTTGCGCGTTATACTGTCTGCATAGATACCAAATCTCGCGAGCTTTTTTCTGTCCTACAATACGTGCAAGGTAACTACTCCCAAGACCTCCATCAAAAGACCCGACTTTAGGTCCGACCTGACCGAAAATGGCGTTGTCTGCTGCAATAGTAAGGTCACACACAACATGAAGAACGTGTCCCCCGCCAATTGCGTACCCTGCAACCATTGCTACTACCGGTTTGGGTAGTCCACGAATTTGCTTTTGAAGGTCTAAGACGTTTAATCGAGGGACCCCATCTTCGCCCACATACCCTTCGCCGCCGCGAATTTTTTGGTCACCGCCAGAACAAAAAGCCATTTCACCTTCACCAGTTAAAATGATCACAGCGATAGAGCTGTCATTTCTACAGATATGAAAGGCGTCCTGCATTTCCATAACTGTTTCAGGGCGAAATGCATTGCGAACTTCTGGGCGATTGATTGTAATTTTCCCAATTCCGTCTTCAGTTTTTTCAAATTTAATGTCTTCGTAAGTTTTTACTGTTTCCCACTGCTTCGTATCTGTAAGCATACCTCTAAGTCCTTGTTAAGATGAAATTATCGATCTGTTTTAAAAAAATAGCTTGTTGTTGCCATGGTACTCGATGTCCTGATTCTTTTGCAATCCATATTACTGATTCAGGATGCGATAGCGACAAGCTTTGGGCTATAAGTTTAAATTTACGGTCATTTTCTCCTGCAATCCAGAGTATCGGTATTTTCAGCCTTTCCACTTCTTTTTTAAGATAAAGCTGCTCTCCAAGCGACCATGTTAGCATTGCTTCTGCTAGGTTATTTCGATTGTAATCGCGTTCACGTCTGATAACTTTATCATTAAAAACGCCTTGATTATTCCATTTTTCCATCAAAACATCCCAAGAATCGTTTTGGAATGCTTTTGCCCAGCTAGCGTCTTTTTCCAGGCGCTCTAGTTTCTCTTGCTCATTTTTCAGGCCATAATGAGACGAAATGATGATCGCGCAAGAGTATTTTTGTGGGGCGTCAATCATTGCGTGTATTGCAAGTCTACCTCCAAGGGAGTATCCTAAAAGTATGTTGTCAGCTTTGGGGAGGTTTTGATTAAATTGTTTTGCCCAGCTACAAAAAGGCCTAGGTGGTGAAGAAAATAAATTTGGTTTTACTATATTTTCATATGGCAAAAAGTCCCAGTCTGAAGGAGTTCCAAGAAATCCATGTAAACATGTGAGCTGTTTCATAGACACACTTTCCTATTGTAAATTTTCATGCAGGGATGACTTCAATAATTCGAGGCCCTCTATTTTCAGTAATCACAAACTCGCTGCAAATTGAATAGTCAAGTCCCCATTGCTTCGCAAAATATTTAAAATTTTTAGTGTGGTTATTTTGGAGTTGTTCATTCTTAAAAAGGTACGAGAATATTTTCCCACCGCTGTTATTGATGATAATGATATTGATGTTTTTACATTTAATTTGTTCGATAACCCAGGGAGCGGCGAGATCATACATGGCAGTTAAATCTCCAACAATCGCCCAATTGCTCTTAGTACTTTCACATAATCCTAAAAAAGTCGACAGTTGCCCATCGATTCCGTTCATGCCTCTAGAGGCAAAAACACGATAGCCACGATCTTCGTAAGTAGCACATTGATCCCATTCTCTAATTGGTAAACTATTCCCTAAGTAAACAATGGAATCCTTTGGGAGTTGATTAGAAATCGAGTGTATTAAACTTTTTTCTGCTTTCGGGTTTTCAATAAAAGAATCGGATAGTTTTGAATAGGCTGCATGATCGATCGTTTGCATGAGGCGAAAGTGCGTTGCGCAAGGATGTGGCACTGTATTGTGCCGCCCTAAATACTCGGAAAGGTCCACATGAATGACATCTGACCAGCTCAACCCCGGAAATGGAAGTGAACTTATCGATACAACCTTGATCCTATTTTTTTCTAAATCTCGCCATAACCGGCAAGTTGGAACTCCACCGATGCGAATAACGCCATCTATTGAAACACCTGCACTATCCGCACTATTCCATAATTTATCGATAGACTTTATACGTAAATGCTTTAACCTTACACTTTCACGTATCCCAGAAACTGCCTCGCAATACACAGGAATCCCTAGCTTTACAAGGAACTCTAAGGTGCGACTTTTATCTTTCTCAGGCAATGTGCTAACGATTGCAATGGGATTTTTTGACTCTTTTAGGAATAAATTCAATTCGTCGTACTGATAATTTTTTACTGTTGTAGCTTTTTTATAAGGCTCAGTAAAAGTCAATGAAGGCAAATGATCGAAACTGTGGTCATAAGACTCTTCGAATGAAATATTCAAGTGTGCCGGGGTTAATTGGTCCCATTTTTGGAGATTACAGTCTTCTCCAAATTGAAGATCCTCAGAAAATGGGGTATAAATTCCAAATATATTTACTTGTTCTGCAGATTGTGGTGCACCGGATCCTCGATAATTACGTGGGCGATCAGCAGAGATAAGAAGTAAAGGAAGGCCTGAATAGTACCCCTCCATTGCCGCTGGTAAAAGCTCTCCAACTGCGGTACCTGATGTCGTTATGACGGCTACAGGCTTAGTTGTCGATTTAACACGTCCTAAAGCAAAAAAAGCTGCGCATCGTTCTTCAAAAAAGAAATAGGTTTGTAGGCCTTTCACTTCTTTTAAACAGTCAATCAGAGCTCCATTACGTGCTCCGGGACAAATACAAAACTCTGAGACTCCCGACAGAATGCAATGGCCAATAATATTGTGAGCCATCGTGGCATTTATAGTGCTAGCATTTTCTTGATCGCTTTCAACTTCAATTGTATTTCGTCCCATTCCTTCTCCAAATGACTTTCAGAGACAACGCCACAGCCTGCCCCCAAAGATAATCCGTATTGATCCCATTGCATATTGCGAATTGCAACATAGCAAGCGAATTCATTATTATCAATGTCAAGGTATCCAACGGGTGCACCAAATCGATTTCTACTGCACTTTTGCTCTTGTGCTTTCAACCATTTTTGTCCCTGTTTTTTGGGGTAAGCTCCTAAAGCTGGAGTTGGATGCAAAGCATTAACTAGTTGGACAAATGAAAGTTTTTGATCTGCTTTGAGTGTTATCGGAGTATACATATGAGATAAAGTCGCCAGCTTTTTTACTGTTACATCTCCAACTTGCACATCTCCAAAAGGTTTTAATTCATTATTGATACATTCAATAACAATGTTATGTTCTCTAGACTCTTTTTTATCTGCAAGAAAGTCGTAAAAATTAGCACTACTTGGGCAAGTTCCGGCACAAGCTACCGTTTTGATCAATCGCGGGGTTTCGGAATCTTGTTTAAAAAGAAGCTCGGGAGTCCCTCCAAGTACTCCTTCATTGCTATTCCATGAGCCATAAAGGAAAGTATTTGCATCCATACTATGAGTAACCAGGGCTTTCAATGAATTAATGAATCTTCCTCTACTTATTCTACTCAAAGATTTTTGAAAGGTATAAGGAACAGCTTTTGAAAGCAGGTCATTTAAAAAAAAATGATCTTTTAGCTCCTGAAAAGTTTGACTGAATTGGGGCTTGTCCGCCTCTTCCCATTTAATCCCTTGCTCTTTAGAGATTTTAAGTTGATCTAAAGCACTAGCAAGGTCTGATAATCTAATTTTTTTGTAATACTCGTACTTTATCCACGGTGTTTTGGTTTGCAAAAAAAAATCAGGGAAGTATAGGGATATCCCATTTGTCGAAGGAGCTTCTAACAACTCTCTTTGCCCCCATCCTAGAATAACCTCGCCTGAATTAAGAGAACAAATGCTACCCGATAAAATGAAATCATTGACCCAACTCAAATTGTTATCTCCAGCAAGTCCATATAAAAAATATATTGGATCAATTCCCAATAAAATGCACAAAAAATATAGATCTTTTGAAAGAATTTATGCATAATGGCACTTTACATTTTCTCAAAAGTCGAGAACCTATAAAATTATATTTTCGCAAGAGGATGCCATATTTAGATGAAAAGTACTATATTTCGACTATTGAACCTGTACTCGGGAGAGGAAAAAAACGCTTTTCTCTTTGCTACTCTCGCCTTTTGTTGGTCTTTAGGTATAAATCTCGGTCTTAAGTATTCCGATGCCCTTTTATTGATTAATATAGGTGCACAAGCATTACCTACCGTATACATCTTTTGTGCTTTAGGAATGATCATACCTGCCACAATCCTTCTAACTGTGGTAAACAAAGTACGCTCCCAAAACATTCTTCTTACTATTATCGGAGCTGTGATCACCTTCTATGCCTCAGTTTTCATATTCTTAAAGTCTGGGGGTGGGCAAGACGTAAAATGGATATGGTATGTTCTTAGAATCTTAAGTTTTCAGCTAGACACACTGCTTATAATGTCCTACTGGACCTTTATCGATCAGTACCATAACATGCAAGATGCTAAAAGGATGTATGTTTTATTTAGCCTTACCGTGTTTTGTGGCCAAGCTACCACTGGACTCATCATGCAATCGGGACTTCTAAGCTTCACCACAGTACTCCTTTTAATCATCTGCCTAATGATCATTTCAGTAGTTCTTATTAAAGTAATCACTAGTACTGTTCACCTAGCTCACGATCAATCTACCGGGGAAGAAGAGGCGCTTGGTTCAAAAGGGATCACGATCTCAAAAACTATAAAAGACATTTTGAAATCACGTTTTACCCTTCTCGTAATGTTAAATAATTTCCTTATTTTTCTTATGTGGGTTTCGGCGGAGTATAATTACTTGAAATTTTTTGATATGTATTTCGACCCCCCTGGAACAGTTTTGCCAGAAGGCGGTGCCCGAAATGCAGAAATCACCCTATTTCTCGGTAGAATGATTGCTACTGTCAGTGTGACTAATTTAATTTTTGGCCTGTTCTTGTATAGCCGATTGATCAGACGCTTTGGAGTGACGAGTTTACTGTTTTTTACTCCGGTTATTATGATAATAGCAATGAGTGGCTGGTCATTATATCCCGTAATAATCTTCCCAGTAATGTCCTACTTTCTGGTAGAAGGTTTTCTTGAGATTGTGGATGAGTCGAATTTTAGCCTTCTATTGAATGCTGTACCTAAAAACCTAAAGTATCGAGTAAGAATCCTTATAGAGTCGTTCCTCGAACCCATGGCTATGCTAAGTAGCGGCTTTTTACTATCGATCCCTGGAATTAATACGGTAAGTCTTTGTTTGGGACTTTCTATTGCGGCTTTTATTGCAGCAATGGTTATCAGAAAAAAATACCACAACTCCGTCTACAAAAACCTAGCAGCAAACGCTATTCACCCCGAAAGATCGATAAGGGAGTGGTTCGATAAATTATCTCCGGAGGGGCTAGAAAAGGAACGCTTTCGTCTGTTTAGTATTATAGATGCTCCAAGTAACCATGCCGAAAAAAAATTCGCCTTAGAAGGATTGCTTGGTCTAAAGGAGGTAGACACTATTGGTAAACTCGTTACCAAGGTAAGAGCACAAGACGCAACAACTCAAATTCTTTTTTTGCAGATGTTATCTGAAAGCCCTCTCTCCTCTGAAAAAATTGTGATCGATCAGCTTTTAAGTTGGCTTAGCGACTCTGCAGCAAACCCCGATAATGTTTATTCTCATATTTTATTTTTCCTAGCACAAACCGGGCGTATTCACCCTGAAAATGTTAATAAAGAGATTGAAAGTGACAACCTGATTAGAAAGGCGAGCGCTATACTTGCACTAAAAAAGACGGGAACACACGTTTCTACAAGCATGCTCGTTCAAAATAGAAAGCAAGCGGATGAGGCTCTTAAAATAATGCTTAAATCCAACGACGAAGAGGAAGTCTCTATAGCATTAAAAGTTTTAAGTAGTGAAGCTACCCCCACGCACCATAACTTACTCATCACTTTCTTTGACCACCCGACAAAGAAAATACGCCATATTGCTATGGAATCATTTGCTAAAATTAGCTGTCCCCAGTGTCGTAAGTACTCAAAACTCCTGCTCTCTTTTTTAAAAAAATCCGAAGACAGCACTTTTCGAAAAGCATGCATTAAAGCTCTTGGGAAAATTAAAGAACCGCTAATCATGCGCGAAGTCATTGCTGCTAGCCTACATTTTCGTCAGGGAGAACGAAGGCTTATTGAGTCGATCATAAGGACAATGGGACTAAGCACAGTACCGATGTTATTGGCTGTCACAAAAGATACGTCCATGCCTGACAGGTGTAGAGCTCTAGCTGGTAGAATAGTTGGTCACCTAGCTCTTCCCCATCTTCATGCAAACATAAACGAAATTATGAGCGCCGAAATAGAAAGAGCCTATTTTTACTTCTGCCACTACCAGTTTATCGAGCAAAAAAACCCTGATAAAGATCTTAGTTTACTCGTAGAAGCCTTAAAAGCTGGCTACCATTCTGTCATTGATTTTATTATTCAGTTGCTTAGTTCTGCTGGAGAGGTTGAGGATAGTGAGCTAATTTCAAGACTATTTAAAAGCCCTGACATAAAACTGCGCAGTCAAGTTGTAGAGACATTGGAGAAGACGTGCGATCAAAAAATCTTCCAAAAACTACGCCCTCTCATGGAAGATATTCCAGCGGAAGAGATATTAAATCAGTACAATCAGACAGGTTTTAATATTCTTTCCCTACCGGAGCTTTTAGAAAAATTATTTTCTTCTCCCACACCTGTAGACACCATTGTATCGATGAAGTACATGAAAAAATTTGATTACCCAAATTGGAAATCGTCACTGGATGCTCTTTCAAAAAGTAACGAAAAAATATATAATCACTTTGCCGGAGAACTAAAAACATCATGAAACAGTTATCACTCTTAGAAGCAGCTTACCACCTCAAAAAAACGCCTATATTTTGTAGTTTAGAGCTCGATCTCCTTCTCCCCATTGCTGATAAAATGATTTATACTGAAATTGATGCTGAGGAAATTATTTTTGATATTGGCCAACAAGCCTATAACTTATACCTCCTTACTGAAGGTAGTCTCACAGTAACAAACGTCGACGAGATAGAGTTAGCTAAATTACAGCAAGGTGAAGTTTTTGGTGAAGAGGCTATTTTCAGTGAAAAAACACGTGAGTATCGAGTTACCACTAATACAGCCGCCAAACTTCTCTATTTGTCTAGGGCTGACCTATTAGCTATTATCTACGAGTATCCTAGTGTGGCAACAGGTTTTCTTGAAGTTTATGCTTCTGCGACCCCTTTTCGTCCCCGCTAAAAAGCTCCATTTTACTTGCATAAAAAGGTATTCGTTGCGATAAAGCGTTTATTATAGGTAACGTGAGGGTTAGTATGATGACCGCTTCTCCATTAGGTAACTATTCAAATACACTACAAATTAGCTCGCCATCTTCTACTTGGAAAGATAGCGCGTCTAGCTTTCTATCAACTATCTGGACACAAACATCGTCCCCGGTAGAAACATTAGATGAAATAAACTACTGTAGCATCGAGCAGCTTAGAGAAAAAAGTATTGTTTTAAATCCAATTATTGAAAAAGCTGACTCTGCTAAAAACGATGCTGAAAAATCTTTAGACGAAATAAACAAAAAAATCACCTTTGCAAAACAAACCGTTATGCAAAAACATTCAATTGCCTGTGACAAGCTAAGGGATCTTTACACAAGCACCTACAACTTAAAGTATAGTATTTTTACAGAGTTACCAGAAGAACGCGATATCGCTTTCGAGCACTCAGATTCTCTAAATCGCTTACAAGGCGATCCTCGAGAACAAACGCCATTTGAAGCATTAGAAAGAGAGGTAGATGAGCTCACCTCTCTTCCTTCAACCAATGAAAATATCGCTAAAGTCGACCATAAAATGCGGCAGTTGCTAGAAATGAGTAACCGATTAGCCTTAAAAAAATTATCCATGAGTAAAGATGTTGAAGAGAAATACCTTCTACAACAGGATTATGTACAAAATGAAAGAGACGTTATTAAGTACTCGTTCGATCGCAGAAATCACCAATACGAATCCATTCACGGGGCTCTTCTGAAAACAAAAGACAAAGTATTACCGCTTTTAGTTACACCCCCATTTTCTCCCCCAGAGCCATCAAGTCCCGAGACTGACAGTGGCTACTGGAAAGATTATGTTAGCCCAGTTATCAATTACTTATCGGGTCAACCTTACAAAACCGGCTTCGAGTCGCACCCCAACACAATGTTTCATCAATTATGTTCCAATTACCTAACTGCAACAGAAGATGCAGATAAAGCATTTTCGTTTTATGAAACAAAACTTAAAGAAGGTTTCGATGTTTACAAACAATTAGAAACAGCGCAGCAAAATGTAAGTAAACTCAAAGAGCAAAAGAGGAAAATCCAAGAGATCATCTACCAAAAAATGCAGCTCATGCAAATACATGATTCTGAATGTTAGGGTTATGTCACTGCAATACAAGAAATTTCAATTTCTGCATTTTTAGGAAGCTGGGATACAGCTATCGCCTGCCGCGCAGGCTTAGGGTGAGAAGTAAACCTTTCGCTATACACTTCGTTCATCTCAGCAAAATCATTCATATCCTTTAAGAAGACCTCTACTTTCACAACGTGGTGCAAGCCGCTATTGCTTGCTATAAGGATGGCTTCGATATTATCGATAACTTGTTTGGTTAACGCTTTAATATTTCCTCTAACCATCTCACCTGTTTCTGGGTCTATAGGTAGCTGACCTGAGACGAAAATCAAGTTCTGATCTGCAGCTACAATAACTCCTTGAGAATAAGGTCCAATAGCAGCAGGAGCTTTATCTGTTTGTACTTGAGAATACTTTATTTTCATCTATCCCTCATCATAGCTTTTACTGAAATATTTCAATTCTTTCGCGCCAAAGTGGCTTCATAGTTTTAAAGTCATCCCCTATAACTTGCTGAAGGTGATCCTCAAATTCATCACATAAAGAGGGATGTTTTTCTCTCAGCCATAGTCGAAACTTGTACATTTTTGTGTAGAGCTCTTGCATATGGAAAGAAGGATCTTTGACGACCTCTTCTTCAACGAACTGACCGATATCAACATGGATGGGCTCACCACAGCAAACCCCGGTGTTTTGAATGAGCGCGTGATCATTATCTGCAAGTCCGCGCTGATACTCAGATAAAATTCTAGTAACTAGAGACTTCAGCAATATGCCTGCCTTATTTTGCTGACCATTAGCCATGTAACTGTCGATTTCCTCACATAGCATCGTAGCTCGACGCTGTATCATAAACTCATAGTTATCTATGTTAATATCATAGGTGTTTCCTACTTTGTCTGTAATAGATAAGAGCTTATTTAGGTCGTTCGATTTGTTGAGGTGAACATAAACTACCCCTGTTTCTTTAGAGAGCTTATCAAAGGCTAGCTTCCAACTACTAAACACTCCATTTCTTTTAAGGCGTTTTTTTTCATTTTTTTTTGTGCAGTAATTTTCTACAAAGGGAAGGAAGTTCAATATTTCTAGCCATTTTTTTTCTCTAAGTCGCTGGTACTTCAGGAACTTTATAACATACTCACCGTCTTCACTTCCAAAGACATAAGACTGACACCCCTTACCAAGATACCGAAAAGGTTGCCCAAGGGCTTGCTCTACAGTGTCCCTTTCTTCTGGGGTTAAAGGCCTTGTGACCCATCTTTCATCGTAAGAATAATCTGATTGAATATGCATAATAGCGAATCCATCAGTCGTCCAATAATAGAGCCGACTAAACCCATACAAAATTAATATAGCAATAACAACCCAAAGTATTTTTGGGGCGAGCCTACGAAAATTATTCAATTCCATATAGTTGGTATTCTGTTGCTTCTAGATCTGTAATTTATCATAAACTTTGATTTATCCCCAATAAACTTCGTTATCCAGCTAATTATTGAAATAAATATTTTATTAAAGGACAATCTGAATAAGAAGCACATATAAACTAATGGTCACCTCCTCAGAATTTTACAGGGAGTAACAGTCATGGGTCAAGAACCTCAAAGAGAAATACCTAACTTTATCCAACGGTTCCTTATGAAGTATGGATACTCTCAAAAAATAAAGGTGATCGTAGGAACCATAACCGGAATAACTCTATTTGTTACCTATCTATTTGTTTCCGGGTTAGTGCGAGAAATTTCTTTCACCGAAAATGAACTTATCGGCAATCGCTACCAGCAGTCAGTTCACAGTATCCTCGACGAAATCACCCTCTATCAAAACACTCCTGTATCGGATCAAAGCACCCTGAATGCTCAAAGAGAAAATATTGATACAGAATTCACTAATTTAGTTCGTTTGAATAGTAAGTACGAAGAAGTATTGAATACAAGCGCAAAAGACTTTCAGTTACGCGAAGAAAGCACAATATTCCCTCAAGAGATCTATAACTCGTGGAGACAAACAATTAAACAGGAGTCCCCAAATTTCACTCCGATCATCAACCGCCTTCACACACTCTTGCTTTACATTGGTGACAGCTCTAACATGGCATATGATCCAGAGGTCGAAACACACTACCTTATGCAAAGTGTCCTTTTATCACTTCCACTAGAGAAAGAGTATATCTCCCAGATTAACTCTCTGACTCAGAGAATCAAAGATCCAGCCGAACTAACACCTGAAGAAAACCAGCAACTTATTACGACATCTTCTCTACTGATGTCTAGCATCGCAAATACCCAAAAGAATATCGAGAAATCGATTATTGAAGAGACTAATTTAAACCTTAGCTCTGTCACAAAAAACACACTTGAAGACCCCTTTCAAGTATACACTGCTTCTGTAGATGTTTTAACTGCCTATATTAGCGCTTCTGTACTAAACGCAAGTGAAAAAGAAGGTTGGAGTAGCTTTTACCCATTTCTACACTCTAACAGAAACTTAGAAAAAGAAGTTTTTTCTAAAGAAAAGCTCCTTAATCTAACCACAGCTGCTATGAGCAACAACAAAAAATTTCGCACTACTTTAACATCCCATATTGACTTCCTCTTAAACGAGCGAATCTCTAGCATTCGTTGGCAAAAGTTTCTTGTGCTCGCCCTTGTAATTATTGGACTCAGCACTGCCCTTGGAGCAGGTTATATCGTGATGAAAGAAACCAACAGATTTTTTACCGAGATTTTCAAATCAGTGGTTAGATTCGCTGAGGGAGAGTTATCTGCTAGAGCTCCCGTAGTCTACGATAAATCATTCGCATCAATGCGCGAAATACTTAACGAACTGGGCGACCGGATCGAAGACCTTATCGATCAGTTGCAACAATCCGGAGTTCAACTAACGACGACCACAACACAGATTTCTGCAGCTGCAAAACATCAGGAAGGGACGGTTTGCCAACAGGAAGCTACCGTCAAAGAAATTTTAGTAACGGCTGGAGAAATCTCATCGACAGCAAAAGCCTTTGCGAAAACGATGAATGATGTTAGTAGATCTGCTGAAGAAACGTCTTCATTGGCTTCTGCAGGTAAACAAGGGATAGACAAAATGGAAGAAACGATCAATAACATGGTCGAAGCATCCAAAAACATATCATCAAAACTTGCGGTCCTCAACGAAAAGGCGGGAACGATTACGAGTGTTATCACCACAATCACAAAGGTCGCAGATCAAACCAACCTTCTTTCTCTCAACGCCTCTATCGAAGCAGAAAAAGCAGGTGAAAACGGTAAAAGCTTTGCTGTGATCGCAAGAGAAATTCGCAGACTTGCCGATCAAACTGCCAATGCAACTCTCGATATCGAAAGAATGATTTCTGAAATGATGTCAGCTGTCTCTGAAGGTGTCATTGGCGTCGACAATTTCAGCGAGGAAATCCGCCTCGGCGTCGACCAGGTTTCTACTGTTAGCGAACAACTCTCTAGTATCATCAACCAGGTACAGCAGCAGACAACAAACTACGAATACGTAAATAAAGGAATGCAAGCGCAATCTTTAGGAGCGGAACAAATCAATGAGTCGATCATGCAACTGAGTGACGCCGCCCAGGAAACCACGAATTCTATTCGCCAGTTTCATACTGCAATTGAACAGCTAAACATTGCCTCTCGTGAGATGCAAACCTGTGTAGCCCGAATGAAAAATTAACTATAATTATTTTTTCGCGCTTAAAACCCCTATTTGCTTTAAAACACCCTATAAGTCTAAAATACCTTCTTGATCATTAACGCACTGAGGTACATATGTTAAGTATTGATTTAAGAGGGAAAAAGGCTTTTATCGCAGGAGTCGCTGACGACCAGGGTTTCGGATGGGCTATTGCCAAAGCTCTTGCTGAAGCAGGCGCAAAAATCATCATAGGCACGTGGCCCCCACTGATGAAAATATTTACGACGAGCCTTGAAAAGGGGAAATTTGACGAGTCTCGTAAACTATCTGATGGCTCTCTAATGGAAATAACAAAGATTTACCCTTTAGATGCCGCTTTCGATTCCATCGAAGAAGTTCCCGAAGAAATACGCGAAAATAAACGCTACAAGGCCTTCGACAACTTTACAATAACCGAAGTCGCTAAACTCATCGAAAATGACTTTGGAAGCATTGATATTCTCGTTCACTCACTAGCAAACGGCCCTGAGGTAAGCAAACCTCTTCTCGAAACCTCACGCAGCGGCTATCTTGCAGCTGTAAGCGCCTCTTCTTATTCTTTTGTAAGCTTACTATCAAATTTTGGCCCTCTAATGAACGAAGGAGCTGCTACACTATCTCTTACCTACATTGCTAGTGAAAAAGCTATTCCTGGCTATGGTGGGGGTATGAGCTCTGCTAAGGCCGCTTTAGAAAGCGACACTCGCACTCTCGCTTGGGAAGCCGGAAGAAAATGGGGGGTCAGAGTCAACACCATCTCTGCCGGACCTTATAGAAGCCGCGCAGCAAAAGCAATTGGATTTATTGACACAATGATCGAGTACTCAGAGTCAAATGCCCCACTCACTTCAGCATTAAAAACCGATGATATCGGTGTAGCTGCCGCGTTTTTGCTATCCCCCCTAGCCTCTGCAATCACGGGAGAAACCCTTCATATAGATAAGGGACTTCACGCAATGGGTGTTGGAATGAAAGGAATCGAATCATAAAAAAAGCCGCTGATAAGTAAATCACTTATCAGCGGCTTTTATTGGGATTGGTATAACTCTATTTCTCAGGAAAAATGTTACTTGCCATATCCATAATTGGTGGAAATCCTCCGCCTATACCCACAAAACCTCTCCTTTTATTGGTGAATTACTAACTCTTTCGTATCTAATGTTACTATAAACTTAAGTCTTTGTCAATAAATATTTTAAAAACCAACTTATTTATGGACATACTGGAGGTTTATATACAAAAACGATCAAGATATTAGCCAAATCAACGCTCATCAGGAAACTAAACATGTGAACTGATGAGCTTACCATGTAATTAGCTGTAATGCAAGCTCGCAGAGCCCCATTGGAAGCCATCATCAAACCCCTCACTACGAATATTATCTTGCTCTAGTATCAACTGGTCAACTCTGTTTGAAAGCGCTTCACAACGTGATTTATAATTTAATTGTTCACGATCTTCCCTAAGGTTATTTACCTCTCTTCTTAGTGGTGGAATTTCCTGATTAAGATCGTCTAAATCAGCTCTTCGATTTTCACAATCACCATTCAAGATTTCGAGTCGTTCCCCTTGATCCCTTATTTGATTTTCAAGATCATCATTAGCTTCTTGAAGACCTCGGTTAGTTTCTAGTAATTGATTAATCTGATTTTCTCTTTCACGAAGAGCTCTCAATTCTTCTTCTTTATTAGATATTTGGTCCGTCAGTTCAGTATTTTTCGTTTCCAATTCAAGAAGATCTGCTTCTCTATTATTTACCTCGTCCGATAATTCTTGTTTTTGTACCGAAAGACTTTCAATCTCTAACTTTAAGTTGTTCAAATCTAAACGCTTTTCCTGAATACTATTCTCTAACTCTTGACTATCAGAATCTACTAAAGCCCTATATTTCTGAGAATTATAATTTTTTACACTTTGCTTCAAATACTCGATCCTCTTAGGATCATTTTTCAAAATGCGAAATAAAAACAAAATTTTATTTATTGAAGATTTAAAAATCGATGCAATTTTTTGAAAGAACCCACTTGTTTTTTTAGAGTGAATAGTTAGCCTCTTACCTCTGTAGACGGCCATCTTTGGCTCCAATCCTTGACTAAGAAGTTTGTTGCATTTTTCAAGCACTAAATAATTTTCAATATTATCTCTTTCTGTAACCTGTTTCATAATTTTTGATCCTTAATTTTGTTTCCTAGTTTTTTTAAACTAGGATTCTAACATATAAATATTAAGAAATGGTAAAGGATGGAAAACTTTATCTTAAGCACAGTGGTGGTGACGGAGGTCTGCTCATCAATTTCAATCTATAAATTCTAAAAATGGGATTAGGAGACTAATCATTTAATGCATCTCTTATAACCTCTTAGAGAGCTCAATGATCTCATTGCTAATTTGTACAATAACGGCATCTAAAAAAAGCTAATAGGCGTAAAAGACCGGCATATACTGAATTAAATTGGAAATTATGCTTGATATCCAGAAATTTTTGCTCCTGATGAAACGTTGAGATAGAAGGCAACTTAGACAAATTATCAAGATCGAACACAAAGTCAGCGGTAGCAAGAGTGGTTATCAATCGTAATTTCCAATTTAATTCAGTATACGTACAATTATAAGAATTGCTAGCAGGTACGAAAAAGTAGCTAACGGATACCAATAAAGAGCAAATCAATAAAAACGATGATATCTGCGTAATTAACTATATTTAGTCCCTTGAATAATTCACTAAAAAAATTTTATCATAACCCTGTTTGCGAATACTACCTACTAATATTTAAATTTCTGAACTTAGTTCACAGAAACTGGTATCAATGGTCGCAAAAAAAACCCCAAATTCATTGAAATAATGGTGCTTCTATTAATCACTCTCATTGAAAAGTATGAAAATGCTTTTCTATGAGATTAGAAGTAAAACTTACTTTCTAGCGCTTTTTTGCCGAGAATTAGTGAGTTGGGATGGAGATATCGTTGGAAAGAAGTTAATGCCAAATGCAATAGTAGAAGTTACTTCATTATTAGGAAAATTCCCCTCCACTACTTTACCATTAATCTTTAATCCAGGTGTACGGTAAGCGAAACACATGTCTGGATTTGTTGTAAAGTAATGGCTTACTGACCAAGCACTGCTAACATATTTATTTGTTGTTGATATGTAATCAACTACGTCATTGGCTAATGCTGATTCAGTCCTTCTAAATATTACGCCTGTTTTAAGAACTATAGACTTTAAGTCCCCCCCCTCTGAATTGAAGATACTGACCTTGACTTTATCACTATTTTGAAAGAACAAATAGCTTTTCGAATCATAACAAGCCCCACACAAAAAATTTTTTCTCTCATCTTCCTCTAAATTAAAAAATAACTCCCTGATTGCTTCTATATGCTTGCTATCACAATCTGGTAAGGTAATATGATCTAAATAAGCGTTTATGTTGGTAATTATACGGCCATTGTTTCGGCCCTTTGAAAACAATTGAAAATTATCATCTTCTTTTAGTTGATCTAAGCGACTTTTTAGTGGCATTTGATCGTAAGGCAATTGACTATAATCACTAAAACTCATTTATGCTCCACAATTTAAAAAAACTATATTAGTTAAAATCAACAATTAGATTGTATTTTAAAATAAATTATAAGTAAACAAAAAAAAACAATCGAACTAAAACAAATAATCAATAACTACACAGGAGGATTTCTACAAAACCTAAAACCAATAAAAAACCGTGGACGTATAAAAATTTGGAGATTAAGATAGTGTACTGATAAGAATTTTCAATTCTTTTAAGGTACATTGGAAATCAACGTTTAATAGCAGTAATTGCAATTTCTATGGAGATATATTTTGAAACGATACGGAATGCTCGCGTTAACCCTCCTTGTAGGTCTCTCTATTTGGATCACCCCTCCCCCACAAGGTGTAACAGTTCAAGCTTGGCACCTTTTTGCCATATTTGTTGCGACGATATTTGGCATGATAGCAAAACCCTTGCCGATGGGAGCTGTCGCATTTTCAGGCCTCACAGTCGTCGTTCTTTCCAAAACCCTTCCTTTTGCAACAGCTTTCAGTGGATTCTCCAATCAATCTGTCTGGCTCATTGTTTTTGCATTTTTTGTTGCTCGTGGATTTATCAAAACAGGCCTTGGCATGCGCTTGAGTTATCTCTTTGTTTTCCTTTTAGGAAAAAGCACGTTAGGACTCGGATATGGAGTTGTGGTAACTGACGTCCTACTAGCGCCGGCGATCCCAAGCTCGACAGCTCGTACTGGTGGTGTCATTTTGCCAATTATCAAAGCTCTAGCTCGTGCTTATGACAGCAAAGCGTACGATCCCTCTTCTGCTCTTATGGGAACATATCTTATGAAAGTCGCTATGCAATCCACTTGCGTTAGTAGTGCTATGTTTTTGACTGCAATGGCTGCAAACCCGTTGATCGTAGATATAGCCTCCGGTTTTGGCATAGAAATAACCTGGGGGAGCTGGGCTTTAGCTGCTATTGTCCCTGGACTAATTAGCTCTGCACTTATGCCTTGGATCGTTTACAAGATGTACCCTCCAGAAATAAAACAATCTCCTGAAGCGCCAAATCTAGCAAGAGCTAAGCTAGCTGAGATGGGTCCTGTTTCTCGTAATGAATGGGTAATGCTAGGCACGTTTATTATGTTAATTTTCATGTGGATGTTTGCACAAAACCTCGACATCAAACCTGCAGTCTCTGCTATGTTTGGCCTTGTCATCTTATTGGTCACTGAGGTACTAACTTGGGACGATATACGTAAAGAGGAAGGAGCGTGGGAAACTCTCGTTTGGTTTGCGATACTGATGATGATGGCAACACAGTTAAGTCAGCTCGGATTCACAACATGGTTTAGTGAAGTGCTCGTAGCTCAGGTTCATGGCTTCGACTGGTATGTTGGATTTACCGTCCTTAGCTTGACATACCTTTACTCTCACTACCTTTTTGCAGGCAATTTATCGCATGTTGGGGCGATGTACGCCACCTTTTTAGGGGTATCTCTCGGGCTCGGCACCCCTCCTATTTTAGCTGCATTGGTTCTTGGATTTTTCAGTAGTCTTTTCAGTGGACTAACACAATACAGCTGCGGACCAGCTGCCATTCTTTTCGGCGCAGGATACGTACGCTTAGCTACTTGGTGGAAAGTTGGATTTGTAATGAGCGTAGTCAACGTCATCATTTGGCTAGGAATCGGTAGCCTTTGGTGGAAATTAATTGGTCTATGGTAAAAATGGGGTAATTGAATTACCCCATTTTGATTTTATTGAAATGATATTGAAAACCGGTGAAATACTACGCTTCAGTCTTTTTCTTGAATAAACGAGAAATTTTCTTAATTAAAGCATCTACGCCATCGATTATTTGATTGCGATAAAAGACGCCAAGACCAGCTCCAGCAAAAGCGCCACCTGCTAAAACTATACTGATAGGTACAACCCATAAGCTGGAACCTGTAATAAGACTAGCTGTCATAAATCCTACCACTCCCACTCCAAAGATAGCAAGAGCTGCTGCAGCCGTAGTGATAGTTAAAATGGCTAAACTTCTTTTTTTAGATATCTTTTTTTCATCATCTTTTTTATCATCTTCCTTTTCAGCCTTATCATTTTTAAAATGTTCAACTGTTCGATCCAACGGTTGAGGAGCCGGCGGTTGAGGTGCCGGCGGTTGAGGTGCCGGAACATCTGGAACATCGTCCCTTTCAGGTTGAGGAGGTCTTGAAAAAGCTGGACTCCCTCCCGGTTGCTGGGATATCGATGAAAAATCCGGCAAACTTGTTGACCTTACTACCATTACTTTCTCCTTTAGCTTGTTTTTTCATGAAATTTATTATCACACATCTAAAATTAAACTTCAATTACTTAACAAAAAAATAATAAATTATTATTGATTTTTTAACACATTTAAACTATAATTATATATTAAACCGCTTAACAAGATTGGATTTTTGATCAACATGAAAGACAAATTTTTTAATTTATTTTTACCGCTTGCCTACATATTATTTGCCGCCCTTATTTCGCAAAACCTAATTAACGACTCAGGACGACTTATCATTAATCACATCGACCTCTCACCTAACAACCTCCTTATCCTACAAATTAGTGCCGGTATTATATCTTTAATTCCATCGATATTATTGATTGTAATGAGCATGAAATACTCTGTAAAAAAAATAATCAAAAGCCTTTATGGATTTTCTGCTATCACAGCTTCCCTGTTCTTCTTCGTCTTATTGCCCTATCACGATTTTTTTGTTTTACCCGTCGACCTTGTAAAATCATTAACTCCCTACCTTGAACATGAACAGCAACTAATCTTAGCAAATCACTGGCACACCATTATTTTTTATGGATTAGCTGTTCTTTGGCCATCTGGTATGATTCTTTTGTTATATGGATACATGAACGATATCTTTAGTTTTAAAAAAGCAGCTAAATTTTACCCACTTTTTGGTGTTCTTGCGCTATTATTTAACATTTTCATAAACCCGCTATGTCTTTCAGCACTTGACCTATCTCCTACATTGAAGGCTCCTGAATTCCCCCAATGGCTTTACCGATATGGGGGTGCTATCATGTTTTTCCTCGTTAGTTCATATGCTTGCTACATTCACATGTTTCGCAAAAAGGTACGTTTAGAAACCGCGCCTACTAACATGTCTGGACTCTCCTGGAGCTATGCATCTGGACTTGGCATTCTTGCAGGATTCAGCGGAATCATCATACTTTTTACGAAAACAATCTGGAAGTACAATGCTAGAATCGAGTTTCCAAGCCCATCTGAATATGCTCACCATCTAGGCTCCTTTGGGATGTATTCAAGTATCGCTGCGCTGATGACTCTTGGAGTTTTAGTTTTTATGAGCTTTTGTTTAGAGGAGCGGCTTGCAAAAGGTTGGCGCAATTTTTATTTCGCCATTAGTTTTATGACACTGATCCTTGGCGCTACATTTTTTGTCTTCACCGTATTTGACAACAGTATCACACCACTTGTAACACCTAAACATAGCATTACACCTTTAAGAAGCCTCACGCTCATCAGTGCCGGATACCAAATCCTTGTTTCATCAATTGCTTACCCCGTAATTCTTAGTTTAAAAGAAATTGCAATAGTCCCCATTGAAAGAAAAAAAAGGTTCACAGCAAAACTATTAATAGACCTGGTCTTTGTTAAAGGCTTTTTAATATTAGGTGCAATCATCACAAGCATATTAAGGACTTATACAGGCTCAATAAAAGCCTCATTCCCCTATATGATGGCTATATTTTTTGTGCTTAGTCTCTCAAGGTTTGCCTTTATCTATTTTTTAGGTTGCAAACTCGACAGACAAACCCAGTCTATAGCAGTAGAGTAAATATTTAAAAAAAAAGAAGAGAAGTGAATAGTAACAACAACAAATTATTTTTACCAGCGATCATCATCCTGATATGTAACATGCTTTGTTACCATACTTTTAATTGGATGAAAAATGATATGCTCACTCTGACACCAATGAGTGAGGACGCTTACTTATTGCTAAAGTTTGCTGTTCTTCCTTTTTGCTCCTTAGCATTAGCGGCTGTTTATTTTTTTGCAAGTAATCGACTCTCAACCTACCAAATAGCGAAAAAAACCTATCAAGGGTTAATTATTTTTGTCGCACTCTTTGCGATAATACTCATACCCATGTACTTAAAATCTCCTCCCTCTGTCGACTACTCCAATCCTGTCCTTGAACTTGGTAATAAGTGGATCCTCACATTATTTTATACATTTGTCTCCCTATGGACTCCTATTACCCTCCTTACTTTTTATGGTTACACCAATCAACGTTTTACCTTTAGAGAGGCTGCTAAAATTTATCCTACACTTGCCATCATAGGACTCATATTCTCACAATTAATTATACCCACAATATTACCCTTAGCCGCCAAAAAAAATTCTATTGCTGTTTCGTATATTCCTGCTTTTATTGCAATCACCATTCTTTGGGTTACAAGAAATACATTTATGAAAATGGAGCAGGTTACTCAAGATAGTCACAATCCATCAAGCTATAAAACAGGTTACTCATTTGTCATCATGCTTAGCTTTCTATCTATCAGCGTGGGATTTGCGAAGTATATCTCACTATTTAGCTTAGGTTCCGCAGTTGAACTCCACCGACCATTTCAATCTGACTATTGGCACACTATGGATACATTAACGTCTTTGAAAGCCTTATCAAACTTTATGGCAATACTTATACTGGCTTTTTTAAGTGTATACCTTCAACAGCACCGCATTAAAGGATGGAAACATTTTTGCTTCGCTGGTGCAACAGTCACATCTTTCATCACACTGACGCTTGTACTATTCTCCTTCTTCGGCGAACAAATCCAGCCGTTGCTTTCGAAGACAAATACAAGTTCTCTATCATCTACAATCATAAAAGTCGGAAATAGCTATCAAATTTTTGTCAGTACAGTGATTTACCCTACATTTTTTTGCCTGATGCAACTTGCTTTTATACCCATCAACTCTAAACACAGATTTAAAGTGAAAATATTAATCGACATGATCCTATATAATGCAGGCTTTATTTTTGCTGTACTAATTCAAAAATTTCTACAACCTGATGAGGGTGCCGCACCTCAATTTTTAATTTACTTTGCTGCAATTTTCTTTATAGGCACTGCTTTAAGATTTTATACAATTAACTATGTTTCTAAACGCTTGGAATTATCTGAAGTTTGATTTCCTGCGTTTTCCACTAAAGATCCATTAAATAACTCAGGAAAAGTTTACTTCTATTTTCCTTATTTTCTTCTAAATAGTCGTCATTATCTGCACCAAGAAAAAGCATACGGATAAAGCCAAGTCCTTCCATTGTAGTAACTGAGATTTTTTCGGAACTTAAAGCCTTTATTGATCCTTTTTCAATAAACTCACAACAGTACCTGGTTTTTAGGATTTTTTTGGCGTGCATCGTTTTATTGAGGCGTCCAATGATAGCTTCATCTGTGTACTCATTTCCTTGGCTATCTCGTTTTTCTAAAAATATAATTTGAGTAGCTTCTCGAATTAAATCAAAATCCTCCAAAAACCCATTAGAGTGTTTGCCTTGAGCCTTCATCTTAGCATAGAATGCCGGATGTTCCGCATGCCCTGTATGAATCATACCAATATCTAAAGTCATTGTGGCGGTTAGATCACTTTTGATATTGAAGTGAAAAAAGTAATGCTGATACCTATCCCTTCTTTCGGAATAGGGGTGATAATTGGCTTGTAAAATGTTATACTTTCGATCTTTAAGCTCACTGAATGTCGAGGAGTCTATGTAGCCTGCATTTAAAATCTGAGACATTTTATCTGAACCGATAGTGTCATAAACACTGGCTCTTGTTGAGTGAATGATTTCATTGTTATGATTAATCACTGATTCGACTTCTTTATTTAAACAATCACTTATCATAAAACACGCCTATGTTGAAGTTGAAAAAGTGATATACCACACATTTTTTAATGAAGTCAATGAGCTGACTTTGTTTCCCAGAACTGACGCATCAAAATTTTAAATCGTGATAGTTTCTATTCTTTTCGACCAAAACAATTGGTACCAGATCGAACAATTTTGCGAGACCAATATAGATTGGTTTGTCGAGTTTCTTGATGTAATTAGTGCGGTTCTCCGATTAGAATTTCGTAACTGAAGACAAAGCA
>JAYZJO010000053.1:0-11380 GCA_036164375.1 Chlamydiota bacterium | reverse complement strand
ATCGTTATATCGTTATATCGTTATATCGTTATATCGTTATATCGTTATATCGTTATATCGTTATATCGTTATATCGTTATATCGTTATATCGTTATATCGTTATATCGTTGAGAACTATTTAAGTTTACCATTACATTCAAGTACATTTTTATTAAAATTTAAGCATCCTTTGTAGACAGGCCATCACAGCCACATCACAGCCACACCAGAGCTATAGCTGCGTAAGGTGCGCAATATACTGAATTAAATTTTAAATTACGATTTAAGTCTAAAACAGAGGAAAAACTGAGGTAAATATCACGGCATGAGAAACCTATAATTCAGAAGATCTACAGTAACTTCTCTATCTAAATACGGTTCACCCATCGGGTTTAGTATAATTCTAAGAACATTCATCTAAGAACATTCATTAAATTCTTTTCTTGATATTTACAATAATCCCAATATTCGAGTATCATATTGGGACTGGAGAATCACCCTATGAAAGAAAAATCACCTGAAGACAAACATTTTGAACCACCTCAAAACAAAGATTTACACAGCATGCTTCATCCCTATATCTTTGTTCTTAAAGAAGGTGATGACATTCAATCAGACCTTCTAGATTATTCACTATTGATGCTCAACGTCAGGCCCCCTGAGATAATACACTCTCCCGGTTCTGAAAAAGTCCTTAACCTTCTCTCTCCCGCTCTACCTCTATCATCAACGACTGATAATATTGAGCAGCATTCCTCCATTTAATCTAATCAACACCTAGCAAATCAAAGTCGATTCTGCTAGGTCAAAACAAATATCTTGCAGATTTTAGTACCCTCGATTACAATTTCGAATTCAATAATTCTAACTATACACTATAAGGCAAGGAGAACTGCGTTATGTCTACACCTGCAAAAGAAATTATATTTGATGAAGAGGCGCGAGAATACCTACAGCAAGGAATCCAAAAACTTGCTGATGTCGTACGCTTTACTTTAGGCCCCAAAGGACGCAATGTCGGTCTTGAAAAAAGCTGGGGAGCCCCAAATATTACCAATGACGGGAGCAGCATTGTTAAAGATATCGAACTTGAAAATCAGTACCAAAACATGGGCGTTTCAATGGCAAAAGAAGTCGTTGAAAAAATCAAAGAAAAGTGTGGGGATGGTACTACTACAGGTACACTTCTTCTAGACACTCTAGTGAGTACGGGCGTCAAGCACATCGCTTCAGGTATTAGTCCGATAACATTAAAGCGCGGTATCGAAAAAGCTGTTGATGCCATCATCAAAGAAATTGAAAAAAAATCTATCACCATAAAAAACTCTGAAGAAACAAGAAACATCGCAACTGTCTCTGCAAACGGAAATAAAGAAATTGGCGATCTGATTGCTGACGCTATGGAAAAGGTCGGAGAGTCTGGTGTTATCACTATTGAAGAGGGAAAAGGAACGACCACAACAATTGATATCGTCGAAGGGATGCAGTTTGATAGAGGATACTCTAGTCCCTACTTCTGCACAGATAACGATAAGCAAATTGTCGAAATGCACAACCCTCAGATTCTAGTTACAGACCGTAAAATTGCCAACGTTCACGATATTCTGAGCATACTCCAAAATACAGCAGCATCAGGACAAGAGCTACTTATTATCGCTGAAGATTTTGAAGGTGATACCCTTTCTACGCTCGTTGTCAACAGACTACGAGGGACGCTAAAAGTATGTGCCGTCAAAGCACCAGGATTTGGTGACCGAAGAAAAGCTATGCTCGAAGACATTGCTGCACTTACAGGTGCAATTGTCGCTTCAGAAGATACAGGTCTCCACCTTAAGGATCTTCCTCCTGAAGTGCTCGGCTCTTCAGAAAAAGTCGTAATCAACAAAGACTCTACCACCATTATTAATGGCGCTGGAACACAAGAAAAAATCAATGCAAGAGTTGTTGCTATCGATAGTGAAATAAAACAATGCTCAAGCTCTTACGACAAAGAAAAGCTTGAAGAAAGACGCGCAAAACTTTCAGGTGGTGTCGCTGTTATCAGCGTCGGAGCCGCTTCAGAGCCTGAAATGAAACAAAAGAAACAAGTTTTTGAAGACAGCCTAAGCTCTACTCAAGCTGCACTCCAAATGGGTATTGTTCCAGGTGGTGGTGTCGCTCTTCTTAGAGCTAGTCGAGTTGTGAAGGACTTAAACCTCAACGATGAGGAAAAAGCTGGCGCAGAAGTCGTCGTAAAAGCCTGCCAAACACCTGTTCGCCAATTAGCCATTAATGCTGGACACGATGGATCTGTTATCCTATCCCAAGTATCTTCCGCTGATGATGAGAATGTGGGATTCAACGTATTAACAGAAAAACTCGAGAATCTAGTAGATACAGGGATTGTTGACCCAGCAAAAGTTGTTATCAATGCATTGGTAAATGCTGCTTCTGTCGCTGGTATCGTCTTAATTTCAGAGGCATTAATCGCCGACGCAGAAGAAGATGACGAGTAGTCGTCTCATTTAAATTTATTACATGGGCGCCTCAGTTCTAGGCGCCCACCTTCCAATTCTCCGTTGTTCACCATCATTTTTGCTCAGCTTCTACACCCAAACATTTTACCAAGAATGCAACTCCTAGTATTTATGAGAAAATGAAACGCAAAGAAATCAACCAATTCCAATTTCCCATATATTAGCTTGAAAGAAGGAATCATCAGAGTCGTTAATGGACTATAAGATCTCTTTGCGTTTAATTCTAGTCCCAAACTCAGCCTTCGACATCCAGATTCTGACAATTTTATAAGAATATGAAACGCAAAGACGCAAAGAAATCAACCAATTCCAATTTCTCATATATTAGCTTGAAAGAAGAAATCACCAGAGTCATTAATGGACTATAAAATCTCTTTGCGTCTTTGCGCCTTTGCGTTTCATTCTAGTCCTAAACTCAGCCTTAGATTTCCAAATTCAGACAATTTTATAAGAATATGAAACGCAAAGACGCAAAGACGCAAAGAAATCAACAAATTCCAATTTCTCATATATTAGCTTGAAAGAAGAAATCACCAGAGTTATTAATGGACTATAAAATCTCTTTGCGCCTTTGCGTTTAATTCTAGTCCTAAACTCATCCTTCGACATCCAGGTTCAGACAATTTTAATTCTATTTATTGCGATTCGTAAAAAACGAATTAATTCTTTCAAAAATTTAATTTTTAGCGATAATTCAAAAATAAACAAAGGCCTTTAAAATGAAAATTTTCCTGACAGGTGCCACGGGGTATATAGGATCACGTCTATTAATAGTACTTGCCAAAGCAGGTCATGAAATTATCGCATTAACACGAAGCAAGCGACGCATTTTTATTCCAAATGAATATAACGATCAAATAGAAATCATTGAAGGAGACCTCCTTAGTCCTGAAACACTAATTGAAATTCCCGAAGATATCGATGCTGCATACTATCTCGTACACTCGATGAGTAGTAAATCAACCGGATTCTCTGAACTTGAAAGTTTAAGCGCAAACAACTTCGTAAAGGCTCTTAATAAAACAAAAGCAACCCAAATCATCTATTTAAGTGGACTTAGTCGTGGAAACCATGATTCGGAGCATATGAGTTCAAGGCATCAGGTTGAAAAAATATTGGCTAACGCAACAGCATCCCTCACAGTACTACGCGCTGGTATCATCGTAGGCAGCGGTAGCGCCTCTTTTGAAATCATGCGAGACCTCGTAGAAAAACTCCCTATTATGATAGCTCCTCGCTGGCTTTACTCAAAGTGTCAGCCTATAGGAGTTATTGACGTTCTTTATTACCTATCACACTCTCTTGGAGATCAGCGCACCTTCAACAAGACTTTCGAAATAGGCGGTCCCTGCGAGATGACATATAAGGAGTTGCTATTAGCCCTTGCAGAAGTCCGTAAATTAAAACGGTGGATTATTCCAATTCCCCTTTTAACACCCTATTTATCAAGTTTATGGTTGTTTTTTGTCACATCTGTCGACTTTACTATCTGCCGAGCTCTCATTAATAGTTTAAAGGTCGATGCTGTCTGTTTAGACAAAACAATAGATGAAATTTTACCTCACGATTGCCTCGATTTTAAACAGACTGTAAGCAGAGCCTTTGAAAAAATTGAACAAAATGAGGTTGTCTCCAGCTGGAAAGATGCGATAGTGCGCAGTAGTCTTCCTCCTAATTTGACAAAATACATTGAAGTTCCTCATTTCGGATGCTTAAGCAAATGTTATAAAAGGAGCTATAAAAGCCCTAAATCTGAAGTTTTAGAGCGATTATGGAGAATTGGTGGTCAAAATGGCTGGTACACCATGGATTGGGCATGGGCCATGCGAGGGTGGTTTGATAGAGCTTTTGGTGGTGTTGGACTAACACGAGGACGCACGCATCCAACTCGCCTTCGAAATGGTGACGTCCTTGACTTTTGGAGAGTTGTCGTCGCCAATAAAGAGGAAGGACACCTTCTTCTGTACGCCGAAATGAAAATGCCAGGTGAGGCTTGGCTCGAATGGAAAATATCGGAAAAAGAAGGGTGTACGATAGTAGAGCAAACGGCAACATTCCGCCCAAAAGGTCTTTTAGGCAGACTCTATTGGTATGCTCTTTCTCCTATACATCCAATCATTTTTAGTAAAATGTGCGACTCAATCGGGCAGAAGTAAGCTATAAGATGCAAGATCTTTAGATTAACTTTTTCAAGTATTCTTGATGTAGCAACAATCCTTCTTGTTTCATTTCTAAAGCTCTCTCCTCACCTTTTGTTGACTCGAGCTTTAGTAAACATACGTGAAGCAAGGAGTCCTTGAAAATTTTGACCGTAGTCTTACTTGCAGAAATCCTCGAAAAAATCTTACCTATTTTTTTGTGATCATTTGGATTCAAGGACAAAAAAAGTTTTGCTGCAAGCAATCCTTTTGGAGTGATATTTTCTTTTCCCTGCAGCAAGCTTTCCTTCAATAATTCGTTGATGATAAAGATTTTATCTTCGTCAACTGACCAAGAAAAAAGTTCGGCAACACTAGCGTCTGATAATCTATCTTCATAAACTCGTAACTTTGGATCAAAATAAAGCGGTCTCGTAGTCATTTCAGTACCCGGTCCTTTGTAAATATTTGTTCATCGATAACTAAATTGAATAATTTATCAAAGTTTGACATTCTCAAAAACGTGTTTTTCCTAAAATCTCAACTTTATGAGTATACCTGATAATGCCATCCGGTAAATGGTGTAAATATTAGGTCTTTAAAAGAATAAATATTCGCACTCTCATTAATGATTTTTTAATCATCACTTAAATCAAACACTAATATCAGAGCTGGATGAAAATCGTAAATCGTGCTATTTTTAGATCACTGACTTATTAACCCTCAAAGCCAACACGCAATGTTTTCAAAAAGTAACTTTACATACTTAGCATCCACTACAATTATCGTCTTATGGTGGTTAACTGCGTTTAAAAATCCTGTGGCTACAGAGCCTTTTTACTATAATTCTGAGGCCTTAAAAAATCAAGCTCGACCAAAGGAAGAACTTAATTTCAAATCCATAGACAGTTTTTCCTTGTCTCGAACTGAAATCAAACAAGCTATCGATGGCGATATTACCGTGATGGGTAAACTCATATCAGAATGGGACATAGAAGCTGAGATTCTAGAGTACAAAGGTTATGACAATGTAAAGCGGCTTGACCGTCAAGATTTTATTAGAAGTCAAATAATGACAAAAACCTTATGTAAAGCTGATCCATCTGAAATTGAAATTATTCGTTTTCAACAACGGCAACGAGTGGTCATAGATAACACTGGACACCCCTTAGATTTATCACTCCCTTACCATAAATTTCTCCCTCAGACGTACCTTTCTGCAGGAATATTAATGGCCCTGATAGATCCATCTCAAATTGTAGCTTTACCAAAAGGGCTACGGAACCAAACTTCTATTTACCCAGAAAAAACAACAAGTCAAATAGATACAGACATAGACTCATTTCATTGTGAAAGAATCTCTCTTACCGCTCCTGATATTGCAATTGTCGCCCAATATTACTCTCACCCATCGACTCTTCAAGCTCTCAGCTCCCAAGGAATTGAAATGTTTTGCATGGGAAACATTTGCGATATTAAAGATGTTAAAAAATCGATCAGTGACTTGGGTCAGATTTGCAATCGACCACTAAAATCTGAACTCATGAATATTTTTATTGAAGCGGCTCTTAACGCTATCGATAACAAACGCCTGACCATAGAAGATTCTATAGACCTTGCTTCTGTCCTTATTGTAAACCACCATACTCAGTACTCGTTACCTGGAACTAAAACTCTGACCTTTTCACTTATGAAACGCATGGGCATTCCTGTTAACTCTACGCTCTTTAACGGATCTATTGACGATCACGCTTGGTCGGTTCCATTACAAGAAGAAAAAATTATTGGGATGAACCCAAAACACCTGCTTATTATCACCTTACCGAATGAATCGATTCTAGATTACTTTTACCAAACTGAGCTATTTGACCACATCGATGCGAGTAAAAATAGGAACGTAACCATTTTAGATGAGCAAGTACAACAGTCGCCATCGCAATACATTGTTCTTGCCTACTATGACATCAACCAAGCCTTATTTAATTTAGATGAACATTCGCACTAAAACCCCCTTTTTTTTCGCAGTCTTAATCTCATTAACACTGCTTATGTCTTTATGCACTCTCTATTACGGAGACACTCCTTGGGAGCAAGCCTACAATGGTGCAGTTGATCGGCTCTTTGGTAACAGTTTACAGTGGAATCCAATCATCGATGAAAGACTCCCTAGGCTCATAGTCACTTTATGCACCGGCGCCTCTCTAGCTGTCTCTGGGGCTGTCATGCAATCTTTATTCCACAATCCACTTGCATCACCAAGTGTCCTTGGCATCTCTTGTGGAGGAAGTTTACTTGTCACTATTGTTTATGTAATGGAGTGGTATTTTATTTACCCTTACGCCATACCGATTGCTGCTATTCTAGGCTGCCTAACGACACTGATACTGGTTTATGGACTATCACAATCACGAGGGGAAATGCAGCTAAATAAATTGATACTCACCGGCATAGCTATTTCTACACTCCTCGTTGCTTGCCAAGGTATGATCATGTATGCCCTTCGAGATCACTGGCATTTAATTCAAGTATTGACTGAATGGGAGTCAGGCTCTACGATCGACAGATCATGGCGTCATGTCCACATGCAGCTGCCGCTCACTCTAGTTGGCTTGACAGGTTGCTGGATGTACCGCAATGAAATGGACATTTTAGCGATGGGTTGCGAAGAAGCTAAAAATTTAGGGGTCGACGTTGATAAAGCACGCTGGACTCTTTTTGTGTGTGTTGCATTGCTTACTGGTGGAGCTCTTGCTGCTGTAGGGATTATTGCTTTTTTTGGACTGGTTTTACCACACCTCTTCAGGAGTATTTTTGGACCAAGAAACGAGGTACTAATTCCTCTCTGCATTTTTGGTGGCGCTATCACATTTTGCTCAATGGACTTATGCTTAAGAATCTTTAACATACATAGTTTCTCGATAGGAAATATTTCAGCTATTATTGGGGGCGCGTTTTTTATGGCTCTTCTCGTTTTTCCAAATAAAAAATTAAATTCCGTTGAGGCTTGAAGATTTGAATATGTTAAAAACTGAAAATCTTAATTACCGACATGGAAACAAAAGGCTAATAAGCAATTTCAACTATGAGTTCATTCCCGGTAAAATCTATGGTATTGTCGGACTCAACGGCTCGGGGAAGACTACACTTATGAAAATACTTGCTGGAATCTGGACACAAACGTCTGGATCAATACTTTGGAACGACATCAATTTACTTGGTGTAACCCGCCAAGAAAAAAGTAAACTCATTAGTCTAGTTCCTCAAACTCCTCATGTACCATTTGACTATAAAGTGTTTGATGTCGTCGCCATGGGAGGGTACGCACGAAATAAACTAGTAAATAATGAAGAAACTGTTTTACATGCTTTAGATTCTGTACAAGGAGCACACCTGACAAATTGCCTAATTACAGAGATCTCTAGCGGTGAAAAACAAAGAGTTTTTATTGCCAGAGCTCTAGTGACAAAGTCCCCTGTCATTCTTCTCGACGAGCCCACGGCATCTCTAGATGTAAAACATAAATCTATCATTTGGGAGCTGATGGTGAGCCTCAAAAATAAAGGTAAAATCATCATTATCACCACACACGACCTTGACATGGCTGAAAAATACTGTGATAACATCATTCTCATGAACGAGGGAAAATGTTTGATGAACGGTACTTTTAAGGATGTCATGAACGAAAACACAATGAAGACTATTTTTTCTGCATGAAAATAGCTACACTATATTCCAAATGATTAGTAATTAGACCCTTTCTTGTAGTTTATCGGATTACCTTAAGGAGATTTTAGAACAAAAAACCAAAGGGAGGCGGATTACTATCTACAAAACCATAACTACGTGATTCCCGGATAATCGCGGCTCTTTTGGCATCAGGATCGTCGATATCTGCAAAAAAATGTTTCTTCAGGAGTTCATAATTATCTTCTGTGCAATTCAGTGCGCTTTGTCGAAGTAAGTAAATAGGATGCCTCATTTTCAGCATAGGCGCTAATTCGCAAATTTGTTTAATCCTCGGCGCATCATTGTTTTTTGCAGCATTATACAACTTGATTTCAATCCTTTCTAAATTAAATTTCAACCTACTATTTATCTCGTCAGGACTGTTATTTTTTTTAGACTTTAGCTCATGAATTAAATATTCAACAGTTTTTTCCCCACCTTTATAAAAAGCTCTCATTAATAAATCTGAAACATCAAGTTTATCGTTCATAAGTGTTCCCGTATATTGAACGTGGGTATTTAAAAATTTAAGTACCCACAAATCTCCTTTATCAATCGCGGCAAACATTATATCTTTTAAATTTTTACAATAAGAAAGATCTGGCTGAAATTTCAATAAAGTTCTAAGGTCAGGTTCGTTCTTTGAGGCGCCATTTTTAACAAAATTTAAAATCGCCTTATCTACATTTTGAGGCATCTTTTGTTCAGGACTATTGTAAGCATAACTACTTAAAGTGAGTTTAGGAGTCCCCCAGATGAAATGTGGGCTATAACGCCTGATATAATCAAATTTGTTACTGAAAAAATCCGAAACTGTTTTACGATCTTTGAAAGTAAGACTTCTATAGGTAGAAACATCTGTCTCAAATTCTTTTAAATGGCACTTTGTTGTCCATAGGCCAATTTCATAATCAGCCAAAACAACATTTCCCCGAATACACCCCGGACTTTTTACACCACATCTTGAAAATACTTCAGAAAGTTTATATTTTTTTTCTTTTACAGTTATTTTTGCTTTATTATCTGCAAAAAACTTTGGATCTAATACTCCCTTACCCTCAAAAAACGCCTTACACACACTTTCTCCATCTGCCTTACTCCAATCCTGAAGATAGTCCTCGAACAGATAGACCATAGCTTTTGCAATATTAGCATAAACTAATTCTAACTCTTGAACGGTAAGTCCTTCTATCCCCTCTGCGCTGGCAAGCTCTTCGTTCCGAGTTAACTCTTGTTTTGCTTTTCTAAGATCATGTACTTCATTCGCTAGCTCAATTCCACCCGAGACGGTTGATCGACAAATTTCATCAAAAACAGTAAACATAATTTCATTAACGGCATGTTCTCCAGCAGCTTTCACCATTGGAATTGCAGCTATCGATGCAGGTATCGTGATAGGAAGAAAGTGAGGAGCAAGAATTCCTGCACTAGTTGCACCCGTTAACAATACAGCCTCAAGTGCTGCTGTGATACCTATTTTTACCACTTTAGCTTTTACACTTTCGTGGGTAACAGCTTGTGTTGTACCTGATGCATTTGTAATTTCTCCGATAACTTTACCTTGAAAGTATCTGAAAAATTGATTGTAAAATACTTTGACTTTTGGATTACTTTTTGCTTTTGCATCTATCTCATTTCTAATTGCTTCTATTTGGTTTTGAGTAATCTTACTAAGTTTCTGATTAATATTTGCAATGGATTTTTCTACACTATCTAATCTGCTGGAATTACCTTTTGTCACTTCTTCTAGTTTTTCAAATCGACCCTGGAATTCAGGGAGCATCACTTGTTTAGGATTAGATTTCTCTATATTCATTAAATGGATATTTATGTTTGATGCATCTATTTTCTCTAAAAACAGCTGAAGTTTTGATGGCACCTCTCCTTTTTTAAACCTTTTTGACTTGTCATACGAGCAGCTGAGGGTGTCAAATGCACCTGCTTTATTTGTCTGAAATTTTATCCTAAGACTTTCTAATATTTTGTTTTGTTCGATCACATTTGCTAAAGATTCAGCCATTTTTACTGTTAAAGTATTGACTCCTATCGTCAAATGAACGATTTTTCTGTTTTTTAGTAGACTTTGTGTCAACGTTTCTAACTTATCTTCATCAAGCTGCGGTATATCCTCTAGTCTTAACTCAGTTACCGGGAAGTTTTTTTTGGCAATGTTAGTGATCAAAGAGTCTATTGACCCTTTTACTAAACTCGAACTTTGGATTTCGAGAACCTTTTCTTCATCGACAGGTCCTGTTTCCTCTTCTATATAATTAAAAGCATCTTCAGATTGAACTACGCTCCCTAGCAATCTTAACGTATGTAAGCTTGAAAGATCCAAAAAACCTGTAATTTTATAATTAAAATCACTTTTATAAAAAAATAGTTCTCTTAGATTGGATTTGGTATTCTCACAGACTGTGCGAATATTATCCACTATCTCACTATCAACTTTAGAATCAATAACCTTAAGAACTTCGACTTTGTTTTTTAAAATATTTTCTTTAACTCCGTCCCATTGTGTACCACGAAGATCCGAACAACCGCTGCTATCAAAAGCTGTAATTAAATTCATAAAAGAAACCTTAATCATTCAATAAATTAAAAAAACTACAACGATATTATACAAAACAACGCTTTTATTGTAAAGTATTTATTAAAAAGTAAATAGTTAATAAGTTATAATTTAGGTTTTAACTAAAATTGAATATCAAAATTATTAAAACATCTCAATATAAGTCATGTAATTAAGTAAATAGAAGGATGTTTTTGCGTTGTACACGCGGGCGACCTAGGCATACTGAATGAAGTTAAAAATTACGCTTGGTAGTCATTCTTACGTACGCCACTTAAATCCATAAGATTGAGGTGGTGCATAGGTAAGAGATTTTGACATTAATCTGGTTTGAACTGAAACGCAGGCTGGGTTTTAAAGCGAGAGGAAACGTGATAGTAAAAATCTGTTGTAAAAACTCCTTCAAGGGAAGGATCTATAGAATAAAAATGACAGTGGGGAACCACCC
>JAYZJO010000052.1:0-94566 GCA_036164375.1 Chlamydiota bacterium | reverse complement strand
GAAAACTTAAATAGATATCAACGATATAACGATATAACTATATAACGATATAACGATATAACGATATAACGATATAACGATATAACGATATAACGATATAACGATATAACGATATAACGATATAACGATATAACGATAAAACGATATAACGATAAGAAAACTATCCCTCAACTCACTTCACAGTTATCCATGCATCTGAATTGTCTTAAACACATTGTAATTTTTTTATCGTTCGTATCGTTGAAAAGTACGACCTTAAAACATTTTTACTTCAAGAGTCTGTTGCGTAAGGTGAATAAGTCAAATGTTCAGAGTGTATAAGTCGAAGGCGTTCTTGTTATTGTTGTAAAAAATTAGTTGAAATTCTTGTGTTCAATTATCTAGTCGTGGTAATCCTACAACGGACAACAATAACTGATGGGATAATAATGATTGTTACCGAATGTCCTGAAAAATTTTTAATTTCCTTTCAGAAGTATTTTCATGAAGAGCTGTCAAATAGTAAAATAGCAAAAATCGTTGCCGAGACTCTTGATTTTATAAAAACAGTAGTGAAACTTCCACTTCGTTACTTGGGATCAAAATCGTGGTCACTTCCGGGAATAATATTTAGGACTCCAATTGCCCTTTTTAAAAGAATTATTGGTGTCCAACAGAATAGATCTTTATGCCAAGAAATTTTTGGCTCTGGCTATCAGCATCAACCCACGAAATTGAGTATTGAAGGGACAAAAAAATACATACGAACGGTGACTGTTGCTACAGCAGCTCATAATTTGTCTGTGAAATGGAGAACGGCAATCGCCGCCTTCGGGTTAAATGTTCTCTCACCGGTTGATGTTTTTTGTGAAGATTTAAAAACAGGGGAGTTAAAAAACATTGATGTAGATAAAAATCGTTTTTTTGATTCTAATTCAGGATTAAAGGCGATTCTCGTCTCTAATCGTGAAGAGTTATTTATCTCTTTTGCGGCTCTTGGAGGGGCTCGAGTTGAAATTGATGATAAAAAAGAATGTGAGGCTCTCGAGAAAAAAATATGGAAGAAATTTGTCTAAGCCAACCAAGCTGGATTCACCCCTAAAATTTATCAGCAAGCTGAAAAATTGTTTTTGGCTATTAAAGACCACCCCCAAATTGCAGGGAAGCGAATTAACCTCGTGGGTCACTGTATGGGAGGATCGCTTGCTGCATATATTGCTTTAAGACATCGGGTTAATGCCGTGTCTTTCAATACTTTAGCACACGGCGCAGGTGTTCAGAAGCAAATTGGAACTCGCGCTCTATCGGAAGCCAATAAGTATGTTACACATATCTCTATAGAAAATGACTTTTTTAGTGATTTTAAAGCATTTAGCTTTTTTGATAGATTTGCTAATTTTATTGGATTAAAAACACCTGGAAACTTTGGTAAACATTACCGTATCCCTGTTGCCCAATGCTACATAGAAAAGAAGAGTTATAAGGATCGCCAGGATGCTATTCACAATTTTGTGATGGGAAGTATGATGGGGTATATTGGAAAAAATACGCGATGCCTACCACAAGATCTAAAATTAGCTAACGAAGATATGACCCAATACTTTTAGGTTGATACTGAGTGAAATTGGAAATAACGCCCGCTAGCCATTCTTTTTGCCTCTGACTTTGTGTTCGATCTTGGTATTAATGCGAATAGGTCGCTTCTTGAGGCATTTGAACTTTGTGATCTCTAAAACCAATCGCCTCCATCATATGCTCTTGTTTAATGTAATCTGATCCTTCTAAATCGGCAATTGTTAGCGCTACGCGCCGTAGTCGATCACATGCTCTTGCTGACATACCCATCACATCTATCGCTTGCTGCATGAGTGACTGGCAGTCACTACTCAGTACAGCATGCTCTTTTAGTTCACGCGTCGACATTTGAGCATTTATTTTAGTACCATGAAATCGCAGCTTTTGTCTTTGGCGTGCCTGTGTGACTCGAGCCCTAATTACTTTGGAACTTTCTCCTTTTTCTCCGTGCATAATATCTGCGTATCTTAATGCCGGTACTTCGATGTGCATGTCAATTCGATCCCATAATGGACCTGAAATTTTACTGCGATAGCGATCTATTTGGATAGATGTATCAGAACAAGCTTTGTCGGGATGGCCAAGGTTCCCACAGGGACAGGGATTCATTGCGGCAACTAACATGAAGTTGGTGGGAAAGGTAAAATTACCATTTGCTCGTGAAATTGTAACTTTTCTATCCTCTAGAGGCTGCCGTAAGACTTCAAGAACCGTTCGCGAAAATTCAGGAAGTTCGTCGAGAAATAAAATGCCATTATGCGCTAAAGAAACTTCACCGGGTCTTGGGACGGCACCTCCTCCAATAAGACCTGCGTAGCTAATAGTGTGATGTGGGGAGCGGAAAGGTCTTTGTGTGACAATACTCTGTTCACTTTGAAGTAGGCCGGTAATTGAATGAATTTTTGTTATTTCTAACGCTTCGTTGACATCGAGTTCAGGCATAATTCCAAGGGTAGCCTGGGCAATCATTGTTTTTCCCGTTCCAGGAGGTCCAGAAAGAACTACATTATGTCCACCTGCAGCAGCAATTTCTATGGCACGTTTTACGTGAACTTGTCCTTTGATATATGAAAAATCGACGTGAGGGTGTGCGCAACTAAACATATCGCTTGAAACAGAGTGTGGAGTTGGCTGTATTGTAGTGGGATCACGTAAAAAATTTATAATCTCCTCTAGGGAGTTTACAGCAATGACTTCAACGCCTGGAACCGCCGCTGCTTCACAAGCATTTTGTTGGGGGAGAATGATTCCTTTTTTCCCTTTATTTTTAGCGAGCATCGTGGCGGCAAGAACACCATGCACAGGACGCGTTTCCCCACTTAGGCTGAGTTCTCCTACGATAAGGTAGTCGTTATGAACTTCATGTTGGGGAGTGATTCCTAGTGATCTAAGGAGACCGATCGCAATAGGTAAATCATAGAGGGGTCCTTCCTTTCGAAGGTGCCCTGGGGCTAGATTGATTGTACAACGAAAGGGGCTCATTTTTTTTGCTGAGTTCCTTATCGCTGTCAGGACACGATCTTTTGACTCTTTTACAGCAGCGTCTGGGAGTCCAACCATGACTATGTGTGTATCTGCTTCTTGAGTGAATGCATCGACTTCAACTTCGACAGGTAGAGCATCAAGTCCTAGATAGGTGACAGAGAGAATTCTTGTAAGAGCCATAGCAGGTGTCCTGTTAAAAAGTAAATAGATGTTAATTTAAAGAAAATAATTTAATTCGTCTATGACAAGTTTGCGGAAGAAACTGAGGTGATAGATCTTACTTTTCTAGACTCGTCGGAAGTTTTATTCAGTATACACAGATAAATGTAATTTCAGTATACTCTTGTCTTATATTTATTTTTTGTTGAGATATGAGTATGAAAATAAAATTTGTGTCACTGTTTGTTGTATTACTTACTTATCATTTACCTTTAATCTCAGAAAACTGTCATATCATCTCCCCTTATGAGTATCAGAAAAGTGCTTTCGAAACAAAAAAATCCGTATTTCTGGCAGGATCTGCAGCATTGCCGTGGAGGGAAAACTTTAAAAATAAGATGCAGGATGACCACGTGATTTTTTTTGATCCCATGAACTCAAATGCCGAATTGATTAGTCGGTCTAAGACTCTAAAGTGGGAAATTGATCATATTGATAAAGCCGATGTTATTATTGCATGGATACCCGAAGGTGAGCCTGCTTCGACAAGAACGTGGTCATTGACGACACTGTTTGAGTTGGGGCGATTTGTGGAAATGAAGCGCAAACCTCTCATTGTAGGAATTTCCCCAAAACACTATATGTTTGCTGAGCTATTGAATCAGTTTAAAGTTTTACGTCCCGATGCCCAGGTTGTTTCTTCTTTAGATGAGGTTATCGATCGCTTGCGCTTTTATCTTGAAAATTCTCGTGAATAGGATTGTATTATTTCACGGGGTCGTACTTTAGGACGATACCACCGGGTAGGGTCGTGGTTGGATAAACCCATTCCTCTGGATTTTCACGCATCAGCCTGTCGCACCCCAAAATGAAACCTTTGAAGAATCCATATTTTCTCATAGCTTCTTTTGTATACTGGGAGCTACTTGGGTAAAAATGGCTACGGGGACCGTCGGCAGGTGAGACTATCTTTTGGTGGAAGCCGATCATTGTTTCAGCAAAAGTGCCGAAAAGGGGAGTTTTCACTCTGCCACCGATGGTTTCATATCTCCAGGTTGTCTCATTCACGAGGTCTGCATCTCTTCCCCAAGGATCACTGTAGGCAATGATTGGAAGTAACAATAAGAAGGTCGTTGAGATAATGATTTTTTTCATTTTAGAAATTTGTTTCTAGCATGAGAAGAGGGAATAGGTCATTTCGTGTCATCGTCCCTTTGCCCATGTTGTTGTAAAGATGTTCGTTATATTCTTTAGCTTCAAGACCTGCTCCATTGATTCCGCCGATGTACCATCCCGTTTCAAGGCTGAGCGTAATCAGTCCAGCAGCCCAGTTTCCATTATCAAAAAAATAGTAAGTTGCAGCGGAGAAAAGGCCATTGAGGAGGAGTGAGGTCACTGCTGCTCTTTTTTGTCCGACATAGTAATAGCCAGCACCTGGAAGGATAGCATTTAGTATTTGTGCTTTTTTAGGTGAAAGCGAACACTTACAGTATTGTTGAATAAATTCATTGATGGGTTCGCATTTGCTACTCTGCTGAGCTAGCGCTCGAGTGCTTGGTATATCACCTTCACTAATAGCAATGCTGAGTTGGATATTGTTTGCGAGATTACTGTCACCTTTTTCAATCACCTTTAAAATTTGTTCTGCCCGGTCAAATTCTTTAGTTTTATCGTAGCAGTCATGCATGATGATCAGAAGATCGCGAAAAGCGGGAAATGTAGGAGAAACATGAAGAAGTTGACTGTTTTCAAAAGACTCGATAGCATCGCAGTATTTTGCCGCTAAATAGTAACACTGAACGATGGCAAACTCCGCTTGTAAACGTCTTTCCAGCCTATTTTCGGGCATGAGAATTAGCGAGCGTTTAAAAGAGGTGATGGCTCGGTACAAGTCCAGGTCTTTTGCAAATCGATTTCCAATTAAAAGTTCACGAGCCCACTCTTCAGAGAGTTCTTTAGGGGTTAAGGGATCAAAAGCCGAGGGGATGCGTGCAATATCATATTTTGTTGTCTTGAGTTTTATGTTGGGCTCTATAGCTGTACTACTCATTGTGCAGCTAGGGAGCGTCACACATAAAGACATGAAGAGCACCACATTTAAGGTGCTCTTAATTAAGGTAGAAAATATTTTCATGCGGTATTAATGTCTGAATTCACAGCACTTGCGTTCGTCATTATTTGTGTCTGTCTCTTTCAGGTTCATCCAGTCTAGAGCTTCTTCACAGTCGAGCTTCCACATTTTCTTTGTGCGTCTCTTTACACGGTAAATGTTCTGCTGATGTTTAGTCAGATGGTCCATTTCATCGATAGTATCAACAATTTGTGGTCTAATGAATATCATTAAGCATCTCTTTTGATCCACATAGGATTTACCTGTGAAAGCAGCGCCTATAAGAGGTGCACCACCAAGGCAGGGGACGTGACTGCGCGTTCTTTCTACTTGATCTTGCACCATTCCACTGAGGACAAGGAAATTGTTGTTGGGAATATGTACTTGTGTAGAAGTTCTATTAATACGTGTCGTTGGACCTGCAGCTGAATCTGTCAGATCTGTTCCAGCAGTCCCGCCGACGACATTACTCACCTCTTCTTCAATTTGAAGAGTGATAATATTTGATGGGCCAAGGAGGGGAGTTACACGTAAAGTTGTTCCCACATCACGAAACTCAAAGTTGTTTGTAATGATACTTCCTTCGTCATTGGATACGGACTGTGTTTTGAACCGCGTATTAAGGCCAACGAAAATCTCTGCTGTAACATTATCTTCTGTAATGATCTTTGGATTCATCACAATATTAGCATCGGACTTTGAGTGCACAGCCCTTACAAGAGCGGTCAGTGAGTTAAAGCAAAGGTTTCCTACACTAATACTTTGACCAATAATTCCAGCGCTATAACCAGCCTGATTGCTGATGAATGGCGAAGTGTCTGGTAAGCGAGAACTCAAAGATGCAGCACTTGTTCCAGTTACACCACCGGAATCGAGCACAGAGGTCACTACAGATGCACCTGATTGAAAGGCTTGCGCACCTGCTAGGTCCCCATCATCGTTACGGAACTTGTTTCCAAAGTTGACACTATAGTTTAGTGAGTCGTCAACAGACGTCTCTAGGATTAGCATTTCAATGAAAACTTGTCGTAAAGGTTGATCGATCTCTTCAACAAGCTCTTTCACTTTTAGTAGCGACTCTGGAGTACCTGTAAAAATGAGTGAGTTAGAAGCTTCAAGCCATTGTACGCTGTTGATCGTTGCAATAAGGTCTTCGTTGACAGCTTCAGTATCACGCATACTGTCACCGATTTTTAGTATAGCAGCTTCGATAGCTCCACCTAAACGGTAGTTAAGTTTATGGATTAAGAATTTTGTTCTTTCAATGTGCCCAAGAGGAAGTCCCGCAGTTGGAGATGCTGCACGGATGCTTTTCTTTGCAAAAATTGATTCTCCCGGCGTGAGCATAAATCTCCACTTTCCATCTTGACCAAGTTCCCAGTACCCTTCAGGGCTTTCAGGTTCGATATCGGGGGAAAGCTCTCCTTCAGAAGTTGCTTTACCGGGATTAAACTGCCAGTTACCTTGAAGGTCTTGCGACCAAGTACCTTCTGGGGGACGGTTAGGATCAAATTGGTCGCCTTCAAAAATAAGTTGGTTTCCATCGGGTCCAACTAAAGGTTTACCATCGGGACCAATGATAGGAGATCCTGATCGCACGTAAAAAGGACGCCCGTTTGGACCGTAGATAGGTTCTCCGTCTGGGCCGAGTATTAATTCACCATCACGGAAAGGAACAGGTTTCCCATCGGGACCTGTCTGCATGTATATTGGTTTTTTGTCACGCCCATATTGGATAATTAAAGGTTTCCCATTGGGACCAATTACCGGATTACCATCAGGTCCAAGTAAGAGTTGAGGGGTGGTATATTTTGTAAGGCTCCCGTGAAAAATAATAGGTTCGCCATCAGGACCAAGGATAGGGCGACCATTCGGACCTAAAATCTGATTACCGACTTTAAGATAGAAGGGTTTTCCATCGGGTCCTAAAATTGGTTGACCTTTAGGTCCGAGAAGAAGTTGACCGTCATTGAAATATACCGGTCTACCGTCTATACCGATTTGAGAGTAAATCGGTTTACCGTCGGGTCCATTCTGATAGAATAGAGGCTTCCCGTTAGGGCCAAGGGCTGGTTTGCCGTCTGGACCTACGAGCATTTTTGGATTACCGAGGAGTTTCCCTGGGCCGCCTTCTTCAGGCTCGTAGTACCAATTGCCTTTGGAGTCTAAACGCCAGCGCCCTTTCTGTGAGGGGCCTTGGTAGCTAATTGATCCAGGTGTTGGTACTAAGCGAATCTCTCCATTCGGTCCAATTTCCACACGATCTTGTGTTCCTTCGGGTGTCATAACTCCAGTGGGTCCGATGACATCACCGGGTTCAACAAGTTCTTCGGGGATATATTTGAGTTCGTCAAGGTTATAAATTCCAGTAACACCATCAGTTTGGTCGAGACGTTGGAGGATGGGGATCGTACGCTCTACTAGAAAAGGAGTCGATACGATAAAGATACTGTTTGAGGGTTTGTGTTCAACAAAAGTGATGGATTGGCCAGGAGCCACTGACTGCATAATGAGTTCTGCATTTGTGATCAGAGTATCGGTGAAAGCATTTCTGACAACGTACTGGCCGATGATGAGGCTGCTATTTGGGGCGTCGATACTTTTGATCAGTTGAGAAATTTTTATGATATTCCCATTAATATCGGTGATGATGATATGGTTTGTGTCCTCAAGGACTTCGACGATAGAGTTGGCTGAAAGAATGGGCTGAATCATCGTCGCAACGTTAGAGGCGTTTGCGGTATTGAGGCGGAATACTTGCGTGACGATATCAGCGTCTTTTGTAAGAGTGTCTGGAAGACTTTCTGCTTTGACTGCTCCAGGAGCCTTGATTGATGGGTTTTGGTGAATAATAATATTGTCACCTTGCTCTATTAAGTCAAAGTCGTGGATACGTAGTTCTTGGAAAAGAGCCATCAGAACGTTTTCTATCGTTGTCATCTCTTCTGAGATAATTGTAACGTTGAAGTTGAGTTCTTCCTCGTTGAAGTAGAAATTTTTATTGGAAATTTTACTGATGAAGCGTATGAGTTCGACAATTTGTACGTTATTAAAGTTGATAAGTATCGTTTTTTGATTTTCTCTTTCTCTGGCAGCTTCTTTGTCTCTTTCTTGTTGTGCAAGCCGACGTTCTCGAGACATTGCAGGCATCCGGTCTGCAGCATTTCTTGGTGCGATCTCGTCGGAATCTTCTAGTGCGATAAGTTCATCTTCTGGTGATTGATCGATATCTTCAAAGAGTCCGACAGAAGAAAACCAGTTGGTTTCATCGGAGTCAGCGTAAGGTTTTTTTTGGATAAACTGGTCTTTAAGCGAAGTATGTTTATTGGCAGGGCTAACTTCAATTAAAAAATTGTTGGTGCTCGCATCCCAATCGCTCGCATCATTTTCGGATAACAAACTTGGGGGTAAAACAAAGTTGGTGGTTAGTAGGGAACTTACGAGAGTAGCTCTAAAAATAAAGGAAAGATTGCGGGCGGGCTTCATCATAATATTGAGTGTACTTTTTTTAAGTTAAGCTTAAAGTTTTAAATGGTTTGCCTTTAATTCATTAGGCGATTGCACATCCATGAACAATTAGCATAGCAAATTTTCCTTCTTTTTTCCAATCATAAAAACATTTGAAGAGTTTCAGTTAAATATGGTTAATACCAATTGCAATAAATAAAAAAAACTTATTGTGTGATCTCTTGAGATGCAGCTTTTGATAGAAGCGAATAAATTATATTTTTTTGACACTTGAGAAGAAAAAAAATCTGACTATCAAGCGTAATTTCCAATTTCATTGAGTATAAGTGTTCGTGACAGCTCTAGGTAATATTTAGAGGCTCTGCTTTCCAATTGAGTAATTCTTTAATTTGAATTTCTTCATTTTGCGGATTATAGTATCTGCCATTTTTTCCATAAGGGATATCACTTTTACCTATAAAACGACACATTTCATTTTGATGAGATTTTACGGGAAAATTCTTGAAAGCACCAAATTGACTTTTGGGGGACTTAACGATTTTTCTTGGTTCGTTCTTTTGAAAAAAAACATAATGGTAATTATATATTTTTTGAGAGGAAAGGTAGTCATTGGGAATCAGTTGATGGTTACGTGAGAATTCTCTAAGGCGCTTGATGTCGTCAGAAGCTTGGTTTAAAACATTCATAATAAGTTGACTTCCTAAACTGTCGCACTGCTTGTTAAATATTGAAAAATTGTTTTCAAAATTTTCATGGCCACATCGATTGAAAACATAACCATGTGTGGATAGGTAATTTTTAGTGCGCTTATCAAAAATTTGTTTTGCATCCATCGGTTCAACATCAATGTCAGACATGACACAGTACTTTTTTACTTCGTTATCATTCCAAATCATATAATCAGGAATCAGGACTTTGAGAAGGTCGACTCTATAGTATACTGGTATTCCAGGATGAAGAACATTTTCTAATTCTGTGTCGATATTGTCAAGTGTGCGAATGTCTCTAAGTTTGATATTCACATTTTTCGATTTAGAAATTTTTTCTATCATTTCAGATGTGTTTTTCCATGCTTGTAAAGTGACAAGAGTACTGTCGCACCATAGATTAATTTCTACGCCTGGATGAGTTTCAGTGCATTTTATTAGACGGAAGAGGAAAGTTTTTTTAATTTCTTCTACCGTTTCTGAGTCAAAATTTTGTATTTCTGTCGGATTTAACAGACATTCAGCATTTTCATAACAATTTAACCCTTCACCAAAAATGTTTTGGGCTATGTTTTTAATGCGATCTTGTGGATTCAGATTCACCCACAGAAAATTTAAAGTATAGTCGCTTGGTGAAATAGGGGTATCAGCAACTTGATAAATGTAAGGGTGATTCATTCGAAAGGCCAAATCAAAACAAATATCTAATTTTTCGTCATCTTCGATTAAATTGTGTACTTTCAATAAGTTGTAAAGGGATTCATTGTTTAATTCGTGGTTTTTATCTTCGACAATCTTTTGACGGATTTGATCAAATGGAGATAGCTTAAATTCAGGATACGCAATTTGCATTGCCGTTATAAAGGTAGTAATTGAAGAATCATCACCTGCTTTGAAAATGATATCTAAAAGGTTATCGAAACTACTGTTTTGCTGAAATGTCTCTACTAAATTTGGAAGTTTTTTTGCAATTTCTTCCGGATTTTTTTTATCTTTAAAGGTTAACCGCTGTATTTGCTTTAGAATTTCTCTTTTTGATAGGGGGCGTGCCTGTTTAGTATGAGTAGTGAGGAAGGAAAATGTATTGGTAACGTTCATATGTGGTTCCTTTCAAAATAAAATCTTATTTCTGGATTCTACCTTGAGCTCTATTTAAAATCCAGTTTGCGTCCAAATCCAGTAGCAAGTCTTTCGTAAAATAATCAGTACAGCTCTTTGCTAAAAGAAATATAATAAGTTTTGATTCAAAATCATTTGCGTTTCGAAATCCAAAGTTGCCTTCTGTAACTTTCATTATTTGTGGGAGTCATTCTTATTTATGCCACTTCAATCTCGTGCAGTTAAGTGGTGCATAGGTAAGAGATTGTGGACGCAAACAGGGTTTAAACCCTTTGAATGCCTATCAGTGCGATCGAATTGTTTTGAATGGTTTGCTTAGTAGAGATCCGCATTTTTCTTGTGAGTTCATCACACACATGTTGTGGATTTTGATTTTTACTCTCTTGTAAAGCTGTTTTGACATATTCTTCAAGGAAGGTGCGATCTTCGCGGTGTGTTGGGTCTGCAATGGTATAGCTTGTAATAAAGCAACTACTCCCCACATTCCACGGGAGGGTGTGAATTTCAAAGATGTGGCTTTTGAGTTCTCCGAGGGGAGGGCAATAACTCGTCAGTTTTGTGAGTTCTTCGTTGCCGTCCACACTTATCCATATAGGGCTTTGCCCACTTGATGTATACGACATGGTGTTGCTTGTATGAGAGAAGGTGACGATTGAAAATTGAAATTGAGAACTCATGCTATCGTGGTATATGGCTTTATTCAACGTAGAGGCTATCTCGTTGATGGGTGTGTGACGGCTATGGAATAAAGTTTTGATGATTCCTCGAATGGTAGCCGTATAGATAACTCCTTCGATCCCTTTTTTTTCGGGTTCCACACAGACAATGGTGAGTGTGTCGTCCTCTGAGATAAAAAAGTCGTAGTATATCCCTGAAATTGTTAACCCTTTATGTAAAGATACTCCAAGTTTGGCGTGGGGCCATTTTGGAAGATTAAGTGGAAGTAGATGTTGCTGCGCCTGTTTGATGTGGTGCGCAGCTTCGCTGAGTTGGTCGATAGGGAGAGATTCTTTTTCGAAGCTTTTTGAGTGCATGTAGTTTGTAACATCGCTAATAAAGTCGACTGTATCTTGATAGCGATTGTTGGGATTAGGTTGCAGCATTTTGGTGAGAATAGGTTTTAAGCCTTTAGGCATCAGGGAAAGGTGGATTCTTCCATGGCACAGTTTTCCTAGAACAAGTTCATAGGTGATAATTCCTAGAGAATAAAGATCGGATGGGTAACTTACGGAATCGGGACTGTCGCGCTGTTCGGGGCTCATATAAATAGGAGTGCCAATGAGGTGATTGTTTGAGGACTTTACAGTTTTTTTTCCTTCGGTATTTAGCTGAGCAATTCCGAAGTCGATTAGCTTTATAGCACCTGACTCGGTAAATAAAATGTTTTCCGGTTTTAAATCGCGATGGATGACACCGTGTGTATGAAGGTGACAAAGAGCGTAGGCAATGTCGATAATAATTTCGAGAGCTTGTTTTAGGGAGAAGGGCTGCCTTAAGAGGTATTGCCTTAGGGATATCCCCTCGATAAACTCCATCGCAATATAGAGTCCTTCTTCCCATTCGCCATGTCCGAAGAGTTTGACGATATTGGGATGATCGGCCATCGAGATAATTTCAGCTTCGTCGAGGAAACGTTTTACTATTTCTGGATTAGACACGTACTTCGATAGAAGAACTTTAATGGCTGTGGGTTTTTTTGTTTCGGGATGCGTTCCTAGGTAGAGGATGCTCATGCCTCCTCTTTCAAGGAGGCCTTCGATTTTATATTCACCAATTTTTTCAGGGACATTGCAGGAGTCTTCGAAAGGAGTGTCTCCCGTCAGAAGCATAGGCTCTGTTACTTGCTTGTGAAAATTTTCATTTTCCATGGTTTCACAGCGAATCCCTAAAAGTTAGCTCTTTTCAGTAATACGGACACCTAAGGTGTCTCCTATGCGCAGGAGCTCTCCTCTTCCAATGCACCTACCATTGATAACAAGGTCTACACCATTTTCGGGTCTAATTCCTAATTCAAGAAGGTTGCCAGGCTCCAATTCAGTAAGTTTTTTAATGGACATTTGAAAGCGGCCGACCTCTACTGAAATAGAGAGAGGTAGTTCTTCAGGAGCGAGTATTTCCGATGCTTGTTCCGCGTGTGCTGCTGGAGATGACTCGTCAGCAAGAGTTTTTTCCTCTAGGGGCTGCTCTTCTTCTAAAGATGTATCTTCTGTTGGGTCCATGTCAGTGAGCTCAGTTTGCTCTTCAGTGCTTGTTGTTTCATCGAAGACACTGTCATCGAAGTCATCGTCAAAAGCACTATCATCAAAATCCTCATCGTCGAAGTCAAAATCTTCATCATCGAAGTTGTCATTTTTTTGGTTATTTGAATTTTCTACCATAACCTCTTGTACCTCTTGCTGTCTTTCCACTTGTTGAAAGGGAGGGGTTTCTATAATTGTTATTTGTCCACCTTCAACTTTTCCCCCAAATATAGGTGTTTCATTGATGGTGAGGCGAACGGAGCCATTTTGATTTTTTGGGTCGATCCAACAGTTGTTGAGTAATACAAAGTCGCCGGCTTTTACATCTGTCCATTCTTTTCGTGACAGGTAAGTTTGCCCAGCTTCGAGATGGACTGTAAGATCTAACTTTTCTGAAAGGGGAGACGATAGATAAGCGTGAGGGGACTGTGGGGCGTAGTGTTGTTTCCAAGATTGCTGGAAAGTTTTGGACATGAGTAAACGTCCGGGGATCGTTTTGCCGAAGGCATTAATGGTGACATCCACACAAAGAGCTGCATCCGTCGGAAGGTTTGCCTCGTCGACGAGGTTGATTGAAAGGTTTTGATCAAAATTGATTAATGAAATTGTATGGACTGTTTCGATTGCGATGAATTGGTGAAAGCTCGCAAACAGCTCATCATCTTTCGCAAAATTTACTTCATCGGTATCGGTCAGTAGCCTTGTCATCAAGTGGGTAATTTCTTCCCTAGGCATAGCCCAATGGAGTGAGCCTTCGATGCCGTTTATGGTTAGGTGGTGAACAACAGGGTTGGCAATTCCCTCAAAAAAGCTGCTTACATCGCGCCATTGAATATCAGAGCTTTCTGCAGAGAAGTTTGATAAATTTAAATTTTCTGAGAGTACTTTTGTAAATTCATTCCACGGAAAAGTGGGAGCAGATCCTAACAAGGGCATTTCGTCCCACTTGAGGAGCGATGATGGTATTTGCCTTAACCAGTCGTATGATTTTGTTTTTTTCTCGTTCACAAGTAATTCGCCTTTTAGCTTGGACGTTGCCACCTCAATATTCGATTGCAAAGGTAGTTTTTACGTCGTGTGATTAATCTCTCTCTTCGTTTTGTTGCTGTTGCTGTCTTCTGTCGGATTGTTCTTCTCTAGAATCGCCTCGATCTTGTCTTTGGGCAAGGCTTGTGTCTGTAAAGGTTCGGTCGATTGTCGATGTTGTCGTAGTTATCATATGCACTGTATACCCTTTTTGGTCAAGACCTTGTTTAAGTAAGGTGTTGTTTTCGGAGATATCTAGTAAGTTTTTACCTTCTTGAGTCAAGTTTTCAAATATTATATTAATTTCTCCTCGAGCTGTAGGGAAGGAAGTCACTGTTATCGTGACGCCGTTGAAACCTTCAATATTTTTAATTGTCATTTTTGTGTCGATTTGGTCGGGTGTTGTGACTACAGACATATGTTCAACAATTTGATTGATCACGGATTGTATTTGCTGTCCAATCTGACCAGGGGCGGGCCCTGCTTCAGCAATGGGAGCAACGGCACTAGGTTGAGGTGTGCCGGCATTCAACATAGTCGGGTCTGCTCCAACAGCTAGCCCTTGAGTAAGTCCTTCATCTGATTGTTTTTTTGGGAGAGACGATCTTTCTGTTTGTTCGTTGCCTTTTTCTATATTTCTAGTTTTAGAGGTGTCTGCATTGTTTTTTGCAGAAGTTTTGTCTAGAGCATCTACTTCAGATAAAGGTCTTGGGGTGCTTGAAGAAAGAGAGGTGCCTATGTCTCTAATTGGTTTGTAAGGAGCTATTCTTGTTGACTTATCTTCAGATGTTAGTTTAGGATTCTCCGATGTATCCTGGCTGTGGGGTCCCGCTTTTGATGTTAGGTTATGAGTGTTTGCTGATTCTGAAACAAGAGATTTTTCAGTGGGCGTTTTTTTTGTCGGGTCCGTTTGCGATTGGTCTGCAAGCTTACTTGCCGGGGTTTGCATCTCTGTTTTCTCTAAGGGAGAAGCCTTTTGAATGAAAGTTTCGGGCGCTCTTGTTTTATCGGCAATCTGTTGGTTTTTAATGGAATCTTGAGCATCGGTGGGTAGTTTTTCGATATGTCCTTTTGATCGAGGTTCTTCTGCAGGAGCTGTTGTTATTTCGTCACCTAATTTTGGCGCCACTTTCGACTCTTTGTCTATGGTTGGAGTTTGATTAAACCTCGGGTCTAACTCTGGTTGTGTTGTTTCCTGAATAAAGAGCTCTAGTTTTTCTTTTTTTGTCGTGAGTGGGTCAATCTTGACTGCTTGGTCTTTTTCTTGGGGCATTTGCTTTGCTAATTCGTTTATATTGTCTTTATCAGCTTCTTTGTTAAGGATTTTTTTAAAGTCCTTTTTACTTTCTGGAACGTTGGTGGGACGACCATCTCTATGTCTATCCCCATCTGTTCCTGGAATGACCCCCGGTCTAAGGTCGGGTCTTACGTTACGAATATTATCATCGGACATTTTCATATCCTCCTCTCTGTAAAGGTGGTATTGAAAAAGTTTCCTTTCACCTTTATTAATACTAATTTTACTCTATATGATTTCTTTCAATCATTCAATACGAGTTCTTAGTCGCCTATCTTCAAGTGTTTTTATCGCTCCCGTTGGTTTTTTGCGAAAATAATTTGCCCGAGTTCATCTTCTTCTCGTCCAGCAATAATCTGCAATTCTTTACGCATCTCTTTTTCCCAGTCGATTTGGTGGGTTTTAAGTTTGTCGACATCCACGCGTCGACGTCTAAGCTCCTCTTGTGCAGCTTCTAAGTCTTTTTTAGCTACTTCGACTTGTTCTAGCTGCTCTTTAACTTTTTTTTCTTCTGCTTCGAGTTTTATTTTGACCTCTTTAATGTAGAGCTTCATTTGTTTGATTTTGTCTGTCGTTGTTTCTTTATCTAGCTCATCGCGCAGTTGTTGTAGTTTGTCGTTGTGATGATTGAGTACCTTATCGCGAGCTTTTTCTTTTTCCTGTAGTTTTCTTTTTTCTTCTTCTAAGACCTCTTTTTTCTCTGCGACAACTTTTTCTTGCTGCTCAACACGCCTCACTTTTACTTGAAGAACTTGTAGTAACGGGTATGTTGGCATTGTCATATGTATGTAACCTTCTTTCTATTATCTAAATAAGCTACGCAACAGCTGCATAGTCTCTTCAAATGAACATTTCTCTTCGACTGCCTGCTTTAAGAAGTTGTTTACTTTATCGATGTGGTCGATCGCAAAATCACCAGCCTTATCGGCTCCTCGCTTGTATTCACCAATTTTTATTAACAACTCATTTTTCTTATAGTTTGCGACCACTTCGAGTAATTTACTTACCAACATCAAATGTTCTTCAGGGACAATCGAGTTCATCACACGACTTTTGGATGATAATACATCGATCGCCGGGTAATGATATTTCTGTGCTAACTCGCTAGACAAAATAATGTGCCCATCGAGGATAGATCTAACTTCATCTGCCACCGGCTCATTCATATCGTCGCCAGCTACGAGTATTGTATAAAAGGCTGTAATCGAGCCAACGTCAGAGTTACCTGTTCTTTCTAACAGCTTAGGTAAGGTAGAAAAGACAGATGGCGTATAACCAGCTCGCGCCGGTGGCTCACCTGCAGCAAGGCCAACTTCGCGCAGTGCCCTCGCAAATCGCGTGACTGAATCCATCATTAAGATGACAGACTTCCCTTGATCACGGAAATACTCGGCTATCGCTGTTCCCACATAAGCTGCATTTAACCGTAATTGTGAAGCTTGGTCGGATGTGGATACGATCACTACGGATCTAGCTAAGCCCTCAGGCCCTAAATCTTTCTCAATAAAGTCTCGAAGCTCTCGGCCCCGCTCACCAATTAAACTAATGACATTAACGTCGGCTACAGCGTTTCGTGCAATCATTCCCAGGAGTGTCGATTTACCTCCACCGGCTGCAGCAAAGATACCTACACGTTGACCTAGGCCAGTTGTTAGGACTCCGTCGATAGCGCGCACTCCCACTGAAATTGGTTCGCTGATGCGTTGGCGCTTTAATGGGTCAGGGGGATCTTGAATAACTGGATAAATTTCGTCTACTTCTAGAGGGCCTTTTGTGTCTTCATCGAGAGGCTCTCCGAGGCCGTTAAGAACGCGTCCTAATAGGTTGGGTCCGACTTTGATGTGTAAGGGGAGGCGCGTTGGAATAACTTCAGAGGAGGGACCTATTCCACTCATTTCACCGAGAGGGGAGAGAATAACTTCGTCGCGCGTGAATCCAACGACTTCGCAACGTAAGGGGTCGCCTTCGCGTTTGACAAGGCAAACTTCTCCTATTTTGACTTGGGGTACAATAGCTTTTATGAGCATCCCCACTGTCTCAGTGATGCGGCCATTTACAGTAGTCAGTTCGAGCTCTTCTATTCCTCCGAGGAGCTTATCAAAGTGGTCATCAAAACCCATAGTGTTCACCTATATTCGTTGTTAGTGCTGAAAATGGAAATTCAGAAGATGGTTGTCCGGTAAAAAGTGTTACTGAAGAAAAAACGGGAAATATGAGCACAAAACACCCCTTATGTTCCTGTTTTAGCAGCGAGTATTTAAGGTACTCGCCAAATCGATGCCAAGAAGTCCAAATTAGACTTGGACGTTCATGATTGTTTTTGTAGATTCAAGGGCTTTATTCAAGACGCTCGTAAAAAATTCAATCTCTTGTTGAATATAGTTGACCTTGATCTGTACCATCAATAAGTTCGCTGGCGTGATCGTTCCTTTGGAATCACTTATGTTTTTGAGCTCGCCGCCTAATGTTTTAAGCTTCTCTTGCCCATCGGTTAAAAGCGTTAAGAAACGTTCGGTTGGAGTAGCATCTGCACCTTCGAGAACTTCTGGTGGAATGTACTCTAGTCCAGCCTTATCGAGAGCAACTTTTAAGTTCCCATCGATGTGCTCGAGCTTATTGCGTAAGATACGTTTGTAATCGTTTTTAATTTCTAGGCTCGGATCCGTCAGCTGCGTTTTGATCTGCTCGATCTGAGCAATCACTTCTTGTGACTGCACTGCAAGCTTTTGAGGATCTGTTTGACTCGCTCTATCAACTTTTTTGTTGAGGTTGCGAATCTCGTCCATTAGTGATGTTTGCTTAGTCGGTTCTACCTTACTAGCCTGTAAAGACGTATCCGTCTTGAGAGCAGCGTCAAACTTCTCCTTGTCAGGAGCGACGCGCTCAACAGGAAGCTCGTGGATACCGGGAACTTTTGCAGGCCCCTTTTTCCTTGTAATCTTGGCTATACTTTCAATATTTTCTTCAGACATGGGTTTTATTACCTTAATTTTGTATGGTTTTAAATTACCCTTAAGTAATAGTATAACTATTTTTAATAATATATGTCAATAATATATATTATTTGACCTCTTCTGAAGGTTCTTTTTCAGTTTTTTTCTCTTTCTTCTCCTCAGCTGGAGAATCTGAGAAAAACGGACTTTTGATCTTTTTTAGATCTTTTTCAGCCCATTCGAGAGATAACTCTCCTAGGTTCTTGATGGTTGGGTCGTCGGACTTCTCTATAGCTTCCTTAATAATTTTCTCACCTAGCTCGCGCTTAGGTTTTGTCAAAAGGAAGCACATCCCCAAAAATGTCTGAGCCAAATAATTTTCCGGCTCTTTAGAAATCACACTTTCAAAGATCATTGTCGCTCTTTTAACTTCTAGCTTGTTGAGGGCTATATAGCCCAACCCAACTTGTGGGGCTGTGCTTTCGGGATTCAACACTTGTGCCGCGTTGAATATCCGCGTAGCACTCACCTCGTCAAGCTGTTTTACGGCAACAAAGCCAGCTTCAATCAGCAAAGGGAAATCATCCAAGTAGTCATCCAAACTTTCTTTGGTCATTTTTTAATCCTTATCAAATTTGGTGCTGCCCACCGACTTCATCAAGTGGTCATCACAATTTTAGCACAATGCCATACTCCGTTTCGTACCCATTCCGGGTACATTACTAGTAATAACATATTTGCCTATAAACTGTGAATGTAAAGGTACGGGCAAACGCGCCCATACCACCAAACTCAAATCAATTACCCTTTTACGTTACGTGCCATAGACATAATGGCAGAGTTCGCTGCCGCTACGACGTTTGTTGCCATCTCGGAAATCTGAGATAAGTGGTTCATCAGCATCTGCATTTCAAACATGTCACCAATACTGATAGCGCTACGTCTGGCAGAGATCAGTCCGATCTTCACCTTAGCACTAATAGTAGCATTGTGAACTGATTTAAATAGTTGGCCTACTTCAAACCCTGACTGTACGTGTTTACCAGAAAAAAAGCCTAAATCGAAATCGTACTGAACATTACCTGGGTATTTGGGCTGGTTAGTATCATAGCTCATATCTCCTCCTAATTGGGAAATAGTATCTATTATAAAAAATATGTTTTGTTATCTGATCCCGAAAGTATCCTTACTGGAAATTGCATTTCCTGCGATGCAACGGTGTTGCACTGCTTTCTGAACCCCTCGTTTCTTCAAATGCATTAAGCACCCAGTGGGGCGTTGACCTGGTATTCTTACAGGTACTTTCCTTAAGAAATTTGCATCGCTGTTTTCTTCGGTGCAACTTACCAAACCAACAGCCCTACTGGGCGATTAATGACGTTAACCACTACCTAGCCAACTGGGTTAGCTAGGGATGATTTTTAGGTCACGCTTTAAAGCGCGCCAAAACTTTGAGGAGAGAGGTGTAACCATGTAGGAGAATTCCGTATTGGTCGAAGTCGTCTTTAGCACATCCACCTCTCAGGACCTGCTTGATTTTTTGAATTTTACCCTCTACATTTTTTTTAAATTCCTTACCCTTTTTTGTGTCCTTTAAGTCTGACTCTAAGTCGAAAACGAATTCTTTAGGACTGTCGCCCTCTTTTTTGTTTTCTAGTCCAAACATATATACCTCGTTTGTGCAGGGGGGTAGTGTAATCGGAGTTCCCTCTCCTCTAATATTATTTTAACATATGATACGCATTTTATCAAGAAGCATTGTCAATAGTTAATTTTAACTAATGTAGGATATTCTTACTCTGGTACGTATCCGTTTCCATAAATTGTTCTGTATTCAGTATACGATTGAAATTATTATTAACAGTGTAAAATTTAATTTCAAGTATACTATTTATACCTTCTTTTTAGTTGATGTATTGGTTTATACAACCTTAATTAATCTAGCGTTTAAAAGATTAAGGGCGCAAATCAATACGATAGGTCACATTATCTTTTTCTAAAATAATCGATTTAGGAGAAATTTCTGTAATGACCATGCCATCTAAATTATCTCCCTTTGAAACAATCCGTCCATCAATGACAACGCTCACATTTCTTCCAGATTTCGAAACACCGGTGACTAAATAACGATCGGTAATATCTATCATCGAGCGCGATTCTTCAATTTCAGTGACGAAGTCTTGAACTTTTCGAAGTCCCGGTATTTTAATGACTTTAGCTAATACTTTTTCGAAATCGTCGTGTAGGCGAGATGGAATGACTCCTTGAAGAACGAGGTCGCCATTGTTGATGGTTACATTTATGTTTGGCATTCCAGCTTCTGCAAGATCGAGTTTGACCTTTGTAATGACGTCTTCTTCAACGACGACGCGGTACTGGAGTTTGTCGAGATATAGGAAGTTGCGACTCATGTACTCAACTAACTTTTCCATTTGATCGCGCGTCTTTAAGTAGCCCGTAAGAACAAATTGTCCAGGTGCAGCTGCTTGAAGAGTGATGCTTCGCCAATCTGGATTACGTGCTAGAGTGGGGTTGAGCTCTTGCCAAACTTTTTCGTCGATAACGATCCCTGTGTCATCGGATCTTTTAATAAACTTAAGACCTTGCAGGTTGTACATAAGTTGGCGTTTCGCATTATCGGTGAGGACGTGCCCAACGATCATTAGCGTACCCGTTGTCTTGTTGTAGGTGTAGTCAACACCCGGAAATGGAGCTAATGCTTCCGCAAGTAATTCGTTAATATTTGTTGTTTCGTGGAGTTCAACAGGATTTTCTTGGAAGAGTGTGACCATCCCTATGCCCATGAGAACGAAAACACCTGTGACCATGGCGATCAGGAGGAATGCAGTCAGGTTCGTACTTTTTTCTTCTTTGATTTCCTTAGCGATCATATGAGGGATCATTTCTTGCTCTTCAGGAGAAAGATCTTCCTTTTGCTTAGGGGTATCAGTTGAAGGGTGTGCAGGTTGTTCGTCTTTTTGAAGGACTTTTACGATGCTAGGCAGTAGGGGGGAGATCACCGTATGCATTTCACCTTCTTTGTCGAAAATAACAAAAGCGCTCGTACCCATATTCACAACATCATTAGGTTCAAGAGCTTGTTTTTCTTTTAATTGTTTTCCATCGACAAGTGTTCCATTACGGCTTCGGAGGTCTTCGATGGTAATAATGTCTTCATCGCTGATGCTTACTCGGGCATGTTGACGAGAGATGCTCGTGTCGTTGAGGATGACATCGCAGGACTTGGGGTCTGTACCAATAGTATACGATGATCCCCCAGACATTGTAAATTCTGCGCCCGTGTTTGAACCACCAATAATTTTTAACAACCATCTGCCGGGTTCGACGGTATCAAAATTAATGTCAGCAAGAAGGGCTTCTTCTTCAGCAGCCTCTTCGTCAAAAATGGTGTCGCGACGGATTGTAGTGGATTCTTCAAACTCATCTTCAACTAAATCATCTTCGGAAAAAATTTCGTCATGTGCTTCATCTGTTGCAGAAATTTCTTCTGAGAGTTCTTCGCTAAGGTTCTCATCAACTTCTTGTTCGAGCTCTATTTCTTCTTCAGAAACGTCGCTCTCTTCAGCATCTTCTTCGATTGGAACGTCTTCTACTAATTCTTCAGCGAAACTTTCTTCAGCATGTTTGTCGCCGCTAACTTCATCTTCAGGGGTGTCAGGACTTTCGACGTTTTTTTCTTCTTCTGCGTTGTCTTCTTCGTTTTCTTCTTCTGTAGGTAGAGCGTCTGCACCTTCATTGAATAGGCGAGCTTCTGATTCCGAATAAAAACGGTAGGTACAGCTTCCAATTTTTACAATGTCTCCGTTGGAGAGTATTTGTGGCTCGTTAACTTCTTCGTGATTGATGAGTACAGGATTTGTAGAACTTAGATTTTCAAGGAGAATGCCTTCGGGCGTGGTGCGGCAAATTAGATGGCGGCGCGATGCTACCGGATCTTCAATTAGCAACTGACAAGAGTCAGGATCGCGACCGATGACCCACTGGTCTCCCTCTTCTAGTGAAAGGACTAGTCCTTTAAGTGTACCCTCTTCAGCAACAAGTTTAGCAGCCATAATTTTTTTCTCTTACTAAGTATAATTTAATAATTTAAATGTAGTCATTCGCGAAGTATTTTCGATTTAGAAAAATACTTCGGGAGTAATCACATTTTTTTAAAATTCACAAATTTATCAAGCGCCACGATAATATAGTCGCCAATTATTCTTTTTTTTACCAATCTTTTGTTCATTTTTTCGCTTAAAGTAATTAATTATACTGTATTCTCACAATTACTTAAAGTTTTGTGCCTCTTCACGCCAAAATATGGCTGAATTCATAAAGTCTTCTAACACATCGGAAAACTCGTCATATTCTATGGCGTGATCAAGATGTCTTGCCAGCGTAATTTTTTTACCATTCGAGCTTAATCCAAGCACGGCATCCATTGTCCCTTGCCCAAATAAATTGCCGAGTAGCAATTCGGATAAAAATTGCTCTCTCCGAATTTCAGGGCAGTCGGCAATATCTGCAGTCAGTGAAATACCTAAATCACCCATACTTATAATCAAAGAGAGATCATCTTCAAGAGGAAGCACGTAAACACCTGACATTTCAGGTTCTATGATCTCATCCATTTCCATCTCGTGACTCAGATTCTTCATAAAGTCATCAAGTAAAGGCATCAATTTTCTCCTAAGCTTGGTTTCTAACTATTGCTATGCTAGTTCTATGCCAAATCTAACGAAAGCGTTGAAGCAACTTAAAGCATGCTGCGCATCTTGCCGCTTCGCCCTCTTCAGTTTCTCACAACCTCCGCACGCGCTTCTCTAATTAAAGCCCGAACTCAAGGCTTTAAGCATGGCAGTTAACGTTTGCCCGGAGCTTTGTGAAAACTGAAGCGCTGCTTCTAATGCTTTTGCCATCACTTGCGCTGTTTGTGAGGCAACGCCCGCTCTTGTCTGGTCAAGCTGTGCTTGCGCCTGTTCTGTCGCAGCTTTCATTTGCAGTGGCGCCGCAAAAATTTTACCGGCTCCACCCATTATTGCCCCTAAGCCACGGGTAAGACCGCCCATCCTGTTGGTGTAATTTGTTTTTTCCGAATCCATAGCGTTGGTGATTTTATTTTGCTTTTTTAGTGCTTCTTCGTTTGCTTTTTTAGCATCGCTAACAACATTGTTTGCCTCATTCATTTCTGCTTTTGATTGATTGACGACGTCTTGCTGATCTTTTTCCCATTGTTTTTGTGCTTGATCATTCTGACTTTTATCAGGGCCTTCATCAAGCTTTTTCTTTTCGGCGTTATAAGTATCGGTTTTTTTTGTGAGTTCATCTTCAGCTTGCTTTAGCTCTTTTGTGGTGTTTTCAACTTCATTATTTGCTGTTTCAAGTTCACCTTTGTTTTTTTTGTTTACTTTATAATCGTTTGCAAAGGAAGCTGCGGCTCCAGCAACTTCAACACCACCACCAACGACTTCTGCGAGTCCACTGATTTCAGAGGCCCACATTTGCGATTTCGCTGCGCTGATATTTTTATCTTTGGCGGTCACAGAGTTTTTCCATGAAGCATTTTGCTGGCTTGCAATTTGTTTAGTCGCTGCAGATGCAAAGTGACGTTGTTCTTCTTGGATTTTTCCCATGTCTTTTGCTAGAGTAGCGGCATAGCTAGGTCCCATCCAGCTTGCTGCGGCACTACCACCGCCGCTCCCTTGCGCACTTTGTGTTTCTGTAGCATTCATTGTTTCCGATTCATTTGGGAGAAAGCTAAGGGAGTCTTTTGCTCCTGATGAGATGCTTTGGTTTTCTCCATTAAAAGTTGCATTTAAGCTTTGCAAAGTTTCTTTAGATGGAGGCTCTGGTGGTTTTTTTGCATCGAACGTTTCGAGTTTAGGTTTGTTAGCAGTTACTGTGTTCAAGTTTTCTTGCTGAGTTTGTTTCGACTGTAATTTTTGTGTTTGGGATTGATCTTTTTCATAAGAGATCGCCTTATCGCGAATCTTATCGGCTTCTTTTTTTTGGGTCGTTTTTGAGGCATCACTATCTTGATTTCCCTGTACTACGCCTTCTTGATTGATTGGCTTTTGAGTGTGGCTACTAGTGGCTGGGCCTGCTATGTCTCCGCCACCTGTTGTTCCAGAAGGAACCCCTCCTCCACCTTGTGGTGTAATACTTCCAGACATAATGTTCTCCTTATTTTGTAATCTATCACATTAAATTTGTGAAATGCCTGTTAAGGCATTTGTATAATCTTTTAAATCTACCTCTAATGATGACTTCATTGATTTTGCAAGTGAGTAAAAAAGCGATAGCTCGTCTTCATAAGCAGTACTGTTGATAGAAAAACTAGCGATGAATTCATCGAGAGCGTGGATATATTGTTTATTGTTTTTATTTTCGAGGGATCGACGGCAATTTGCTAAGTGAAGAGTGGCGATTTCTATTTGCCTACTGTCGATGCCAAATTCAGATAAATTGACCGATTTAATACTACTGTATGCTTCCTCCAAAATAGAGTACCTTTCTATTAACCTATCGCTGAGTCCATCGATCAATAGAGGTGATGTATCTGGGTAACGAACACTTACCACTTTGATGATGAGGGAGCTAATCAGTAGCTCTATTCCTGTCGCCACAGTATTGACATTTTTCTCGACTAAATTATTTTCAGGGATAAGGGAAGAAAAATAGTCCAGGGTAAGCAACATATTCATTATATTTTCTAAAGCATATATATTTGTGAGAATTCGATCTTTTTCAGAGAGTTGCTCAATTTCATCTTCAAAAATATCGCTGGATTCAATTATCACGTGGGTATCGCTTTCAATAAGGTACAGTGCTGCAGTGATCGTGATGAGTGTTGTACTCGTGATAAGCATGGGAATGAGCAGCCTTTCACCGGGAGATAGATCTCTGAGAAAAGCTTCTGTGAGGATTTTAGAGTAAGTGTCGATATATTTTTTTGTTTCTGCTCCAATAATGCCAGCTTCACTTTCCTGAGTAGAGATGCCTATATGAAGCGTAACCATTCCATAGAGAATCGATTTGAGTCCTGCATTTAATGACTGAGTACTGTTAAGAACAGAAATACTTTGCAAAATTGCTCCAATCATTTGAAGCTGTTCTTGATCAGATTTGTGATGGTACTCTTCATTGACTGAGTCGATAAAAGCAGAAGCATTTTTTAGATAGGTTTTAGAAGGTTTTTGAGCCTTTTTTTCATTTTCGTTATCTTCATCGTCTTCACTATTCTCTTCGCTGTCTTTTTCCTTGTAATTCGTTTGACCGATAATTTTTTTAAGGAGTTTTATTGTGCGTGCAATATCCTTTAGAAATTGAAGTAAAGAATCGTATTGAGGGTGATTTCTTCCCATTTTTTGTAGATAGAGCAACCCATCTCTAATGACTCTTTCTCCCTGAAGGATTAAATTATGGATCGCTTTTTCTGTAAGTTCTAGATTACTTTGTGCGTGGCGATACTCCTCGCTATCTTCGTTTAGAGGCTTTGCGATTTTTTCTAACCACCCCATTGTGATAGCTGTAAGCGATAGTGTCTTATCGAGACCGCTATATACTGGATCGCGAGAAGCAATGGGTAGGTCGATCTGGCTTTTGAGCTTTTCTCTAAGGTCTTTGGGTAGATCGTTGAGAAGATTTTGGTATGCTTGTTCAAACTGCTTATTATCTTTCGTGTCGCCTTTTTTAAGCATGCGGAAACTCATGAAAGGAAACTGTAAGGTGGGTTTACTTGGCTCTGTTGCATTGCGACCATAAGGCATACCTAGCATTGCCTGAGCGTCTATTGTATCCTTTTCGGGAACAATGTTTGCAGCCGTTTTATTGATAAGCGCGCCCCCTTCGAAAAGAACATTAATTTGCTTTTCGCTGTAGGGGGGAACGCCACCACCCCAGTGATAAAACCTGTCAGCTCCTCCGTAGCCAGTCATCTAATTACCTCAAATTTTATTATTCGCTCATGTGAAATTCTCTGATCTCTTCAGAAAATTTTTCTAGCGTTTGATTATACAGTATGTGTGCACGTTCATTAATTTTTGCGTACATTCCATCATTTTTTGTTCTGTTAATCACTCCTTTTAGTGCCATTAAGGCATTAGGGAAGTCTTCTGTTTTGATGTAGCAGTCTGCAAGATGAAACCAGGGCATGGGATTCATCCAATCGAGACGCGTGCATTGACTGTAGAAAGCGATAGCATTCGAATAGTCTTTTTGCATTTGAAAAGCTGCTCCTGCGCTGAAAAAGTAGCGTGGATCGCGATTATTAAGGAGCGTTAAGTAACAGAAATACATCTGCGCTTCTTGATACTTGCCAGCATTGTAGTTATTGTATCCCATAGAAAAAAGCGCGTCTAAATGGTTGCTGTCTAATCCCATAGCTTCTGCATAAGTTTTGCCTTCTAGATAAATTTTCTCGAGAAATTCTTTACGTTTTGCTTTTTCTTCGACGGATTCATCAGAAAAATGCTCGTCTAGAGTTTGATCGATTTGCTTTTTGACATCTTCATCTGTAGGCATATTTTCATCGGTGTAATTGATGATATCTTCAGCGTATGCAAGAAGAAAAGTTTTGATGGTTTTTGCTTCTTCTTCATCAAAGGTGGGACCGTACTCATCCATCACCTTGTCGACGATTTCTTTGACTTCCATAACATCTCCTTTAACTAACCACTCATTAATTATTTTTTGTACAGAGCGTCTGTTGCTCCTGTGATATCTTGTATTAGGCCACCAATCACACGATAGAAAAACTGAACGGACTGCTCTATCGTCTGCGTAGCATCTTGAGAGCTATCTTGCAGTACTTGAATTGTCTGCTGTTCTTCATCGATGAATGATTCTGCAAGATCAATGTTTGCCTGTTGTTTTTTTATATCAGCTTTTAATGGGGCTTCGACCATTTGCACAATACCCTGATACATTTTTGAAGCGCCACTAATAGCTTGACCGGTTAGCTGCACATATTTCGCAGCTTTTTTGAATTTTTCCATATTTGACTTTTTAGATGCCGATTTCATATCCTCAAGAGCTTCAATTTCTGCTGTATTTTCAGTAGCTTCTTCGCCAATATTTTTAATTTTTTTGAGTTTTCCTTTTTTCATAGCTTCTATGTTATCTTGAATATCTTTTTGAGCCATATCTCCAGAATAATTTTGGGCATCTGAAAGAGCATAGGGATCTGATACCGGAGAGTTTGCTCCTCCTGAAGCATTTGGATCGACTGGTGCTTCTCCGCTGTCACCACTACCATCATCAACAGGGGCATCACCACTGCCATCATCAACAGGTGCATTTCCACTACCATCATCGACAGGAGGGGGATCACTTGCTTCTGCAGCAGCACTTTTATTTTTCGAAGGCTCTGATACCATCTCTACTTCTGCGGTTGTTTTGGTTGCTTTTTGTATTGACTCCATCGTTTTGGTAATCGCACTAGAAAGTTCAGTGACATCTTTGCCAATTTGCTCAATTCCTTTTTGTGACTTGGCTATCGCGCTTTCAAAGTTTAATTTGCTTTCACCTGATAAAGCTTCGGTATTGATTTGATCAAGTAAGCTACTGATTTCATCGAGCTTACTATTAGCTGTTTTCATCGCTTCACTGCTCTCTTCGAGGTTGGCGAGATTCATATTTTCTTCGGGAATATTGCCTACATCTTTTTTTATTTCATCGAATTTGCTGCTGATGCTTTCCCAAGCTTCCTCATTTGCTTTTTTAGCGTTTCTTCCAGCGGGAGTGTCCGGATATTCAGCATTACTGAGAAGCCCTTCAATATCATCAAGATCTCCACTTAGATCACTTATAGATTTTTCAACGTCACCTTTCGTTCTCCTCACACCAGCCGAATCATACCCTATTTCGGACATCATGTCGTTTGCGATCTTTTTAAGGGCCTTTGGAACGTCGGCAATTGACTCCATTCCGGAATAAGCTTCCTCTAAACTTTTTCCTACATTTTTTAAGGAATTAGTGATTCTTTTCATCGTTTCGGCCATTTTGGTCGCACTTCCCACTAAGTCGACTACACTAGCGCCGAGTCCAACGACCATACCAACAGCTGCAACAACCATCGTGGTAATTCCTACCACTTTCATCATCATCTGCTCTTGGCTTTTTGAAAGCCAGCCAGCATCTTCCAATTCGGGCGCAAGAGACTCTAAAGCACCTCCTATCATTGTTGCAGCGCTCGCGAGTGCCATACCCGCAATAGCCACAAGAGCAGCCCCTCCAGTAAAGACAGAGGCTACAGCTACGACGGCAATGGCGATGGCTGCCACAGTCACTGCTTCAACAGCAGTAAATACTGTGTCAATGACTGCCATAGCATTACTATCTGCAGGGATACCATATGTTTCCATGGTGCCAGTTAGGTCTTCAACAAGGCTTTGATCAATGGCATCTTTAAACCCATTTTTTTGTACCTCTTCGATAAATCCTGCGCCGAAGAGTACCATGCCAAGGGGAGAAAAAATAATACTTAGCTTGATCAGGTCTTTTACACCTTGTATTACTTTTCCTACGACTTGAAATACCTTTCCGGCTACTGATCCGACAGCTTGAATTACAGGGGAGTGGTCAATAGCCGATTGGATACCTCCACGTCCGATTCCACCTCCTGCAATGATTTCTGCAGTTGTTATTCCTGGGGTAAGCACAAATTTTATCGTCAAGGTCACGGCATCTTTGAGCTTTGATCCAATGGAGTTTATTTTACTTTGGTCTTCGTTCGCGTTAGCTTGTGCTTGTAAAACAGCGTTTGTAGAAGCTCGGATCGCATTTTGTACTGTCGTTTGTATATTCGTATTTTTGATGGTAATATACTGGTTTATCGATACCATTTGTATTGAAACATTTTGCATTAATTTAACGAATTGACCAGTAGAAATATTCAAATTAAAAGTGGAAGAAGAGCTGTCTCCTTCCCCCTGTATTGGCTCTAGCTCTTTTGCAGTTTCAACCACAGCAGAAGTGATATCTTCAAGAAAGAGAGAAGCATTTGTGACGAGCTCACTTTTGGGGTTATTACTGGCGTTGAAAGCTTTTTTTACCCCTTCCATATCAATATCCATTTCTTCAGGAAGGCCTCTTTCATAGCCTACCTCTTTGATCGAAGAATTAACAATCGGATGGTTCATGCTTACATCACCCTTAAGAAATTTTTCGATGAATTTATTCGCTTGAGAAGTAGTAGCACCCGCTTTTCTCAATTTTGAGCGTAGTTTGTTGACTATTCTTAGGTCGTCACCAAATTTTCTTTCTTCGGAGAATTTGTCGGTTTGAGAATCACTCACACCGAGCATCCCCTCATTGCTGATGAGTTCGTTGAACATTTTGATCACTTCCTGTGAGGAAGTGGCTTCTTTCATTTTATCAGGATTACTAATCATCTCTCTCAGTTGCTGTTTTACAGCGTCGGGAGCATTTTTGAGACTGTTAATTCCTTGTTCCATTGCTTTTTTGAATCCATTAGCTTCCGACATTGTCGTTCTAGTGAATCCTTGTGGATAGCTTTTAAAGTCAGCGTTCCGAAGAGTAGCTTCTTTTGCACTTTCAAAGGCTTTTTTTGCTTCGGGACTTGCTTTTTTATTTGGTGTTGTCAAAAGTTTTTGAGCTTCATATTCTACACTTTTGTTTAGCTGCATCCCTTGTAAGTTTTTTTGAAATAATTCACCAAATTTTAAAGCATTTTGCATGACTTTAGCTAAATTTTTTGGGGATATTTGGGAACCTATAAATCCTTTTTGAACTTGCTCTCCAGCTTGTTTCAGAAGATTATTTCTTGTATTCATCAGTGCATTCCCTTTTTCTTTAGGAAATTTACTGGCCATTTCTGGTCTTGTGAAAAGATTCTCTAAAATATTTTTATCTTGTTCGGGAAGGTCACTTTGTTCAACAAGTTCGGTAAACGCCGATCTCAATTCGGTAGGTTTGGAATAATTAAAACTGTCGCTTTCTCGAGAAATCGTTTCCTTGCTCATTTCGGGATACTTACTATTAGTTTTTTCTGAAGCTTTAGAGATGAGAGATTCATAGTTCTTCTGTAAGTCTTCAGGCATCGCCGATTTAAATTCTGGATTAGCATATAAAAAAGTTAATGGTTTAGTTTGCCCCGGAAAATTTTTAGAAGCCATCTTACTAAAGTTTAGTTTTTGATCTCCAGCAGAGCCTGCTTTAAGGTTTTTTTGCATTGTTTCTTTTGCATCATTGACCTGTTTTTTTGCATCTGCTGGGTTTGTTCCAAATGTTTTAGTAAGGGATTCCACTGTTTGTTTGATAATATCATCGACTTGTTTCTCTATTTCGGGGGACGCTTGTTCATTTGGAAAAAATAATTTTCCTAAAACCTCCTTTTGAGCTGATTTAGAAATTTTCGCTTCTTGTTGACTAGTTGTCGCTTCAGAGTTTTTTTGAAGTTGTTTGTCATCGGGAGCTTTTTCTGTCGCTGTTTGTTGTTTTTGCAGTGTTGTGGGATCTTGCGTTGTTAATGGCTCTTCTGTTGTTGTCATTGATTGTGGAGTCATTGATGCGGGTTGATCGGGAGTTTTTGTTTCTGTACTAGAATCTTTTCCTTCGGGTTCAGGTGTTGCTATTCCTCCAGGTAGTCTTTCAGGGGCAGATTTTCCCGGTACTGCTGTAGTTTGTTTTGCGCTATTGTCACCATTTTTTTCTTGCTGTTGAGGTGTTTGCTCAGATTTTTGAGGATTTTCTTGTACTTTATCTTTAAATGATTGATAGGTGCTGTCTTGTAGTGCTTGATTTGCGTTTCGTAAGTTTGCAAACTTTTCGTCTTCAGGAGTTGCTGAGAATGCTTTATTTAATTGAGGGTCAGAAAGTAAACTTTGGCTATCTTTATAGGGTTTCGGGGTAGGGAGCTGTGGTTGACTAGAGGTGCTAGGTGGCTTAGCATGGAGCTTATTAAGTCCAGCAGCACTTTTTATGGTGTCGTTTAATGTTGTTTTTGTTTCTTCATGCTTCTCACTTTGCTTCACACTTTCAGTTGTCGTTCGATCTAATGTTTTTCGTTGCCGTAGCTTTAGATCTGTTTGCTTATCTTTTTCTGGTGTTGCTGTTGAGGATGTACTGCCTGTATTTTTTTCATTGGATTTCTGTGTTATTTTCTTTTCAGATTCAGGCGCTTGGTATCCACCTAGGTCGATATTTGGTCTTTCTGGATTTATAGACATAGTATTCTCCTTAATACTACTATTTTTTTATGCCGAACACACCTCATGGAGTGGGGAGTCAGCTTTTTCTTGCTCTTGGTGCCAAAAAAGATTATTGGTACTTGCGATTTTATCAACAGCAAGAGCATGTTTAACCATCTGTTTACATATTTTTTCTAATAAAGCTTTAATAAATACGAGAGTACTGTCGATTTCAGTATCATGTTTGTAGGTTGATTTAGAGGTAGAGAGGTTATTTTTTTCGATAATTAGTTGAAGTGTGCCTCCAAGGCAATGGTTGCAGTGAAGATTGCTATAGACGAGATCTCGCCAGTTTTCTATGAACCAACGCGCCCTTTTTTTAAGATATTTAGATTTGTATGTTTCGGATTTTTCGATAGCAATGAGATCATCGATGTTAGCAAGAGCTTGTTCTATACTTCCCTCGATTGTTTCTCGGTAGCTTTCAGGTAATTTACTGGTTTCAAGTATAGAATCGACTAACATAGACTCATTTTCTTCTATTTCTAATAGAATTTTTTTAAGTAATCGATCATGAGTTCTAATCTTTTTGGGAATAAGTGACTGTTTTTTATTTTCTATCATTGGAGTATCTGCTGCAGTAGAGACTGTAGCATTTGTACCTAAGCAACAGTTAAGTACGCATGTCGTGATTTCAGTGATAATCGATATAACCACAAGAAGCAAAGGAGTAATTGTTAGTGCTGTATGGCAAGCAACACTGTTATTTGTTATTTTGTACGTAATGCCACCTATAGCTTTCGGGATTGTATCTATTAGCATATCTTTCAGTTTAGTAAAATCCTCCAAGATTAAAAGGGAGTATTGCATAGAGACAATATATTCAGAAATGACTTCAGAAGCATTTTCTAACAGATTATCCGGAAGTATTTCAGTGATGAGCTCATTTAATTTTTCAATGGTTTTTTTTAGTTCGTTTGTTTTTAGAGATGGAGGCACTAAAATGTTCACATAATTATACGAGTGGTAGTTAAGTAGCTGATTCACAAACCCATAAGGTTCTTTATTCTTTTCGAAGGTTTTTTGGGATCCATTGAGGAATGGCTCTTCTAAGTAATACTTGCTGCATCCAGCTTTAGTGTATAAAAGTAGCGTTTCGCTACGAGATGTCATCTCATCAATGATTCTATTTGTTTCCTTTTCCTCTTCCCGATCTAAAAAAATATCATCTTCGAATTGTTTTAGTTCATATTTTATTTCACCAAGATACCGACAAAATTTTTTCTGAAATTGAATCAGCAAATCGTTATCATCGGAAATAGCGCAGGCGTAGTCACTATTGACCATCCAGTTTTCAGGTAGACCGCGAATTTCTTTAACTTTTTCTCTAACAATATTGAGAACTTGCCGTATCTCTTGCTCTGTGTTTCCCTCTAATTTACTATTATTAAGAATACTTCGCATTTGTTTGCTTGAAAGGTTTTTTCCAAGCATTTTTTCGAGTTCTAAACAAAATGCGGCAACGTCAGTTTGATCGCGAAGAAAACATAAATCGACACCTAGATATTTTGAGACTTCTTTTTTTCCTAATTCAATAATTTCAGTAAATAGTCCTTTTAAGCTTTCTTCAATTTCAACTTGACTGTCGATTAAATGATCTAAAAGCTTGTGTGGTAGCTTTCGTTTCGTAAGTTCTTGATAGAAAATATCGCAAAAAATATTTGCCTGATTCATTGTACTTGGATTCATCTTCCAATGAATTGTATAGTGCGGATTTCTCGATAATAACTGTTCATAACCATGGCGATAACATACTTCATCTATTCTTTGTAATGATTTGGGAAGTGGGTTCTTTAGTCCATTGATGTGATCTGTTAGCATCTCTACCTCTTCAGGGGTGAGAGGAGGTTCATGCTGTTCCATCATTGAAAAATAATGTTTTTGGAAAAAAAGGTGGTCTCGAAAGATCGCGACACGAACGCTATCGTTTAAATTTTCGCTGAAGATATTTTCATCCATTTTTTTAATGGCCATTTCAAAATGTTTAATAGCTAATGGAAATTTTTCAATGAGGTGTGGACGAAAAAAGAGGGTCTCAACTTGCGCTTTTACTTCTTTATCGAGATTGCTCTTAGCAAGAATGCCTTGAAATATTTTGAGTCTATCAGTAGCAACTTCTTTTTCATAGCTTTTGGTTTTTGCTTTTAGTAAATAATTTGATGGCGCTCCTAACTCTATGTAAGCACCTTTTGCAGCCTCTTGCTCGTTTGAAAAATAGGTGTCGAGCTCTGCTTTAGATAAGTAACTTCGAGCTTCTGGGTGATACAAAGCGTTGATTAATACCTCACTGACATCATTTTGCATGTGAGTCAGTGCACGGAATTTTGATTCGTATGCACAAACCAATGCTTCTTCAGTCAAGTACTTGAGAAATGTACGATGCGTAGATTCTATTTCATTAGAATCTATATTTTTTTTATCACTATCATTACCCATTGATACCATTTGCCAGGCTCTTTTGATCACTTGATTACCATAACGTTTTGCTTTTTTATTGACGTATCGGTTGTTAGGATGGCTGTAGGCAAATAGCAGCTCTTTTCCAAAGAGTCGTGTTTTCATCTCCTCATCGAGTTTATTTTTTTCGGCAAGCTCATCTGCATAAACTACATGACATTCGACAAAGAATTTATCATAATTATTTTCAGTAGCTAAATTTAGAGGAGCAAAGTCCTTAGGTGGATTCTTTTTATGGATCTCAGGTTTTTGTAATAGGGGTTTATCTTCACAAAATTCCTCAGAAACGGCAGTCGCAATTGGATCTTCATGGTAATGTTGCCCACGAGCAGATTTCAAGACATCAAAAAGGATGTTCTTATGCGAGCGAGATACATCACTTCCATTATTTTTGGCATCTGTCTCTCTATCGTCTTGCATATATCTTCCTAAGTGTTTAGGTTATGTGTCCTTTTTCTTTTGGTCGCCTTTAAGACCTTTTTTTAAGCTTTCAATAGTCAGTTTGGCTCTATCTACTAAAGTTTTGAAGTCGGGATTTGTTCCTGCGCGCTTAATAGCCATTTTTAGAGCGATAATCGCTGAAACTTGATCGCTCATTTGAATATAGCAGTCAGAGATGTGATATTGGGGAACGGGATTGTCGGGGTCGATTATGCTACATAAGGTATAGGTGTCTATCGCATTTTTGTACTCTTTTAACATATGAAAGCACGCAGCTAAACCCATTGAATACTTGGGCTCCATCGAGTTAACCATAATGAGTAAGCGAAAAATTTGCCCAGCTTCACCATATTTACCGGTGTTATAGAGTCTATAGGCTTGGCCATAAATACCTTCTAACATTTGATCGTCCATACCTAGAGCTTCTTGAGGAAGAACTCCTTTTTTGACGATGTTTGCAGCAGCTTCTTCGTAACCCTTAGCAGCTTCATCTTTAAGCTTTTCTGCGACCTGTTTAGTTGCTTTACTCACATTTTTTTGCTCGCCTTTCATCGCAACTTCTCCTATCTAATAATTTAAAGTCTCCTTACGCAACAAACACAGGCTCTTGGGCCTGTGTTGTGTATTTTCAAAGTCTTACGCTTAACTTTTGTTATGTTCCCTAGGGCTATGCTACCTACTGTATGATGGCATTCTTTCCCTCTCCTTATTAATATTACGTCGACCTAAATATCGTCGAGAGTAAACTGTTAAGCTCCTGTAAAAATGACTTAGCCAAACTTGATTGAGAGTTTACTGCATCTGACGTCTGATTGACGGTTGTCTGCAGCGACTTGGCATCGTCACTGATAATGGAACGTCTATTCGTTTCAGTTGTTGTGTATACAGAGTTCACCTGGTTTAAGTTTTGCTGTAAAGTAGTTTCTTTATCGTTGTCACTATCGCTGTCACTATCGAATTTATCGCCGTTATTTACTGTAAAGGCGTGTACTTGGTCCATCACATCTGTATAGGCTTTTTGCCATTGAGTTAGGAAATTTATCCTATTAGCCTGCGCAGCTGCAGCTTGTTGGAGTACACCAATCATCTTTATCGTCAAATATAGAATCCGATCGATAATTAATGTCTTGGAAAATCCCACCTGGTTTTGTAAATAGATTGAACCGTCAGCACTTTGAGAATTAGGGATTTGTACAACCTGATAATTAGTGTCAGCTAAGGTCGCATTCGGATCCTCTGGTGGCAAAGCCGATGTTGGGAATGCATTGGGGTCAAATACCATGACACACCTCCTCCATGAAGTATCAAAATTTAGTTAGTATTAACTAGTTATGTGCTTAAACACTTAGCACTGTAGTTAAACTTCTTCTTATATTCATTATAACAGATTAAATTAAAAATATTAACAGTTATTTTAAATAAATATTTGATAAAGTTAAAGTAATTATTGTAAAATCATCAAAAGATGCAGCTGTTATATCAAATATCAATCAAGCAGGCCGCTCGTTTTGGGCAAACTTTTCTACAATTTGCGTAATACTGTTGAGTAGCGCTGAAGCTGATTTGTAATATTCTTGGAAGGTAAAAAGAAAGCTTTGTACGCTCTCTTGCTGTTCTGTGTTTAGACCTTGAGCAGCAGTAATAGCTGTTGTGATATTTTGTTGTAAGCTGCCAGCAAGCTGTCCCATATTTCCTCTTTCACCAAAACTGCCTAAATATCCGGACTGTAAAGGATCGTGGACATCTCCGTCTTTATTCATAGGGTTAAGGGCAAAAACAGTTGCCGATCCAATGGCCATGCGCCCACTAAAGGTGAGATACATCGTTCGGATAGTTTGATTACCGTCAGATTGTGCAGGCATAGCAGTACCAATACTGAAAGCATCTCGGTCCGAAAAGGTATCAGTAGGTCCCACACGAATACTTGCAGCAGGTCCTCCTTGACTCCCAATTTGTATATTACCTGTAAGGTACCCCGTTCCTAAGCCCAGTTGTCTTCCGGGGCTTAAGCTTACGGCTCTATAGTCTCCATCTCCCAGACTGATAACGAACATATCTAAGGCAGTGGTTATCTTGATAACAGTTTGTTTAGGACTATTTTGCGCCCAGTCCTTACCGTCGTCGATCGTGTAGTAGTCAAGAGCCCATAATTTTGCGTCTGTGAAGGCTATTGCTTTGGGATCGCCAGTGACAACGGGCGGAAGGTCGCATAGAACTTGGAGTGTTGTGCGGTAAAGAGAATTTTGGTCATCTTCGGCAGAAGGGTCTATAGTTAGAAGATCCGCCACACCAGATCTAAGTTGCTGTTGAACATCGCGTAGCTTTTGAGAAAATTCTTCGTATGTGACATCTTCTCCTTTAATTGTAACCGTTGCATCGTCGCTTGCAAAAATAAAGTCAGGAAAAATAGGCACGCCAAAAAAGGCGCTAGCTACAGAGTTATAGACACTCTGGTATTTATCTGTATTCGTGTATTCCGCAGCAAACTCGAACCATGCAGAAAAGCTTCCTAGAGAGCTGACCAGAATAGAGTTGTGAAGCTCTTGCAATGCTGAAAGCAGCTCAAGGGTACGCGATGTTTTGTCGATTGCAACATCTAACCCATTGAGACCTCCATAGAGAACATCGTTACCAACACGTACATAAACCAGTTCAATGAGTCCTTGGATCGTATGCGAGTTCAGTTCATTTATTTGTTCGACAGTCAACCCCGTTGTTGATGCCAAACTAAGCGGAACTTCTGCAGCTTCTACAGGGAGGAGATACCACCCTTGAGTATGGGGATCATAATTGTTGGGAATACTCATTGTTTGCACCTACTGTTTGGTCTACAACTAAAGAGCAGAAATTGAACTAGTCCAGCGTATAGCTACTAGGTTTTTCGCTACATACGACTTAGGAGTTAATTTTTCTGCCTCTTTGGATGCTACTTTGCCTTTTCATCTTTCTCTATTATATTAAATAAAATTTAAATTTACAAGTGAGAGATTATTGCAGTTTTCTTTTTGTAATTAAAATAAACTAAGTTAGATTTCTTTATGTCGACGGACAAATTCTCGAGTGTCTATGCTATAAGGTCTTAAGCGAGAGTCGCAAAATTTTTTCCAACTTCTAGACGTAGAGTGATGTAAAACTTCAAAAGAAGACCATCGAATTGAAGAGTTTTGCTGTAATTTAATTGATTCGATAAGCAGAAATATTGCTAAGCCTGTGAAACGTTGGTTTGGATAGACGTAGAGATTGGTATATACAACCGTGTTAACCTTGTCTGGGTATGTGTGCGTAAGTATCCACCCAACAACGCGATCCTCATAGATCAGTGCCAGGCTGTTCATCGTTTGAATATACTTTTCTAAGAGAAATGGAGATAGATAGAGAGGGACACAATATTGCTGTAAGTGGAATTTGATATGTTGCACTTCATCTTGTTTTTCAAAAATATTTATCCACGGTGTGATCTTATATTTTTTAGGAAGATGATATTTTTTCTCAAACCATGCCGGGTGAAAATTTTTGCAGTCAAAAGAATAGCGCGAAGCCCAAGGGCTCGAAGGGCTCCAGCCTATTTTTCTGTCTAGGAGACTTTCAAGGTAGGGGTTGTCTTCGTATGTGAATACGATGGATAGAAACTGTTGTTTTTTGAGATGTTCCTCAAGTGTTTTGAGAATGATTTCGATAGAATTTTCAGGGGCATTTAGGTGGCAAATGACGCAAGTTTTAAGAAATAGATCCAATTGACATATGCATATACCAAAAGGCTCAGAGTCTATTTCTAAGCCTAAAATGAAGGATTTTTCTTTCAGGAGATGTCGATATTTATATGGGATGAGTTTTTTATATTTAGAGAGGGTTTTTGGATGGACTGAAGAAATGTCTAATTTTTTCAAAGAATACATAATATTATGTTGATACTGTTTTTTTTATTTTTTTTCAAGTGGGAGTTTTTCAAGAAAATCCTATTTTTCGATGAATAAATTTCTTTTTTTTGTTATAAATATTGTTTTTATATTGATTTTTATTAGTTTTTTAGTTAGAATTATTTTTTATTATTTCAAATAAATGGATACTAAAATATGAAAAGTTTTACAGAATTATACCGATATAACAGCTGCCCAATGGCATGCGTGCAATCTAAGCGTATTGCTTCAAAAAGACTAATGAAAGCAAATAATTCAAATTATTCGCAGTGGAAAGGGCGCGGCGTTTGCCTCCTTTATAGTCTTTACACAGTTGTGAGAGAACCTTGGCGCATGGTAAAGCACACTGTTCAAAATGTGCATATTTTAGCAGAAGTGATTCATTCTCTATTTAATTTACAATTTAAACAATTTTATTCACAAACTGTATTATTAGGTTCTTCCATTGCTAGCTTAATTATGCGCCCAATTAGCATGGTAAAAGAAGCTGCTCAGTATGGATTTGGGGCTATAGTGCACCCTAAGTTTGTTATAGAGCCCGATAAAGTTGTCGTATTGTAAACCTGGTTTCTGTCCAAATCCGGTTTGTAACTTGTTTTATGGCTTAATTAGACTGCAATTTTTTATTGGAGTCTAATTTTTTTTTATGAAGGGGTTCTTTATAACTTATTGGAACCTTGCGTCAGACTATTTTGTGAATGGGATTATATACACAGTAGATTACTTTGCAAAAGCCTATAATATTGGCAGTTAGAAAACCTAGAGTTGTGATCAAAGAAAATACTGGGGTTATCAAGCCGAAAATGTACCCAGTAAGGGTAATTATAGTGAAGGTAAACTTGGTCACTTGACTTATAATGTTTATGGTAGATTGGACGATAATTCTTTTTGAGTTTTGAAGAACTGTTATTTTTTTGAAGCTTCTATCTCTCATAATTGTTTCACAGTGTTTGATCCGATTATTTGCCACATGAATATGATAGCCACTATCGGCGACATTGAGAAGGATTACGGGTAAAATTAAGATGTTTTTTATGTAAAATAAAAAGCTGCTAGCTACTTTTAAAGTAAGCGTAGCGATATAGTTGATGAACCTCACTGCATCGATAGCATTGCATGCTGTAAGTCCCACTTTTGAAGCTGTGTTCATCCAAGTCCAATATCCGTCGTCTTGTATCCAAGTGTACTTTGGGTTGGTTTCCTTGTTTTTTTTCCAAAACTTCCAGGGATAGTCTCCATTTTCCCCTTTTCGAAAAAATTCGAAGGCTCTTTGAGTCAAATGAATAAAGCCCGAAATATTAGATATTCCACCGGGCTTATGTGATAAATTAGAGATCGGGCTATTTCGAGAGAGGGGGGCATTGTTTTGGTTGTTACTGTAATAGGTGACTGGGGTCATATATAAAAAATTTAGCCTAGGTTTTTACGCGATCTTCGCGCTTCATTAGGATTAAAAAACGTTCAAAGGTGATTTTAATATCACTCTGTTTGAGTATCTATGATGGAAATTTTTTTGTAAATTTGTTAAGTTTTCAGCAACATCTACTTTGATTTTATTTTCCTCAAACTGAAGGAGGGAAGAGTATTTGAGCTTGAAAACTGCAAGTGCTGAAGTAAGGCAGTCTGTAATTGATTGCAGTAGTTTTTACCTCTACGATTATGGTATTGTCGACTTTTAAGTCCAATCGCAATAGATCGTAAAGGTATTCAAACCGGGTTTCAAGTGTTGGTTCTGAAGTTTGAAGAGGTGTTGAAACTCTGATCTTCTTTGTTTAGTAGATGTAAGCTATAAAAAAATAAAAGATTGATTTTTGGAAAGGCGCAAAGGCTTATTATTAGAAATATGCCTTTACGCTTTTAGGAAGCCTTAATAGTTTGAAGTTAAGCAGATTCTTTGCTTTCTACTGCTTCAGAGGCCGCTGTTACTTCAACTTGTTCTTCATGGTCCTGCACACATTCGTCTGCTTTTTTATCGTGACGTTTGATAACAGGGTCTTTCTTTTTTAATACGACGTCTTCTTCGATAAGAACCTCTGCAACGGTATCGTCTGAAGGGATATCATACATGAGGTCGCGCATCAGAGTTTCGAGAATCATACGCAAAGCACGCGCACCAGTACCAGCTTCCATGGCTTTTTTGGCCACAGCCTTGAGGGCGTCTTCTGTGAAGTCGAGTTTTACACCTTCGTATTCGAACATCGCCTTGTATTGCTTTACAATAGCATTTTTTGGTCTAGTGAGTACTTCTATGAGGTCTTCAGCGTTTAGTTCATTACAGTTCGCAATGCTGTTAAAACGACCAACAAACTCTGGTATCATTCCAAATTGTACAAGGTCTTCAGGTTCGACTTTTGCAAGGAGTTCGCTTTTTTCGTAAGGAGTGATATCATTACTATCAGCATGGGTGAAACCTATTGTTGTTTTACCTAGGCGCTTTGAAACGATACTTTCCATGCCAACGAACGCTCCACCAACAATGAAAAGGATGTTCTCAGTGTTGATTTTGATATATTCTTGGTTAGGGTGCTTTCTTCCACCTTTTGGAGGAACGTTTGCTACCGTGCCCTCGACAATTTTAAGAAGGGCTTGTTGCACACCTTCACCAGAAACATCGCGAGTGATTGATACATTAGATGTTGTTCTGTTGATTTTATCGATCTCATCAATATAAATAATTCCACGTTCAGCTTTGGCAACGTCGTAATCAGCAGATTGAAGGAGACGCAAAATTATGTTCTCGACATCTTCACCAACATAACCAGCTTCAGTGAGAGTCGTTGCGTCTGCGATGGCAAAGGGCACATCTAAAATGCTGGCAAGTGTACTCGCAATCAAGGTTTTTCCTGAACCTGTAGGTCCAAAAAGAAGCACGTTAGACTTGCTGATTTCAATTGAGTCAGGGGATTGTTCGCCTTGGATAATCCGCTTGTAATGGTTGTATACAGCCACAGAAATTGTGCGCTTTGCCGCTTCTTGACCTATAATATATTGGTCTAAGCGTTCTTTAATCTCCTTGGGCTTGAGAAGTTGTATTTCAAAGCTTGACTCTTCTTCGCTTTCACTCGCTGAAGGAGCTGTTTGCGCTTTTTTTTCGAGAATATTGGCACATAGGTGAACGCATTTGTCACAGATGTAAACATTCGGACCCGAGATAAGTTTTTCTACGGAGTCTTCGGTACGTCCACAAAAGGAACAGGTTATTACATCTTTAGGCGGATTTTTCTTTGACATTGTATATAAACTCTTTGAATTGTTAAATCAATTGTAAGTAAAATTGCGATTTTTGTCTACCTGCGAGTACTAATTCTTTTTCTCTGCAGGTTTAACTGGATACTCTACAACTTTGTCGATAATTCCATAATCTTTAGCTTCCTCTGCGCTCATAAAAAAGTCGCGGTCAGAATCGCGTGCTATAGCTTCTATTGTTTGGCCAGTATTTTCAGCCATTACTTCATTTAAGCGTTGTTTCATGTAAATTATTTCTTTAGCCTGGATGCGAACGTCTTCAGCGCGTCCATGTACGCCCCCTGAAGGCTGGTGAATCATTACACGGCTATTTGGAAGTGCGTACCTTCTGCCTTTTGTTCCAGCAGCAAGTAGGAAAGCTCCCATTGATGAGGCTTGACCAATGCAGTAGGTGTTAATGTTACAAGTCATCCATTTCATTGTGTCAAAAATGGCGAGTCCTGCATTGATATATCCACCCATTGAGTTGATGTAGATATTTACATCTTTTTTGGGGTCTTCCATTTTTAAAAATAGTAGCTGAGCGACGACGACATTCGCAACATGGTCTGTGATATCAGAGCCAATGAAAATGATTCTATCTTTTAATAGGCGAGAGAAAATGTCCATCGAACGCTCACCACGGCCGGTGTCTTCGATAACATAAGGGGTGAGAGAGTTTTTGAATCTACGTTCTTCGTCTTGGTGATTTGAATGATGCATGGTTTCTTCCTTATACAGATTAAAAGCTGATTATTTATATAGTTTGAAATAGGGTGAAGGGTCAAGTAAAATCCACTGGAAAATGTAATTTCCAGCTCTAATCCAAAAGAAGGGGAGTAAAGCTGGAAGTTTTTAGCTGAGATTAGCTCATTTTAGCAAGCAAACAGTCGGTCGCTTTTTTTGTTAAAAGTGAAGTGAGGGCAAGGTGGTAGGCTTGCTGTGGATCTTGTTGCTGCTGAGTACGACTCATGTTACTCTGCATCATTTCTTTCATAAGGTCCTGCTGTGTCACTTCAACTTTTTCTTGGTCAGTAATTTCTTGAACGATAAACTGCCAGCGGAAGATGTCTTTTACTTCTTGTTGGACTTCCTCTTCGAGGTTTGGATGTTTATCTTCTAGCGTTTCGCCTTCTTTTAGAGAGTTCAAGGCTTCGGTTTTTTTCTGTTCAATCATTTGCTGAGAGTTGGAGTTTACAAGAGACTGAGGAATTTCAAATGGGTAGTTGGCTAGTATGGCCTTTTTTAGTAAGTCTCTTCTTTTAGCTTGCGCTTCTTCTTCAGCTAAGGTTGTTAAGTCTCTGACGACTCTTTCTTTTAACTCTTTCGCTGAGCTGACTCCGGCTTTTTCAGCTAGGGCGTCATCAACTTCAGGTAGAATACTCTTGACGATGGATTTTACAGTCACTTTACAGTGTGTAGGTACAAAATTTGGGCTTTCTTGGCCTTCTTCTTGAGAACTTGTGGCTTCTTTGCTTTCGCCCACGTTCATGCCGATGAGTAGGTCGATAAGCCATTTGCCAATTTTGTTGTCAGCTACTTCAAGGCGAGTATCTTCGCAGAGCATTTCTCCAGGATTGTCAAGGTTTTCAATGTCTGCATCGATGAAGTCGCCATGCTCAACAGGGCGGCCTTCAACAGGTTCCCATTCAGCGAATTGGTAACGGATATCTTCGATGATTTGATTGATTTTCACATCTTGAACGGCTTCAGGATTCACTTCTTCGATGGAAAGTTCTTTAGGGTCGACTGTAGGAACGTTGGGTGCAGATTCAAATCCGTATTCCAAGCAACTTCCTTCTTCTCTTGAACAATTTTTGATTTCAGCTTTTGAAACACTTTCTTGGCGGAAAGGGGTGATGTCAGTAAGTTTCATTGCTTCTCGAAAAGTTTGTTCGAGTAATTGTTCTTTCCACTCGCGTTCAACATGGGGGTTGAAATGTTTTAAGAGGATATCTTCCGGAGCCTTTCCTTTACGGAATCCTGGAAGGGAAACTTCTTTATTGATTGTTTTTAATGCTTTTCGATAATGCATATCGGTAGTTTTTGGAGAAACGTTAACAATAAATTCAATTTGACATCCAAGATTTTCAGTAACTTGGACGGTGTAATTGTCATTTTTGTATTCTTTTGTATCAGACACTGGGAACCTCACATATTGTTCTATGGGTGATATATAAATAGAACATTATTAGATATTCAGATTTTAAATGCTAGAGTTTTTTTAAGGGGAAGGGAGAATGAAAAAGCGGGTGATGAGATTCGAACTCACGACCCTCACGTTGGCAACGTGATGCTCTACCGCTGAGCTACACCCGCAAAACGTTTGTCCTTAGAGCTCACGAGTATAAGGACTCGTTTATTTTATCGGCAAGGAGAAAATCTAAAAAAGTAGATTAAAAAAAATATTGACGTGTAAAAGGGGACGAGTCAACGTTGGTGTAAAGTGATTTTTATGAGGGTATTGCCATGAAACTTCTTTTTAGAATATGGGCGGTATTAAATTTTTTAGCGGTTTTAACATCGGCAGATCGTTGTTATGGGATAAGTGTCTCTGTCATTGTCCCTTGTTATTACAAGCATTTTGAGCACATTCCCCAGCTCTTGGAACATCTTAGTAATCAGTCGCAAATTCCTGACGAGGTAGTAATTTCGCTATCGGAAGCGTACAGAGTTAGTTTATCTGATATTGATAGTGTGAAAAATGCCGCTTATCCTTTCAAGCTAGTTTTTCTGACAACATCCGATGTTAAATTTGCCGGTGAGAACAGAAATATTGCTGCAGAAGCTGCTCAAGGTGATATATTAATAACGCAAGATGCTGACGATATCCCTCACATCCAAAGGGTGGAAATTATCACATATTTCATGGAAAAGTTAAGTGCTGATCACATTATTCATCAGTGGGTAAAAGAAGGTAGAGAATTTGAGAAAAAGAGCTCAAATACTCCCGTTTGGTGTGAACAGTATGACAGTTTTGAAAATTTTTGTGTGAACAAAATTACACGTATCCGTCACTTACTGAAATATAAATGGACTACTTGCGGAAATATAGCTATTAGAAAAAAGATTTTCGAAAAGGTTAAGTGGACTCGGGATAAAAGTGAAGAAGATGTTAAATTTAACAAGGAAGTTATTAGAAAGTACAAAAACACATACTTTATTCAAGAGCCGCTCCTAATTTATCGTCAGCACCTTTCTTCTAGTCGTCGTTAGGAAGTATTTCATGTATTAATGGTTTACCAAAAAGATGGAGAGGCGTATGGTTTGCTTTAGTTTTTATATTTCAATTTTAATTACAGCTCAGGGAGAAGATGTATGAGACCTGTTTTTGATGCAGCTGTTGCTTTTGATAACGTTGGGAACCCCATTATTAATGAAAAAGAGGAAATAAAAGATGGATATGTTGTCAAATCAAGTAAGTCACAGATACGTACAGATTATACTACAAACCCAAGGGAAATAGTTTACGGTTTTAAATCAGTAACTGCGGTAGTTCCCTGTTCAAAAGTGTCTATGAGTAGTGACTGGAAGGCTTATGTTGATGGTATTTTTAACAATCAAGTATTGGATAGTGGTTATGAGTCACTAAAGAATCTAAATATTACTGTAGATTCATATTCAGTCCGTGAAACCGCTGTTATTCGCTTTTTATTTCGAGAGGTTTTTGGCAATAGTATTCAAGTGGTGCGTAAATTTCTCGATCAGCCCCTGCCATCTCAAGAAAAGGTTGATTGTTATATTCAAAATTTGATTGAGCCTGTGTTAAATGGTATTGAAAATATTAACCCAAAAGCAAGTATGACCAAGATTGGTTTGACAACCGCTTACTATCTTCCTATTGGAGAAACTTTAAAAGTGGTTTTAAGAGGTAATAGGGTCTCACGTTTTCAAGCATGTATTAAACCTTTAGTGTTTATCTATCCTCTGCATCCAGCTGTTGAAGATGCAACGGTTGTAGAGACAGTTAATTTAATTAAGAATAGTGTGGAAAACATCGATATTAAATTTATTGATAGCACTCCTGTTCAGGTTATAGAGCCTAAATTCGTACTCAATATTAATTATGTTTAGTGTCTGTCTTGAATGAAGAGATAGGTGAGGTTACTCATTTTTTTGTGGGGTATTAAGTTAAGGAGTAAAGATGCAATTTAAAAATCTTTACTCCTTATTGAATTGCAATCTCTACATTTTTTTGTACAAGACTGTCACCTTCTACCTGATTAGATTAATCAGGTAGAATTTATATCTCTGAATGCCTAGCTCTGGTTCAAACTCTCTCATAGGTTAGGGTTGTTCAAGCCGCATCATGCTCCATTGTTGTGTTGAGCCATCAGGAAAATGGACTAGAATTGTAGATTGCTTTTCAGTAAGGCTGTGTGCTCCAGTTTCCATAAGGGGGCTGTCAGGGGTTCCTATCACTTTCCATGCAGCACGTTGGCTTTTTTGCTCGATCATTCCTTCGATGGGTTGGTTTGTGTTTGTTGTCGTATTGATGTATGTCCCCGATATAATGCCTTCTTTGCTTACGGCAATTTGAAGGTACATATTTGTTGATGCTCCGTTGTCTTGTGAAAGAGCAAAAACTCCAAGTGGAAGCCACTGTACTGTATCTAAGTTAACATTGGGGATGTTATTGATTAATTCTTCAGCTTCATCGAAATTGCCTTCATCTGGGTAATTATAATAGATGGGCTCAGACCAGCGCCAAGGTAGCCATCCGATGAATGTTCCCCATGCTGCTGCTCTCCACCAATTGACTCCATCCACATTGTGGTACCAGCGATTCGGGTGATCTCTCCAGTAATCATGTCCAAACCAGTTTTTTCGATTGTAGATATTTACATTTTTATGAATGTCGATATTTCTAGAAAAATCCCTTCTTTCGTCTACACGAACAGGTTTTGGTATATCTCTACGCTCGAAGTCTCTACGATCTACGGATCTAGGTCTTTCGATGTTTCTTGGTACTGAGCGGCTCATGGAAGGGCTGCGGTTCATGTGCATGGCTCCGCGTCCTCCCCCTGCACCTCCACCGCCTTGAAATCCACCTCCACGACCCCCTCTTGCTTCAAGGTGGGGTATTTGTATAAAGGAGGAAAAAAGAGTTAAAAATAGAAAAGTTTTGACTTTATTCATAAAACCTCGCTTTTTTAATTTGACCGTTTACGTGTAATTGACGCTTCTTCAAGATTTGGAAGGATCCTTCCATTGACTTCACGTCCTTTGATGTAAATTTTGTAGCTATCTTTGTCTATGGGGGAGTATACCACTACCGAGGATGCTTTGGTGCCATCTGGAAGTGTACTTGTGATGTCGACAGTCCATTTGTTATCTTGGTACGACCAAATTCCTTCACCATAGCCACCGTCGCTATCGTAAATTTCGGATCTGATTTGCTGGGTGCTCGGATCAAATCTAATAATTTGTGTTCCTTCTAACTCTTTTTGGTCGTGATAAAGGACTTTGAAGTTAGACCGAAGAAAGTTGTTATTTAAGACCCATTGGCAAGATGTTTCAATGTGAACGTTTTCATCGTGATCAATCCAGTTGCCGACGAGCCAGCTTAACTGATTCATTTGTTTATTGAGTTTGGTGTTGTCTTTAGATGGACGTTCTGCCATTTTTTGAATGAGCCATTTGCCGTTTTTTTTGATATGGGTTGCTACATATTTACTCGAGGTTATTGGCTCTTTGCCATTAAGGATTCGTGTACTTCCTTTTTCAATAGCGCGATCGTCATTCAAAAACTCGATACTTTCCACAGTTAACTCTAGCTTAGAAGGGCTTTCGTCTTTAAACATTTTACTGAATTCATTTTCAATGGCATCTCTTCCTTCGATGCTGTACCCCGTTTCTGGGTTTGTGTATGTTGCGTCTGTAGCCCAGAACGAGGCAAGTGTTTGTGCATCTTGGTTTTGGAAGGCTTTTACGTAGTTGATGATATTTTCATGGATAGCGTACTCGTCGTCTTTGGGATGATTGGTATCGGGGTGTCCAACAATTAGTGATGGGATAGTCGCGATAGACAGTAGTAGTGATGTAAAGCATTTTCTCATGCTAACCCCATGTTTGTGTGTTAAATTTTATTTTGGAATTTTTGTGCGCACATTGCAAGGGAAAATATATATATCTAGGTATGAGTCGGTTGAGGTTAGTTGCTTCTCTAGGCTTTCGTAAACTATATTTGGTTGGAATGGCAAAAATTCAAACTTGTTAACGCTGAAAAGGATAAAAAAGGGGGTTAGGGTTCGTCGATCCCGCCGGGGTGCCACGGGCCACATTTGATAATTCTTAGTAGCGCATACCAGCTACCGCGTAGTGGGCCGTGTTTGTCAACTGCTTGTATCGCATATTCTGAGCAAGAGGGGGAGAAGCGACAGTTCGTGCCGAGAAGGGGGCTAATGCACAGCTGGTATAACCGGATGGGTAATTTAACAAAGAATTTTATCATATTAATTTAAGGATGTCGTGGAAAAGAACCAAGAAGACTTCGATAACGATTAAATAGATAATGGCCCATTCTAGCCGATGGGAGTGTTGGTCATTTAGCTCACTTCCAAGCATTTCAAAAAGGTCGTGAAGAACATCGAGTTGTTGGTTGAGGGCTGTCATGCGTTGCTCTAGGTCAAGTTCTGTTGCCATATTTTGGTAAAGAGGTTCAAAAACGGGGTTTTGCCAGAAAAATTCAGGAGTATCTAGAGCGTCAAGATGTAGGTTGATTGAGCTTTTTTCGAGAAATAGCTGACCTCTTTGCTGTCTGATTTTTTTGCGAGAAAGGGGGATAGTGCCGTGTTTTGCAAGATGCTCAGGTAAGTGCTTTGTTGACTCAAAGGTAAGTTGAACGATCATTTCGAAAGCTCCCAATTTCGCTGATTGGGCTAGCCCATGGGAAAATGCTAGCTTAGAGATGGTTTCGTCGTTCGGAAGGGTGATCATTTCAGAAATAAATTTAGAAGCGTTTCCGTTTTGGTAGGTAAATGCCTCATATTCAATATCATCAAGTGGGTATTTTTCGTAGGGTGCCAGGTCTTCTAGGAGGGCTTCAATTTTTTCCTTAGCTAAATTCCAGCTGACGAAAGCTCCATAAGGAAAAAAGAAAATAGTGGCAACGTCCTTGCTTTCTTTGCTGTTTGGGATTTCCACTTGGATGACATCTTCGAACCTTTCGGTTTTATAGCGTCCATGAAATGAATCAAATAAAGCCGGGGTGTTATAGGAAAAAGCAGTACAATATGCGTAGCATTGCATGATTTAATTGGGGTGTTGGTTGGTCATTGCGAAAGGGGGGACTCGAACCCCCACGAGGAAACCTCACTACCCCCTCAAGGTAGCGCGTCTACCAATTCCGCCACTTTCGCATGGTCGAACTCTAAAGATCAATATCTTAGCAGGGATGTAATATCTCCGCAAGAAGAATGTTACGAAAATTTGATGTATAGAGAATAAAAGCTATGAATACCAAGTTCGCTGAATTTTTTGGGGGAGTTGCTCAGGAAGTTGTAGTTCCATAATTTCGCGTAAATCTCTGCTGAATGTCAGGGTCGCCATCCTATTTAGCTCTTCTTCGTTAAATTGAAGGCTTTTTGGAGGGGCGTGATGCTGGCAGTACGGTTGGGAGTCATAAAAATACGCTTTTGTAAGGAGGTCTTCACATTGGTTGCAGCGAGGGGGAAGAGCAAGTATTCCATCGTGACGAAGGAGTTTTAAGTGGAAGCTTGCTACTAAATTAGGTAAGCTAGAACAGTTTTTGATTTTTTCTATGTACGCCTTAAATAACTCAAAAAGAAGAGGAGTAGGGCAATTGGGGAGTTGCGTTTTTTGAATGGCTCGCGCCATGGCGCAAGCAGATTCGAGCATGTCAATATTTTCGCGAAGAAAAAGGTTCAGATTCATTGTCGAAATTTCACGACAAACAGTTAGTTCAGACTGTCCCATTTTTTTTTCACAGAGAAATTCGGCGTGTACTAACGGGGAGAGCGCAGCTTTAGCGCGACTTTTAGGGCGTTTGGCTCCTTTTACGATGAGATGTTTTACACCCTCGCTTTGGGTAAAGATGTAAAGGATTTTATCGAACTCACGGTAGTCTATTGACTTAAGAGTAATTCCTTCAAACCTTTCAAGGAGCTGGTGTTTTTTTTGGTCCATTGTATGTGGGTGCCGATAATAGTTGCGATAGCGTCATTTTACCTTTTTCTATCGATTTTTGGCTTTATCTTTATTTGACATTATGGCATAAACTTAGAACATACTATGAATAAGCACCGATAGCTCAATCGGATAGAGTACCCGGCTTCGAACCGGGTGGTTAGAGGTTCGAATCCTCTTCGGTGCGTTCTTTCTTTTTTATCCCTTGTTTATTCTGATCTCAACGACTATAATGAAATTGAAAGGGTGTGTTATTACTGCCCAGTTCATTTCATTGAAATACTATCACTTATTGAGGTTCACTATGAGTCGTAAATCTAAAGCAGAAGAATATGTTGATGATGGATATAACATAAACGTTGTTGGACGCAATGTTTTGATAACAGATGCAATGAAAGCACACGCGATGGATAAAATGTCGAAAATTGAAAAATTTGCGACTAAAATTATCGATGTCACCATTAAAATGGATATCCAAAAGTTAGATCATGTCGTTGATATCGTCATGAAAGTTGATCATGTGAAAATTAAAAGCTCTGCAACAACCGATGATATGTATGCTTCTATTGATTTAGCAACGGATAAGCTACAACGTAATTTGATGAAATATAAAAAACGTATCCAAGAGCATACAGCAAAGCCTCTTTCAGTGATTGATATGAATGTCAACGTGATTTCAGAAGGGGGGCTCGAAGAAATAAATGACGAGATCGAATCTGAAAATAGCCGACAAATGCTTAACTCTTTCGGCGAGCATAAAATAGTTTCCAATGAAAAAAGGCCTCTCAAGCAGTTGACAGTAAATGAGGCGATTATGAAGTTGGATCTCTCTGGCGATAATTTTATGATCTACCGTTCTGAAGAAGATCAAAAGTTGAAAGTGATTTACGATCGAAATGATGGAGATTTCGGTATTATAGAAATCGAAGGCTAACTTCTTTATCGTGAGTAAATTATTTTGTCCTTTCAGAAATGAATATGTTGCCGCGCAGCCAGAAGAGATTGTGCGGCAGCGGCTTTTAAAGACCATGGTAGAAGACCTTGGTTACCCCAAAAGTTGTATCGTCGTTGAAAAAGCTTTGAATCAGTTGCCACATCTGAGTCAGAAGAATATTCAGATTCCCGATCGGCGAGTCGATATATTTTGTTATACAAAAGACCAGAATAGTAAAAATCTCGTGCCTTTACTTTTGGTTGAGTGTAAGGCTATACCACTTAGTCCCAAAACTTTACAGCAGGTTTCCGGTTATAATCATTTTGTTGGTGCGCCATTTATTGCAGTAGCAAATGCTGAAAGTTGTTTTACTGGATGGGTCGATTTGCACTCTCAACAGCTGCAATTTATTGATTTTCTTCCTTATTATCGAGAGTTGTCTAAAAAACTCTTTTCTTAATTTATTCTGTGATTTTTAGTTAAATTGTTTGTGTCTGTGTTTATTGTTGTGTTTACAATAATGCGTTTTTTTTATATGATATTCTTTTTAATTTGTTGGTAAGAGTGTTTTTATGGTTAATTCATCTAGTTTTGAAACTGGGCCGCGGCCTTATAAATCAGGTACTGAGGGGACAGAGGGTCACTCTTTAAAGCGTTCTAGAGCTTGCCAAGATTCAGTTTTGGAGCCTCCAAAAAAATGTGCGCGAACATCCTTTGATCGAGGAGTCGTCGAACGAACAAAAAAAATTCTAGAAAATACGATCGAATCCGAAATTTGTGATTTACAGCAATTTATAAGAAACGAAATTAGTAAAAAAATAACAGAGTTAAGCTCAAATTATGGTTCAAAAGCAGCAGTCGAGTTATTTCGAAAGATCTACTTTGGAAGTGATTCTCTTAACATTTCAATTACTCCAGATAGAGCTTCATATTCAGCCATCATACAAGCCTGCTTTAGGGATCGAAACAATGAAGGGGTGCTTTCTTGTTATAACGAGATGAAAAGAAAAGGTGTGAAGTTCGATTCTAAAGCGATGAATTTTATAATTAGATCATTTATTGCTGAAAATAAAGGGTTAGAAAGTAAAATAGTTCGTTTTTATAGAGAAAATTTTAAGCAAAAAGAAAGTTGGGTTAGCTTAAAAAACTTTAACAATTTGATGAACATCTATTTAAAAGCCGGTGAAATCGATGAAGCATTAATAATGTATAAGTCTGCTGTTCGGGAAGGTAGAAAAATGGATAGGGTATCATTATCTATTGTAATGTCAGCTTATGCTAACTTGGAAGCTTATCAATCAGCTATTGATATTTTTTTTAAAAAAGAAGAGCTGGGTTTTGAGGGGGAGGTTGATAAGTACCTCATTAGTAAGCTTTTGATCTTATACTGTCAGGTTGGTACCCCTTTGCGGGCTATAGAAACTTATGAAAATCTTGAAAAGTTAGGTTTTTCTAAAGTTGATTTAGATGGATATGTTTTAAATAGTTTAATGCGCGCATGTATAGAAGGAAAAAGGCCTGATCTTGCGATTTCCTATTTTGAAAAGTCTAAAAGTTATAATAAATTTTGCGAACTAATGTTGGTAGAGGCTTTCCTTGAAGAAAGTAGTGTAGAGAAAGCGAAGGATTTTTTTAAAAAGATGGGGCACATGGGAGAAGTATGTGAACAGAATTCATTGCCATTGATCGACTCTCACGACAAACCTCATGGGGTAGCTGTCGTTGAAATTTTATGTTATCTCGACACTTTGGATCCTAAAGATAATGTACGATTTCAAGTCGTTACAGGAAAAGGGCTACATAGTAAAGGTGATGCTGAATTGTTCCAGATGAAAAATTACATTATCAATTACTTTGCAAATTCTAAAAATGATTTGAAAGGTAACGTTGTCGTCAATTGTGATGATAATAATAGTGGAACTTTATGGTTTACTTATGGTCCGAAGAAAGTTCAAGGAGTAGGTGAAGTCTTGAATGAGGAAGATTATCGGATGATCCCGCTATGGATGGGCTATACTGAAAAAGAAAGAGGTCGAATCGCTAATTATCTTTGCGATCCAAAAAATGAACAGGTCGTAGTTCGCTACCTTGCAGAATTCTTACATTGGGCACACGATAAAAATAATAAGCTTGCTAACTTGAGAGCGAATAAGCAGGATATTTTCACTCATTTATTAAATAAGAAGATTCCTGTTGAGTTGCAAGGTTCGTGTAAGCTGTATATGTATGATAAGAGCCAATTTATCGAAATACAAGCGGAGCCTCGAAAAAATTCGGAGGGGAGAATTTATCTGAGAAAACGTGAGGGGGAAGGGATGAAGTATGACATTCTTCTGCCATTGTCTTTGGTAAATAAGGGTGAAGCCCATTACCAATCAAATAAGATAATCTAAAAAATATTTTGCACCGCTCTTGTGATATTACTGTTTTAGTGATTGCAGGGTTTATTTATTACTATTCTGGTTAGGTTTTAATTTCTGTGTCGTGTTTCTTTTGATAGAGTTTTGTGTGGATTCTTGTTTTAATAAACAAGTTAAAATTTTAACTGTTTAATCTACTTTGTCTGGTCTTGTTTGAATTTTTGATTAGTGTTTTATAATTTGTATTAAATGTTTTTTTATGTAATTATATCTTTTTGTTATTATTTTAATTATAGGTTTTAATTGTGTTTAGTGGCATTTCTATAAATGGTAGGGGCGAAGAAAATTTTGATTTATCGAACACGATTGGAAAGCGTGAAAGAGAAGATATAAAATATAGCGAAGAGCCACCAAGAAAGCGTTCTCGGCAAGAGATGGATCTGGATGTAGTTAAGAGTGCAACAAAATCGTTAGAAACAAGTGTTGATACTAAAGTTAAAGAGTTTCAAGACGAAATAGAAAATTTAATTCTTCAAAAAAATGAAATTGTCCGTAAGTCCAGTGGACTTGAAGTCGCGAACAGTTTATTTCCGCAGTTGTGTTCCAAAAAAGATACAGTAGAAATAGAAATTTCAGTTAACTCTGATCAAGCGACTTATGAGAACCTCTTAATGTCGAATTTTAATAACAATAAATATAATGAAGTTCTCACTTTGTATCAACAGATGAGTCAAAAAAAAATTAGGCTTAGCGAACAGGTTGTGAATTGTGTGCTGACATCTTTTATGAGTCTTGGAGATAAAGTTGAAAGTAATGAGCACAAAAAAGGCGTGCTTTTGTTTTATGAGAAAAATTTTAAATCTAAACAGAAAGATATGTCTTTATGGCTTTTTACTCAAATTATGAGAATGTATTTAGTTGTCGGCAGAAGTTTTGATGTAATTGCAATGTATAAAAGTGCACTTATAAACCAGAGAAAAATGGATGGAAAGGCGCTGAATGTTGTTGTATCAGCTTATTGTAGAATCAAAAAATTTGAGGAAGCGATTGAGATAATCTTTAATAGTGAAAATTTAGGGTTCGGTAAGTGTTTTGACTGTTATACTCTTAGTAAACTTATGGCAATCCATTCACAAATGGGAAATCATGATAAAGCGATTGATACCTACGAAAATCGTATAAAACTAGGCTTTTCAAATGTCGAACTCAATAATTATATTTTAGTGGCTTTGATGCATGCTTGTTTAGAATTAAAAAATCCAGAAAAGGCTATTTCTTATTATAATCAAACAACATCTGATTGCCCAAGAGTTCATTACTCATTGGTGGAAGCTTATCTTGAGCTTAATGATGTTGAGCGAGCTAAACAAATTTTTACTGAATGGAAGTTCGGGCCAAAAGTGTATACCGAAAATGGTTTTCCTATGATCGATTCTCACCGTAAAACTCGTGGCGGTGCAGTGACTGAAATTTTGTGTTACCTCGACGAATTAAATCCTACAGATAATACAAAGTTTCAAGTTGTTACAGGAAAAGGGTTACACTCTATTCGGAAGCGTGAGCTGTTCCGGATGAGGAATTATGTGAGTAATTACTTCTTAGAGCACAAGAGAGATTTAAAAGGTAAAGTTATTGTCAATTGTGATGATAATAATAGTGGGCTTTTGTGGTTTACTTATGGTCCTAAGAATATCCTGGGAGTCGGTGATGTACTGAATGAGGATGATTATCGTATGATTCCTTTATGGATAGGCTATTCGGAAGAAGAAAGAGCTCGAATTGCCAGTTATCTTTGCGACCCGAACAATGAGCAGGTCGTTATTTGCTACCTCGCAGAATTTTTACACTGGGCACACGATAAAGATAATAAGTTAGGTAGTTTGAGAACGAATAAGCAGGATCTTTTCACTTATTTGTTAAACAATAAGATTCCTACTGAGTTGCCGCTTCCTTCCAAGCAATACATGTATGATAAGAGTAAATTTATACGGGTGCAAAAAGAGTCTCAAAAAACTTCAGATGGGAAAATTTATCAAAGAAGGGTTGAGGGGGAAGGGGTGAAATATGACGTTCTTCTTCCGTTATCTTTGGTTGATAAAGGTGAAGCTCACTATCAACTAAATAAAATAATATAGTTTTTTTGTTTTCATTTTTAATTCACTAGATTAATTAACTTGTGATTGTTTTTAGTTTATTTATTGTAAATAAACATTTCTTATGTAATAATAGACATTCTATTAATATTTGTTTTAGGTTTTTAGTTATGTTTAGTCTTAATAATGATTATAATGATTATAGTGGTTTTAGATTGTTCGCAGATGAGGTAGTTGAACCATCCCTTCATCGATCCGAGGTAGTTGATTCATCGCTTCATCCATCCGAGTTAGTTGATTCATCGCTTCATTCAGCATTTCATCAATCATTTCCAAAATCACCCGTTAAAAGAAAATTTGAAGATGGAGACGGTGAGCCTCCAAGAAAACGTTGTCGAAAAGAAGTTGATCAATTAGTTCTGGTTGAGGCACAAAAAAGACTACATAATTTTGTTAACCTCAAAGCTAAACAATATTTACAAGAAATACGAAATGAAATTGATGCAGAAGTAAAGTGTTTAGTAAATGGTGGTAGCTCAGAAGCTGCTAATCGTTTATTTCAAGAGATGTACTCTAGTAATGATCCAATATTGGGCCCGGTTACCCCAGATAAATATTCCTACTCACATTTATTGAACTCTTTTTATAAAAATAAATGTTATAGTAAGGTTCTTGTTTTACATAAGCAAATGTGTGAAAATGGTACACAATTAAATAATAAATCAATTGAACCAGTGATTAATTCGTTTATTTTTGAAAATGAAGATGATTCTGAATCCATAATTAAATTTTATGAGAAACATTTTTCTAGTAGACAATCTGAATTGTCCTTAAAACTTTTTGCCAAGATTATGAAAACCTACTTAGCAGCAGGCAAATATAATCAAGTAACACACATGTATAATTCCGCTCTACAGAACCGTAGAAAAATGGATTGTATGACATTGAGTACAGTTCTTTCTGCTTTTACTAAATTGAATAACTTTCAGGAAGCTCTTGATATAATCATGAATAGGGAAAAACTAGGTTTTGGAAACTACATCAATAAATTTATACTCAGTAAGTTGATGACTATCCATTCGCATATGGGACATCCCGAAAAAGCAATTGAAGCTTTCCAAGAGTTTCAACAATCAGATAATACGAAAACTGAACTAGATGATTTTACGTTATTATCTTTAATGCATGCATATCTAGAACTGAAAGATGCTACACAGGCTCTTTTTTATTATAATCAAACATCATCAAAGAGTACAAAAGTGCATGATTTATTGGTGGAAGCTTATCTTGAGCTCAATGAAGTAAATCAAGCAAAGCGGGTTTTTATTGATTGGAATATTGGAACACCTGTGAACATAGAGCGTAACTTACCTAAGATTGATTCTCACAATAAAAGTCATGGGTCGGCAGTGACCGAAATTTTGTGCTTCCTCGATACCTTGTCCCCTGAGTCTAATACAAAATTCCAAGTTGTTACAGGAAAAGGGTTGCATAGGAAAGGAAGCGATGAAATGTTTAAAATGAAAAATTATATTATCGATTACTTTAGTAGACATAAAAATGATTTCAAGGGCGACATTGCCGTTCGGACTGATGAAAATAATAGTGGGGTGTTGTGGTTTACTTATGGGGTGAAAAAATTTCGGGAGTTAACTGAAAAGCTAAAAGTGAGTGATTATCGACTTCTTCCGTTATGGAATGGGTATTCAAACGAAGAAAGAAGCATTATTGCAAGTTATCTTTGCGATAAAAAAAATGCATCAACAGCCATCAAGTATCTGGCACAGCACTTTTACTGGGTGTCCGAGAAAAATCAAGATAAGCTTGAAAGCTTGAGGTTTTGTGAAGAAAATCCTTCTTCTCGACTTTTTCAGATAATCATTCAATCTGAGTGGGAAAATAAATTTCATCCTCCTCAAGTCTATGATTATGATCGTGGTAACAAAACATTTGTGAGACAGAACCCTCAAGATGAAGTGAATTCTACTTCTGAAGGAAAAATCTATCATAGGAATTTAGATGGAAATTCTATGAAATATGATTTGCTTTTACCTAACTCTTTGATAGAACAGGGGTGTGAACACTTCAAAAAATATAAAAAAACTAAAAGAGTATAATTTATTGGGATCACTATTCGTTTCTTGTTTGTAAAGGTTTTAAGTATATAAAGCCATCGACGATCCTAAGCTGATACGTATCGACGTCAGCACCAGGGACGTTGATACATGTGCCTGTTGTGATATCAAACACCCACGCGTGCCGTGGGCACGACACTTTACAGTCATTAACTTCTCCTTCAGCAAGAGAAGCTCCCGCATGTGGGCAGATATTGTTAATGGCATAAATCTTGGCGTTCATTTTGAATAATGCAATCTCCTCGCCTTGATCACTCATCACAACGATACCTTTTCCTTCGGGTATATCACTAACTTTTGCCAGTGGGGTGTTAGAACCCATGGTCACCTCCGATTACACCAGATTCGTTCTCAGTAAAATAGTAGGTGGATATATAAGGGTTAGTTGCTGCGATTGAACACCAGCCGACAGTTCCATTGAAAAACGCTTGAAGATTCTTGTCGGATTTTATCTCGAGGATTGTAAAGCCACAAGGAGGAAGTCTTACCTCTCGCGAGATTGTTTCAGTGTCTTTAGTTCTATAAAATGTTAAAGCGAGAGTTGTCACTGTACTTGGTTTTTTTTCTGTTGTATTATTCATGATCCACACATATGCGTTTTCTTGGTCTGCGAGGATCGGTAGCCAACGAAATGTTTTAGTTTTCGATTCCCATTCGGGGTTATAAGGGATGAGGTTCGTGCAGATATTACAGGGAATTCCGTTTTGGATTTTGCCTTTGTCTATGGAGACTTTGATGCGCGAAGGGATCGTTGTTTTTCCAGTTTGTTTTGCGGCAAGGCGAATCCCTAAAGATGGGTCAGTGATGTGATGTTTTTGACACAGCTCATTGATATTGAGTGAAATGTATTCTCCACAGGATTTGGAGAAGGTTAGGATGTTTTCGAGTCCTATTTTTTTCTTCCCGCTTTTATCGTAAATTTCCAGGTCAATAGAAAAGCTTGAAGGGGTATAGATCGGATAGAAGGTGATGTGAGTAAAGGATTTACTGTCGACAACAGCAGGGACAATGAGGGACGCAGGGTAGTGGTTGGAGTCAGTTTCTAGCCAGAAATCTGTAGCCTCAGTAGCATCGGAACAGTCGTAGTAGCTATGAGTTAATGACATTGCAGGGAGTTGGTTGTTAATATTTCCTACAATGATCCGTGGATAAATCCACTGTAGATTAAAGTTTACCTTTGCCGTTCCTGGTGCACCTTTTAGGAAAGATGATAAATCGAGTTCTCTATTTGGATAGATAAATACTGTTTCATAAGGATTCAAATCTCCTAAAATGTGTTCGTAATCGAGGGTTTCTTTGTCTTTATTAATAAAAGTAAAATCTAGGTGAAAAGATTTTTCTTTTACGGGTCCATTGACAATAGCTAGGTAGGGTTCTCTCTTATCATCAGCATAGATGTTGAATCCAGCTTCAGGGACATGTTGCTTACTATTAGAAATCATATCGTCATAATCGTTGTAAACTCGCTGCGCTGAGTGTACAACAGAGCTAAAGTGGGGACCGTAAAAATTAATGGTAAGGGCTGGAAAGGGATAGATAAGAGGAGTTATGGAAAAAAACTCTATTTCAACACTACCGGAGAATGAATCGTTAACATCGAGTCCAGACTTGATAATTAGGTCTTTAGTTTCTATCGAATAAGCTTTTGGCTCTGTGATCGGCTGAATTTCTCGGTAGAGAGTGTTTCCATCTTTTGATCGTAAGGTAATAATGCAAGAAATTTTATTGATGCTTCTCTTGAGCATCCAGTAACTTAGAAAGATGTAGCGAGTCGAGATACTACTTTTGTGTAGCGCTGGAAAAATAGCAGAAGCGCGAAAGGTAGGCTTTTTGTTTGTAAGTTCTTGATTATTTTGAATATGCTTTAGATGGTCGTAATAACTCCGCATAAATAGCCAAGGGTTTGTGGTCGTTGGTCGTTTTTTTCATACTATTAGACTAAACGATTGAGCACAACCCACAATAAAGAAAATTGCAAAGATTAAATTTTATTGTTACATTAAGGGAAGTCGTATGAAACCTGGTTACAGTGAGTAGGCTATGCCCGAAGAAGATCCTTTAGATGATACTTTATTTGCTCTTAAAAGTCTTATTGAACTATTAGAGCAAAATTTGTATCGCCAAGTTGACACTAAAGCAGTTCAGCTGGCCGAAAAACAAGTATCTATCTTGGAGAAAAAAATTAATCTTTTCTCCAGAAACACAGAAGAGGCACTCCTCGATGCAGGACTTAAAAAATCCGATGTAAAAAAATTGAAGTTAAATGAGATTCCCGAAGATATTGTTGGTGAGTTCCGAGAACTTCTTGAGAGAGCAGCAGCTCTAAAGCAAAGGACAGTTAAGTTACAAGAAAAAGTAGCTGAAGAAAAGGGAATTCATTCTGAAGGTAAAAAGAAAGAAGAGACAAATGATAAAATATCAAAGCGACAGCACAAAAAAAAGTTCAAACGCCTAGGTGGTGATGACAGCTGGAAGCCTCTTTAGTGGAGTATAGTGTAATGAAAGATGTTTCGGAAAAATTTAATACAAATTACGAGCGGTGGATTAAAGTCTCACAGAATCAGGGAGAAGAAATTCGCACAATTAATTGTGAGAATGTTGTGCTTTGCAAAAGTGAGAATGGCTTGCAGAATCTTAAAAAGGATATTGATGGTGAGATCCAGTATTACCACGATCCAAAAGATCCGATTGCTGAAGCAAAAACGTGGTTCTCGACACTATCTCTTGAAAAGTCAAATTTAATTTTTGTCTACGGTATTGGTTTAGGGTACTATTACGAGGCTGTTGTTGAATGGCTGAGTCGCGATAAAAACAGGCACCTTGTTTTTATTGAAGATGATGCAGAGGTAATGCATCGCTTCTTGGGATCAGATTACGCAGAGAGAATATTACACGACACACAAGTTCAGGTTTATTACTTAAATACTTTTGATAAAAGTGTTTTAAAATTTGATAAAATAGTGAAGCGATACACAGGCTCGAAGCATAAAATTTCAGCAAACAAACTGTATTTGAAGCATAAATCATCAGAGCTTATGCGCATGAATAATATGTTGGCATTTTTGATGAAAGTGCAGGATATGGTTCATGAAGAGTATAGAAAGTTTAGTGTTCCCTTTTTTTTGAACTATTATTTGAATCTACTAAGTTTACCAGATTCTTATTTAGCGAAACCAATGTGGAATAAATTTAAAAATGTACCAGCAATTATTTGTGGTGCAGGGCCATCTCTTAACAAGAATATCGATGTTTTGAAACAGCTTCAAAGTAAAGCTTTGATTTTTGGAGGAAGTACCTCTGTTAATGCTCTTAATGCCGCGGGAATTAATCCTCACTTTGGGGTAGGAATCGACCCTAATTTTGCTCAAATGGGAAGGATTGTATCGAATCAGGCTTTTCAAACCCCTTATTTTCTTAACTTTCGGATGAACAGTTTCGCTTTAAATGCTATTCATGGTGATCATTTGTACGTCAATGGAGCAGCTACTTATGAAGTTGCTGATTGGATTGATGAACAGCTAGGAATTGAAGGAAAGGCGATTTTGGAAGGCTACAACGTGATCAATTACGCTTTGTCGATAGCGTTTGCTCTTGGATGTAATCCAATTACAATTGTAGGTGTTGATTTAGCTTACAGTGACGACAAATCCTATGCGAAGTTGACACCTGAGCATCCTTTATATTCAGGTATTGAGAAGTTTCAGACAAAAACAGCTGAAGAAGATTTAGTCGCTCGAAAAGATATTCATGGCAATCAGGTGTTTACCCTTTGGAAGTGGCTGTTAGAATCAGTATGGTACTCAAAGTATGCTATGCAGTTTCCCAAACTTGATATCATTAATGCTTCTGAGGGTGGGATAGGATTTCCTGGAGTGGAAAATACTACTTTGCAAGAGGTTGCAGATAGTCGCCTTACTGAAGACTTTGACTTTTCAGGAATGATTCACTCAAATATTCAGTCCCTTTGTCAAATGCCAGAAAATGTTTCCTTCGCTCGGATTTGTGAAATTTTAGATCAGTTGAAAGACAGTATGGTCAAAGGAAAGGAATACTGTGCGAATGTTGTCGAAGAATATGTTTCTCTAATGAGCGATATTTCAGAAGGTAAAGATTACTCGGATAATCTACTTACTGAAAAGATTACAAAAAATGTATGCAATTTGGACGAAGAGGTTGCGTATCGTTATATTCTTACTTTGTACATGCGCCATCTGACTACAGTTTTGAAGAAAGAGGTAGAAAAATTAGAGCTAGATAAAGAGTGGCTTAGTGCTGAAGAGCTCGACCAAGAGCTTGTGCAAATTCATTCGACACGTTTTGAATTTGTGATGAAAGCAGCATCATCGAACACACGACTGATAGAAAATGCACTTAACGTCGGAGAAAGGCACGACAAACGAAAATCTAAATATCCATCTGTTGAGCAAAATCAGTTTGAATTTCGAGCTTTAGAAAAAAGTATAAAAGAAAAGTATCACTCGAAAGGCGATACGTTTACCATTTTTGATCCAGCCCTCGGGATAGATATCAAAGGCACTTTCAGTAAAGGAGATGGCCTAAATGGGCCTTCTAGATTTTATCATGAAAATGGGCAGCTGCTTTCAGAAACGTGGTTTTACATGGGGAAAAAGGTGGGTAGATCAGAGACCTACTACCCTTCAGGAAAATGTTATAGTATCACTCACTATGTGGATGGGAATTTACACGGCCCTCAGGACTATTACTTTGAGGATGGAAAAAGGCGTTCACATTTAAATTATAAAAATGGTGTACTCGACGGTCCTGTTTATCTTTTTTATGAGAATGGTCAACTTAAAAGAGAAATTTTTTACAATCGTGGAAAAAGATCAGGTGCTGAAATACTATGGAGCTATGACGGTAAAAAAATTGGGGTTGTTGAATATGTAGAAGATAAACCTGTAGGAACAGCAAGGTTTTGGAGCTCTGAAGGAGTCGTTCAAAAAGAAGTGTCTTTTGATGAGGAAGGCAATATTAAAGAAACGAAGTATTGGGATAAGAATGGAAACTTAATAAATCTTCCTGAAGGTGCAGGGATGGATTACTTTGATCTCATCACACTCAAAATGGAAGCTTTTACTAATAACTTAAAAGAGATTGCCGATAGTCTAGATAAAATTACTCCCTTTATTTTGAGGAACCAGCAGAAATCTGAAGTTATTGAATTACAGAAAGAAATGAAGTTTATTCATAATGAGATTGATAATCTTCTAGAATTGAATAAAAAAATGAGAATTGACACAGGTATGGACTCTGGCGCGACTAGCGAAGCAATATGGAAGACTCCAAGCATGCAGGATATGGTTCAGAAAATGATGGACAAGGTAACAACATCACTGAAAAAGCAAATAGATCAGATACAAACAGCTTTTATCGATACGGTAGAAGCTCTTGTTGACCAGGGTACGAAAAAAGAAAGCTAGAACACTTCCTTATAGAGATCGAAATGCGATTACGGAACAAACATAACAATGAAATTTTCAATAAAAATTTAGAGAAATACGCTCTTTATGATCCTACTGTTTCTATAAAAGTCGAGATGTTCGATTCGGATAAATATGAGTTTTGTTACACCCATCTAGGCGAACTTAATTTATTAAAAAGATTTGATGACAACATCGTTTACTATCACGATAACGATGGAGCTATTAGCGAGGCAAAACAATGGCATCGTAGTGTACCGTTTAATGATTACAATTGCATTTTTTTATATGGTCTTGGTTTAGGATATTATTATGATGTAGCTAAATCGTGGCTTGAACAAAATCCGAATAAAAATCTCATTATTCTTGAAGACGACATCTGTGTCCTTAAAAAATTCTTAGAAACTGAAAAAGCGACAGAAATTCTTTCCAATAAGCAAGTGATTATTCAATTTTTAACGTATTACGATCTGCATTCTTTAAATTCATCGCTGTTTTTAAATCTTTCTCATATTATCCAAGGATTTGTCAAAGAACAAGTCTATCTTACCACATCAAAACTATATTCGAAATACAATGAAGGTATTGCCCTAGTTCTTCGTGATCAACTATTTAATATGTCGAGTTGGCATATAGTAAGATCGGGAGAGCTTGCTTATGCAAGAGAAAAAATATTCGAGAATTTTTACTCTGATACAATTCGTCAGTCAAAATCATATGATGGTAATCTACTACATAATCAATTTGAAAATATTCCTGCAGTTATTTGTGGGGCAGGACCTTCAATTGTTAATGATATAGAATATCTCAAGTCAATCAAAAATGAAGCAATCATTATTGCTTCAGGAACAGGAATGAACGTATTAAATCACTACGGTATTATTCCTCATTTTGGTACAGGACTTGATCCTACAGACTCACAAGGAACGCGTATTCGTACAAATTATGCCTATGAGGTGCCTTTTTTTTATAAAACGCGTTTTCATTTCGATAGCTTCAAACTGTTGCAAGGACCTAAGTTATTACTCGCAGGAAATACGGGTTATTCTGTGAGCGATTGGTTTACGGATGAACTCGGTTTAGGTGAGAGCGAAATTAAAGATTTTAGAAGGGGAATTAGCAGTACGAATTTTGCCATGGAGTATGCTCGCCATTTAGGTTGTAGCCCAATTATTTTACTAGGTTGTGATCTTGCATATACCGATGCATCGCGCTATCCTCCCATCATTTCAGCTCATCCGACAGACGCAAAATCCTCAAAAGGAGAAATAGCTCGTAAGTCTGATGTTTCCCTTTTAGGGTTGGGTAATGATGGTAAAGAGTTGATTACCAAAATAGATTGGATAGCTGAAGCAAAATCTATTAGGCGATTCATTAAAGACAATCCTGAAATAAAAGTGATCAGTTCAACAACGGGAGGCTTAGCAATTAATGGCCTCGAATATATTCCACTTCCGGAAGTCGTTGAAAAGTATTTCACAAAGGGATGGGACTTTAGAAACTGGATTCATGCAGAGACACAAAAAGGAAGTCTGAATGACAGTGAATCGATGGTACAAGAAAAAATAGCTGAATGGCGAGAAAGCTTAGTGTCATGCTCTAAAATATATCATGAGATCCAAGAGGAAATAAAAGCTGAGTGGGAAAAATGTATTCAAGGGAACGTACTATCAGCTCCTCCTTATAACTGGAAGATTGCCTTACTAGAAAGCGACCTTTCTACTGAACCAGCTTTTCGCTATTTTATTACGGATATCACGGAACTTGTTGATGACAAAGCAATACGAGAAAAGATTATCTACCGTTGTCACTCAGATGAGTGGACAGCACAGGTGAAATCTATTAAACGGTTAGAGATTGATTTGAATTACATCACGTTTTATAGAGAACAATTACAGTTTCAGTCGAATCTCGTCGATAAGGTCATTAAGTGCTACAATAAGGAAAGAGAAAGCATTTCACATATATGCAAGGATCAAGTTGAGTACTATTCTGAGAATAAAAATAGTAATGATATCTATAAAGTTGAGGATGGTAGGCTAACTATTTATGATGAAGAATTAGATATAGATATCGACATCAAATTTGCTCCTCAGATGCTCCCTGAAGAATCTAAAAAATCCCAACAAGAAGGACAATACTTAAGCGATCTTTTCGTTAAATTTAATGGTGAATTAGAAGGGCAATATCTAAGGTATACCAAAGACGGCTTGCTCCAATATGAAAAATTTTACAAAAAAGGGAAACTGCACGGTCCTGTCACTTTTTATGATCCCGCAGGAGGAGTCTTAGCGAAGTCGTGGTTTGTCGATGGAATGCAACAAGGAAAAAATTGGCAATATTACCCTTCTGGAGTTGTGAGTAGTCTTCAACGATATAAAGAGGGAGTCTGGCACGGTAAGCAAGAATACTACTTTGAGAATAAAATCTTAAAATCTCTTTTAAACTATAAAGAAGGAACCCTTGATGGGAGTATTGTCCTTTATTATGAAAATGGACAACGGAAAAGAGAATTGTTTTTTAAGGATGGTAAACTTAATGGTATAGAGAGATATTGGGATGAACATGGAACGCTAATATGGGAAGTAGAATTTGTAGATGGAATGCCTAAGGGGAAAGCTTGTGCATGGTATTCTAACGGTCAGTTGGCAAGGGAATATACCTATTATGAGGATCATAAACACTACAATTTGAAAGAATGGAATCGTAAAGGAAAGCTTATCTTAGAAGATAATAACGTAACAGAAGATATGAAGGAAACGGCAGAAAAAAAACTTCAAGAGTTATCTAAAGCTATTTCTGTTTTTAATCGAGATATAGACTCATATAAAGTGATGACAAAATATGAAAAACAGCAGTTAATATTTTGATGATAAAAAATACCTATTCACAGGAATTTTATGAAAGAAACCTGGTGCAGTTTGCAAGGTATGACTCTTCTATAGCTGAATCTATCCCAAAAGCGAAATGTGAAGGATACGAATTTTGTACAACACATCTTGGTGAGCTGAACTTAAAATGCCCCTCTTATTACTTTTATGATAATGAAGGAAGTTTTCAGCAACTTAAAAAGCAAAGTTTGGACCTTCCTTTCGATAAACAAGAAGTGATTTTTTATTATGGATTAGGTCTCGGTTACTGTTATACATTTATAAATGAGTGGCTCAAAAAAAACGACCGTCACACCTTGATTATTATTGAAGACGATATTTGTGTTCTTAAAAAATTCCTATCGACAGAATATGCTTCTATCATTCTTTCTGATCCTCAGGTTATCGTTCATTATATGCCTGTATCTACAGAAGATATAAAAGGGTCAATGCATGATAGTCTTGAAGAATTGATAAAAGGTTTTGTTTTTAAAAAAGCATTTCTTACATGCTCTCAAGTATATACAGAAAATAAAAATAGTCGCTGCGTTGAACTCCGCGACTTAATCTATCTTTCTTCTAGAGCAAATTTATACACACATAGAGAACTTATAGAAGATAGAAAAATTTTATATTCTAACTTCTATCGAAATATTTTGAGCCTTCATGGTTCTTCTTATGGTCATTGTTTAGAAAACACTATGAAGGACACTCCTGCAATTATTTGTGGGGCAGGATCTTCTATTGTGAATTCAATTGACACAATAAAAAGTCTTAATAATAAAGCGCTGGTTATTGGGTCAGGCACCGGTATGAATATTCTTAATCATTTCGGAGTAGAGGCTCATTTTGGAGTAGGTATTGACCCTTACGAATCGCAAGGTTCACGTATTCGGACGAATTCAGCGTTTGAAACTCCCTATTTCTATCGCCTACGTTTTCATGCGGATAGTTTAAATTTACTACATGGACCCAAACTGCTTATTCAAGGTCAGGGAAACTATAATATTCTTAATTGGTTTTTAGAAAAATTTGGAGTTTCGATACAAAAAAATGAAGATTTGGAAATAAGCACAACAAATGTGGCTATGGGAATTGCCCATATGCTTGGATGTAATCCTATCATTCTCGTTGGGTGCGACTTGGCTTATACCAATAATAATCGTTATCCAGACGTAATCACTGCACACCCTACTGATGGCTTTACCCAGAGAAAAGGTATGGAGTTTAACTCTAAAGACGTCGTTTTTGGAAAAACTGAAGAGGGGGAGCCAATACTTACTAAAGTTGATTGGCTTGAAGAAGCAAATATGATTAAAATATTTTCTGATTCTCATCCCAACACATCGATTATTAATGCGAGCGGTAAGGGACTTTTTATTGAGGGAGTAAAATCGATGCGTTTAGAGGATATAAACGTAGGCGATAAAAATACGTTTGAAGATTTACCAGGAAAAATCCATAGCCTTATCCAATGCTCACAACCTGTAACAACGCAGCCAACAGTGCTAAACGTTATTGAGGAGTGGAGAGGTAGCTTAGAGAAATGCTTAAATATATGTCATCGAAAAATTGACGAAGTGAAGCAATTATGGAAAAAGTGTGAATTAGGACATGAACTTTCTGATCGCGAGTATGAGGGACTATATGTTTCATTTGAAGACTCTTTTTCAGATGAACCTGCATATAATTATCTTCTTAAAAGTTATCGAGAAACCTTTGAAAATATAGCGATTCGCCACGAAATAAAATTCAGGTGCCACTCATACAAGCTGACAGCAATAAATCGTAATCATAAAAAATTAGAGTTTTATCTCAACTATATCCATTACTGTAAAGAACATCTTGAATTTCACATTAGGTTAGTAGCAGAGATCGTTGCAAGAGAAAACGTAAACATCCCACCAGCAAGTTCACTACACTCTAATAAGAAGATAATCCCTACCATTGATGAAAAGGGTAAAGTTGTTTGCTATCATCATGAAAATGGAAAAATTCTTTCAAAGTTTTACACTAGTGACGGCAAAAGAAGCCATTTTTACCCCAGTGGGAAACTCTACTCATTAAGCAAAAGCGACGAGGGTCAACGAAGGGGTACTCATAAGTTTTATTACGAAAATGGAAATGTGAAATCAGAGATTAATTATAAGGGAGGAAGCCTTCACGGAGAAGTTGTTCTCTATTACGCGAATGGAAGAAAAAAAAGAGAACTTCACTTTGATAAAGGAAAATTGCACGGTACAGAAAGATATTGGTCTCAAGATGGGCAGCTCATTTGGGAAGCTCAGTATGACCGAGGGAGTCCGACAGGTACTGCCAAGTCGTGGTATAGCAATGGGCGGCAACATACTGTTGTTAAACATTTTAACAAAGAAGGAAAGCTTTATGTATTTGAGTGGGATTGTTCCGGAAAACTTGTTTCAAAAGAAGTATTAGATTCACCCTCGAAACGAATTAAAGGTGATGATATCAGTAAAGTAATAGAAAAATTTGAAAAAAACATTGATTATTCTCGTAAGTTTGCGGAATACTCAAAAAAATATCTATCCTAAAGAGGTATTATTCAATGGCGCAACTTCTTGATGAAAATCTTTTTCATGAAAATATTCATTTATGGTCTTTAGTAAACCCAAAGAAAGCTTTGCGATTACAATATTTACATGAAAATAAGATAGAATTTTGTGAATCCTCGTCAGGAGATAAAAACCTTATAGCGATAAAAGATGGAAAACAACAGTTTTATCACGATCAAACGGACCCAAAAAATGAAGCTCACAATTGGTTTAAGTCTCTTGACCTCAACGCAGCTACAGTTATCTATGTCTACGGTGTTGGTCTAGGGTATTACTATGACGCCGCTAAAGAGTGGCTTGCCGGCGACTCTAACCGTAGCATAGTATTCTTAGAAGACGATCCACAAGTGATTCACTGCCTTTTTCAAACTAAACGCGGCGGTGAAATTCTTAAAAACCAACAAGCAACTCTTTTTCTTTTTAGTAGTCTTTACGAGGAAGAAGATGCTTTTGAGGAGTTATACTGGGATTTTGTGATGACTCAGATGACGATCTCTGCATTGATTTTTTACGAAAAAACGAAGGAGGAAAAGTTTTTAGACTTGAAGCATAAAATAGTTCACGATGCAGCAATAAAAAATGCTTTAGTAGAAGAATACTTGCATTACGGAGTCTCATTTTTTAGGAATTTTTACCCGAACATGCTTACTCTTTCAGAGTCATGGAAAGGTACGCACCTCTATGGGAAGTTTGAAAATGTACCAGCAATTATTTGTGGTGCTGGACCATCATTGGAAAAAAATATTGAAGAGGTCAGGAAGTATCTCGACAACGCCATCGTTTTTGGCGGTGGATCAGCCCTCAATGCATTGAGCTCTCGAGATATTCTTCCACATTTTGGTATAGGGATCGACCCAAATCCAACGCAACAGTATCGCCTGAGTTCGAATAAAGCTTATGAAGTGTCATTATTTTACCGAAATCGTATGCACCACGAAGCTTATGGCCTTGTTCATGGTCCTCGACTCTACATTCCAGGAGCTGGAGGGTATGAGGTTGCCGATTGGTTTGATGAAAAGTTTGGTTTACTAGAAGATATTGAGTGGCTTGATGAGGGACACAACGTCGTAAATTTTGGACTGGAGCTAGCAAAAAATTTAGGGTGTAATCCAATTATTTTTGTGGGTGTTGATTTAGCATACACAGAAATGCAGTCCTACGCTTCAGGTATTATCGATGATACAGCAGTCGAAAAAAATGATATTTTGAATACAGGGGACTTTGATACCACTGCACTTTTGAAGACGGATATCTATGGAAAACCCATCTATACGTTATGGAAATGGATGGCTGAGTCTGAGTGGACAGGGGAGTATGCAAAAGCACATCCAGAGCTCACATTAATTAATAGTACCGAAGGTGGTCTTGGATTAGAAGGCGTTCCAAATATTCCCTTTAAAGAAGTTGCTGAAAAATATTTACAGCGCTCTTTTGATTTGCGATCGCGCGTACAAGGTGAGATTCTTTCTAGTGCGATGCCCGAAATTACAGACGACTCAGTGATTGCCGTTATGGAAGATTTATGTGATAGTTTACGTCGTTCAATCGACCACGTGCAAGTTCTTATTGGAGATAAAGAACGCTATGAGCAACAACTAAAGGAAAGTCGAGCGATTCCTACTTTCACTCAGTCGGGATTAGCAGCACTTGCGGAAATAGAGCTCGAAGAAGAGCCAGCTTATGAATATATCTTAGGTATTTTTAATTTGGTGTATAGCAGAATATTAAATAAAGAAATCCAGCGTGCTAGCGATGAAAACTCGAGTTTGAAAGACTGGGAAAGAGAATTGACAAAAAATATTGTAAATAGAAAACGTCTAAAATTTATGCATGATGTTGCAGCCATTAATGTTCAAATTATCGAAAGCTCTCTTGAAGAACGGTATGCGAAAATAAAGGGATAGTATGGATAAATACGAGTTCAAAAATCATCAACTGACTATTAAAGATGAAAGTTTAGATCTTAAACATGAGGAAAAGTTTGACCCTGTGCGTATCCCTGAAGATCTAAAAAACAACCTCAAACTTCGTGATGATCATACTTTAAAAATATTTCGTTTAAGTGATGGATCTTTTGAATATTGGGTTGAGAAACAAAACCAATTGAACGGTGAATATAATTTAACGCACCCAAGTGGAAAAATTAAACAGCAGTGTTACTACAACTGGGGAAAGCTTCATGGTCCTTCTACATTTTATTCCGAAGAGGGAAATGTTTTAGTTAAGTCCTGGTATATCCAAGGAAAGCAAACAGGAAAATGTCACTGGTTCTACGTGTCTGGAAAAAAATGCAGCACTCAAAACTATCTCGACAGTGTTTGGCACGGAAAGCAGGAGTATTGGTACGAAGATGGTACAGTAAAAACGATTATGGAATATCAAAAGGGTACTGTGCATGGACGTGTAGCGTTATTTTATCCAACGGGAGATCTTAAAAGAGAGCTCTTTTTTGAAAATGGGTCTTGTGTAAAAGAAAGTAAGATTGATAGCAGTACTGGAAATAAATGAGCTTTATTACCAAACGCAATAAATCAAACAGGTACCCATTGATTCACCTTTTTTCTCACTCCTATCTTTATATGGCTTTAATCGTTGAAAAATTCGAGACTACAATGTGTCACTCATGCTATGCAGAATAGTCTGCAGCAATAGATGTTATTGGTCAGCAGTACTGTTTTGGTAAATTTCTGCAGTTTTGCTGTCACGGCGATCTTGATCTTTGCGAATTCTTTTTTGTGTTAGCAGGTTTTCCACATAATCTTTATTGGCCCAATTGAGTGCTCTTTGATATTGTTCTTCAAAAGAGTTCTCTGCTGTTTCACCTTTAATTTGTGAGGCGACATTATTTAAGATGTTCATCGCATGTTTACGTATCGTTTTTGTTGTAATAGATTCGGGTGAAGAAATACTTATAGGGCACATTCTGATGACTGATGACTGAACCTCTTCATTGTGGAAGATAATACCTGAGACATTTAGAGGGATGCCAATATATCGATTACTAATATTGTGGAGTTTTTTTATGAGTTCTAGTTCATTGGGTTTTCGCCCTTGATTGAACAAGACATAGAAGTTAAGGTCATCGCAAACATCTTGAATGTTTTCCGCTGCCCAAGGATTTATCTTTCTAACAGCTTCAATAAGGTCACCAATGCTCGTTGTTTTATTGTCTTTCGGAATGGCTGTCTCTTTGATGACTTTAAATAACTCGTCTTGACCGCGGAACATGCGAAATAGTATTCGGTAGATAACGTTTTTTAAAAATTCATAAGTGTTGACAATGGCAGTTGGCTCTGGAGTCGTTACGATAATCCCGGCATTTGTCATTGAAAAAAAGTCGACGACGTTTATCGAACTACCAGCACCTAAGTCAAGAAGGATGAGATCGGCATTGATAGATCGCATCTGATTAATGATCTTAACTTTTTGTAAATGCTTAAGGTTAGCAAGCTCAGGAACGAACCCACTACCTGGAACAAGGTATAAGTTTTCTACAGATGTCTTGATGAGATAGTCGATAAGCTGACTACGGGGAGTTGTGAAATATTCTCCAAGTCCTCTCGGCGGTTGTCTAATTCCAAATATGGTGTGTAAATTCGCTGCTCCTACATCTAAGTCAATAAGGACAGTCTTGAAGCCCGCTTGCGCATACTGCACAGCTAGATTAGAGCAGACCATTGATTTACCGACTCCGCCCTTGCCACCTCCAACAGAGAGAATAATTGGGCTTTTATTTTGATGTGTATCCATAATTAAGTCCCATTTTCCATGTGGTATTCTTTTAATTTGTTGCGTAAGGTCCGTACGCTAATATCTAGTATATTTGCTGTTTTTGTTCGATTATTATCTTGTGCATTCAGCGTTTCTATGATTAATCTTTTTTCTAATTCTTTTAGCGTGATGCCAATAGGTAGTTGTATTTTTTTGTTAGATTTTTGCTGCGGTTTGCTTTTTGTGTTTATTTCGTGATGGGTTCCAAAATAGATAGAGTCCGCTCCAACTTTTTCCTCTCTCCCCATGACAACACTACGTTCGATGATGTTTGCAAGCTCTCGTACATTACCCGGCCAACTGTATGTTAATAGTTTCTCTTTGGCGCTATCCGTCAAAGTTTTTTTCCCGAAATGGCTATCGCTACAAAATTTTTCTATAAAGAACTCAGCTAGTGGAATGATGTCTTCGCTGCGTTCTCTCAAAGGTGGTAGGTGTATGGGTACGACATTTAATCGGTAAAAAAGATCTTCCCGTAATACTTTCTCTTCGATTGCTTGACTTATGTTTCTATTGGAGGTCGATACGATTCTTACGTCAACTTTTTTTGACTTTGTTCCACCAATACGTTCAAATTCCTGTTCTTGTATTACTCGCAATAGTTTTGCCTGTAATACAATCGGCACCTCAGTAATCTCATCGAGAAGAATAGTACCTTCGTTTGCTAACTCAAAACGTCCTAATTTTTTACTGTGGGCACCTGTAAATGCTCCTTTTTCGTGACCGAAAAATTCAGATTCTATCAATGTTTCCGGAATCGCTGCGCAGTTGACTTTGATATATGGATGATCCGCTCGCAGTGAGTGGTAGTGAATTTCACTTGAAATTACTTCTTTACCAGTTCCAGATTCCCCAGTGATGAAGATGTTTGCATTACTTTTAGCCACTTTTTGCACGTCATTTAAGATGTCTTTCATGACTTGACTATTGGCAATGACTTTTCTTTCTCCTCTTCGACCTGTAGTAGAAATTTCTTTACGGAGGTAAGCATTTTCATGAACAAGGAGTTGGTGTTCAATTGCTTTTTCTATAATTGCTTCAATGATATCGGGACTAAAGGGCTTTATCAGGTAGTTAAATGCTCCATTGCGCATTGCTTCGACAGAATTCTCAACGGATCCATATCCTGTGATAACAACGACAAGGCTGTTGGGGGAGATTTTTTTAACTTGCTTGAGCAGGTCGATACCTGTCATGTCGGGCATTTTCATGTCGGTTAAAATAAGATCGAAATTGTTTTTTTTTATGGACTTTAGCGCTTTTTCGCCATTGTCGGCTATTTCGACGTCAATATGTAACCTTCGAAGCGTAGCAGCAACAAACTCGCGGATAGAAGAGTCGTCATCGACGACTAAGACTTTTTCTATAGACATGCATTCACCTAACTTGTTTGTTGTTATTAGAGGTTTTGGATTTGTTTTTTTCTACCAGTGGAATTTCAATTGTAAATGTAGTCCCTTGGTCTATGATGGATTCGATATTAATATCACCATCATGAGCTTGAATGATCTTGTAGACTTCAGCTAATCCAAATCCATTTCCCTTGGGCTTTGTTGTAAAAAATGGAGTGAATATTTTTTCTAAATTAGCCTGAGGGATTCCACAACCTTGGTCGGTAATTTTAATAATTCCCCTACTGTCATTATGGTCTAAATTGATTGTTATTGTTCCGCCATTTGGCATGGCATCACTAGCATTGATTAATAAATTAAGTAGGGCAGATTTGATGAGTTGTTGATCGATGAGTAAAGGTAACTCTTTAAGGGGAGTATCGATGATTAATTGGGGTCTTCCTTCAGCTTTTGTCGTATCGACATCAAAATATGTCTTGAGCTCTTTTACGATAGGTAAGATATCCGATACGATTTTTTCGGGAGTAATTTGTCGTGAGTAGTTGAGAACATTAGTAACTAGTCTGTTGAGGGTGTCTGTGCCGCTAATGATGTTATCTGCCATTTGTTTTTGTTCGGGACTATTTTCGAGGTCGCGACGCAGTAGCGAGGCAAATCCTTTGATGCCACCTAGCGGATTACGTATTTCATGTGCAACCATTGCAGCCATTTCTCCGATTTCTTTCATGCGATCATTTCTTGCCGCAAGAATTTGAAGGTTGCGGACATCTGTGATGTCTCGAAATAGCACAATGATACCTTCGAGTTTTTTTACACTGATTCCGTCGAGACCTTCACCGTTCCCTTTTCCTTCTTCTTGAACGTAGGTGAGTGTAACTTCAAGTTCTCTTCTTTCTGAATCGACGTTCATGTAGGTGACTTGCGCAGCAGGTGGGGGAGTCTTGTTTGCCAGGCTTTCTCTAATAGATACTCCAAAGAGGTTGTCTTCAAAATTTTGCCAAAAAGAGGTGTATAGTACTTTCTTTGAGGGAACGCCTAGTATTTTTTCTGCAGCGTTATTATATGTCGTGACATCGCCGTTAAGGTCAATAAACAGTAAACCTTGGGCAATATTGCTGATGATACTTTCAAAATAAAAAGTCATCACGCCAAGTTCTGCAACTTTTTTGGTAAGTTTTGCATTTGTCGACTCAAGTTCTCCATGGATAGATGTAAACTCTTCTTTCAAAGAGTTGTAAGCTCCTTCGAGTCGATCCGTTTCTGCGCTAAATAGCTCGAATGCACGCACTAACGAAGTAAAATTGTTTTTCGGATTGCCCTCCTTTTTTAATCGGTGGGCAAGCTCTTTTAAAGGTCTAGACTTAGATTTATCCATAAAACATAAGACCTAACTTTTTGTTGTTTTTGAGCTTAAGTTCCTAAAATAATCTATATCATAATCGCCTCTATTTTTAAATAAAGATTTAACAATTTGGATAGGGAAGGACAAAAGACCTTAAACAAGAGATTCTCTTAAAAAACACTGTTGCAAAATATAGTAGGCTGTGCGATAATCGGCCTATGAATTTAGAAAACATAGGCTCAATACTTATTTCTTAAGGAGAAGCAATGGCCCGTTATACAGGAAAGAAAAATCGAATCGCACGTCGCTTTGGCGTAAACATCTTTGGTCGTGCTCGTAATCCTCTTATCCACAAACAAAACCCTCCTGGGGTTCATGGTGCTCGTCGCCGTAAAAAGTCAGATTACGGACTACAGTTAGAAGAAAAGCAAAAGCTTAAAGCTGTTTATGGAATGATTAGCGAAAAGCAGCTCATCAATTACTATAAGAAAGCTGTTCAAATGAAGGGTAACACCCCTCAACATCTTGCTGAAATGCTCGAATGCAGACTTGATAACGTTGTTTATCGTCTTAAGTTCGCTAGCACTATTTTCGGAGCTCACCAGCTCGTTTCCCACGGTCACATTCTTGTTGATGGAAAAAAAGTGGATAGACGTTCATTTAAGGTTAAGCCTGGAATGGTAATTTCAGTTCGAGAGAAATCACGTAAAATGAAGTGTATCGTTGAGTCTGTTGAAAACACGACGCGCGAAGTACCTACGTACTTTTCAAGCGAACCAGCTAACTTTTCAGGTCAACTTTTAGCAATGCCTCAGGTCGATCAAATTCCTATGCCGATCGAAATAAACCTACCTGAGATTTGTGACTTCTTAGACCACACAAACTAATCTATTTATTTCCTAGGGCTTGTTTAAGTCCTAGGATTTTTTTTATCTAACTTTTTCTCTCATCTAATTGAAGCGCTATTTTCCTCATGAAAAAAAAATCTGATTGGGATCCGCAACACTACAGAAAGCATGCAGATTTACAGGAAGCTATAGCTTTAAATTTTATGTCACCCTTTTTCTTTCGAGGGGATGAATCGATTCTTGACTTAGGGTGTGGCCCTGGGAATATAACAAAAGTCCTAGCAACTAAGGTCAAAGCGGGTCAAGTTGTCGGTGTCGACATCTCTAAAAAAATGATTGATTATGCTATTGCCGAGTATGGGGATATTCCAAATCTTCACTTTCAGTTGCAGAGCGCAGATAATTTACACTTCGAAAAAAAATTTGATCTAGTTACAAGTTTTTTTACGCTGCACTGGGTAAAAAATCAGAAAACGGTCCTTGAAAATGTGCGAAATATTCTTGTGAAAGATGGAACGATTCGGTTTTTGATTGTATCAGGTGGCGACCCTAAAATATCAGAAGTTTTTCAAAGAGAGTCTTGGAGATCTGAAATTTGCGGTATGAAAGAGCGTTTTTCAGATGTTAAAGCTGATGAGTATCGTTTGTTGTTGGAGGAGTTAGGTTTTTTTAATATTAGTGTGCGTGTTAAGAAAATCCAACACACCTTTCCGACTCGCGAAGAGACTATTCAGCATTACATGACATGGCTTCCCTCGGCGACAGGGCTTTGTAGGGAGCGTTCTTTAGAGTTAGCAGGTGAGGTTGTTGATTCTATCAGTGATGAGCCGAATCAGTTAACCAACATTGAGACGATTACATCTGTGCTCTGTGTGGAAGCACAAATTTAATCTCGGTCACAACCCCTTTACAAAGTTCGTTTTTTTCATGCTATGAGTGCGTTAAATCTATATTTATAAGTAGATTATGAATGAATAGATTAACAGTCGTATGAATATAATGAGTGAGTAGAAAATATTAGATCCGAATTGAAATATTCGCTGAAATATTTACTAGTCATGATATATTTTATGGACATGGTCATTTGTAAACAGAATAAATATTGACTATCGGTATTCAAACCCGGTTTCAACTCCTGTACAGGTAAACTATAGTAATTTTTCGGGTTTTAAACAGGTATCAATCGACATCTTCGATAGTATATTCGATTGTGTTTTCAGATTTTTTGATTTCTTCTTTGCGAATGTTTTGTGGCGAAAGGGGAGATACTTGGGGTTGACTTAACTTTGCTTGAATTGAAGTGGATGTGTTGAATTTTTTTTGTGCGTAGATATTAAAAATAGAAGGTCCCGAGTTTAAAAAAGTGGGGGTTGGGGTAAAGAGCATGCCTCCGTGATGCTTGGGTATTATTTGTGAAGAGTTTACTTTGGGAAATTCTCGAGTTTTTCTCTTGCTCACTTGCGGTGGGCTCAGATTGTGTACTGGATTTTGATTAACTTTGGATCCAGAGGGATCAGTGTTATCAACTGCGTTTTCCAATTTAAAAAAAATTTGATTTTTTTCCTTATCTGAAGAGGTTGATTCAGGAGAAACCGGTAGGTTACTTGAAGGGGAAGGGGGCGTTGGCTGGTAGAGTTCTTTGCACTTTGCAATGGCTTTATCTTCAATAAATTTTCCTGGGAATAAGATCTTCAGTTTGTATAGCTCACGAATTTCATTCGTGTTGAATATTTGATTTGGGAGCTGTTGTTTGATTTTTTGGATGTTATCATTTTCAATAGCTTCGAGACCCTTTTTTTTATAATACTTTGAAACTAAATACAGAGTAGGCAAGAAGAAGATAACTGTAAAAAACGAAACAGCTTGAAGGAAAATAAAGGTAATTTTTGTTGTTGGTTTTGAAACTTCCTCCCCGAGTCCTTTTAGACCCTTAGCATCGAAAATAGACTTAAAGCTACAGACTGGGAGAATAGTTTGGGTCATCCAATACGCTCTTTAGGTGTTGTCTTAATTTGTTTTATTTTTTGCTCGGATCACTTTTCTTTTCTTACTATTTAAAACAGTAGTTTCATGTAAGTATTTGCTGTGTTCGGCACGTGCTTAACAGGATATTCAAAATATCTTTTAGTTGTTTTTCGATTTATAGCCAACTTTATTTTTAGGAGCCATTTATTTGCACCTATTTATGCATAAGACTCCCGGGAGGCTCTTGCATAAATAGGAAATATTCATCGAGATCACGGGTTTTAATTAACGACAGTATTTTTTTTGAAAGAAAAAATAGAAGGTTTAAATTCATGTAACCACATTAGAACGACTGGGATACCAAAAGCAGACGCCTCAAAAAGGAACCGAGTGAGTTGTTCAAAAAAGTGATGTGAAATCCTTAAATTTTTTCCATTAAAAATAGCGAAGACTCCATTACCATTAAAAAAATAAGTGTTTACAATTAACACCATAAAAACGCTGATAAAGCTGGTTGATAAGGATTTTAGTAAGGTTTTTATGATTTGAACTGTTGCAAAACTTCCAACTTCCTTCTGTAACGCGAGCCATAAACAGGTAAAGTTAAACCATGCGCTCACACTTGTTGCCAAGGCCACAGATGCAGCACCCCAGTTAAAATATAAAACAAAGGTTGCGTTTAACAAAATATTAACAAGTACAGACATACTTGTGATTACTGTTGGTCCACGATAATTGTTAAGAGCGTAGAATCCGGGCGCGAGTATCAGTATCAAAGCGCAAGGGATAAGACCACAAGTGTAGGCCAATAAGCAAATGGTTGTAGCTTTCACAGAATCGGTTCCGAAGTCACCATGGCCAAATAATAAGTTTACACAAGTGTCTCCAGCGACAAAATAGGCAAACGTGATAGGAATCATAAATAAAAGGCTTTTTCTAACAGCTGTTTCTAAAAAAGATTTGTATTTTTCAATATTATCATTTTTGATTGCTCGAGAAAGAGGAGGGAGTATAGCGCTCGATAGGGCAATTCCAAAAAGAGCAATGGGAAACTGTTGGAGGCGGATGGCATACCATAAAAAAGCGGGCCCTTCGCTATCGGCAAATCGAGCGAAGATAGGGTCAAGAGTATTGTTTATTTGAGTTGCAGCTACTCCTATAACACTAAGGGTAAGTGGTTTGATGAGTTTTCTGACATCGCCAGAAAAAAAACTTCTTTGAGGAATAGTTGATGGCAGTGCAGCGTGTTTTTTGTAAATTTTTATCGTTTGGGGAAGCGTAATCATCCACTGTCCAGCGCAAGCTAACACGATAAATCCTGCCAGCCATGGCATTGCTTCGGTTGCTCCTAACTGCATAAGAGATAATGTGCCAATAATCCAAACACAGTTAAATGCAACAGGGGCTACACTCGGAGTAAAGTAACTTTGTTCGCACTGAAGGAGAGCGCTATTTAGGCCATAAAGGCAAATAAAAAAGAGTCCAGGCATGAGGATTGTAGTTAGAAGAAGGATTTCTTTAGTGCCTGCGCTAAGATCTAATGACCAATAACAAGATAAAAGTGTTGCACAGCTGGCGATGATTAGAAATAATAAAAGAAGGGACATTGTAAAAGTTAAACTGCGAAAAAAGTAGATAGCTCGTTTGCTTGACTTTTTGCGAAGTGTCTCAAATTGCGGGATAAACGCCATCTGAAAGGCTCCTTCGCCTAAAAGGCGACGAAACATATGAGAAAAACGAAAGGCTATCATAAGGGCAGCGATAGCTCCACTTGTTCCGAATGCAAAGGCCATAGCAACGTCGCGTAGCAGGCCAGTGAATCTGCTAATTAGGGTACCAGAGAGGAAACTTTTTGCAGCTTTGAAAATGGATTGTTTAGTGTCTTGCATTGTCAATAGTATATTTTGTTTTTATTGTTTCAAGTGTAGCATGATGAAGCTTGTGTTGATTTCTTCATTCCTTTTTTGCTATTCTATACTCGTGACTAATGAGATTACGAGAGAATTATCCATTTTTTTTGATTAAAGGTAATATTTCATGACAAAGAATGTTGAAGAGCTATTAATTGGAGCTCACACGTCTGCTGCTGGTGGCGTGCATAATGCCCTGCTCGAAGGCCAACAAATTGGGGCGACGACGATACAACTTTTTACTGCAAACCAACGGCAGTGGGCTACAAAACCTTTGACTCAGGAATCTATCGATAACTGGAATGAAGCTTTACAAAAGACAGGGCTTCAAAAGATTATGAGTCACGATAGTTACTTAATTAACCTTTGCTCATCAAAAGAAGACATCTTATCGAAAAGCAGGAAAGCTTTTCAATTGGAAATTGATCGCTGTACTGCTTTAGGTATTACCTATCTCAATTTTCACCCTGGTGCAGCTCTTAAAGATGACCCTGAACTTTGTCTAGAGCGAATTTGTGAAAGCCTGCTATTGATGGAGCCGTACATGGAAAATAGTCCTACCCGATTGTTACTTGAGTCGACAGCCGGACAGGGATCAACATTAGGGTATGCTTTTGAACATCTAGCCTATATTATCGAAAGAGTAAAAGACCGCTTGCCGATAGGTGTTTGTATCGATACTTGTCACAGCTTTGTTGCTGGATATGACTTGCGCACTGAGGAGGCAGTCAATAAAACTCTTAATGAATTTGATCGTGTCGTTGGGCTTCAGCATCTTTATGCTTTTCACTTCAACGATTCTGTAAAGGGATTAGGCTCTCGCGTCGATAGGCATCGCCCACTTGGTGAAGGGGAGATTGGTAGCGAGTGTTTTAAAGCTCTAATGAGGGACCCAAGAACTCGGGAACTACCTAAATATTTGGAGACCCCCGGAGGGAATGAACTCTGGAAAAAAGAAATTTTAATGCTCCGCGAGTGGGCTAAACAGTAATTAAAGGAAAAATTAGTAGTATGAGAACAAGAATTAAACAGCTGAAATTCCCAGAGTCAGGTAGTGATTCTTTTGTTGGAAAAGAACTTACTGTCAAAGGTTGGGTTAGAACAGTAAGGCATCAGAAAACTTTTAGTTTTATAGAACTTAATGATGGGTCGACCCTCACTAGCTTTCAGGTCATCATCGATGAAAACACTAAAAATTACAAAAAACTCGTGACCGATCTTACAACAGGTTCATCAATTTCAGCTATTGGTAAAATAGTGGAAAGCCCCGGAAAAAAACAAGCTTTAGAAATGCATGCAACCGAGATCGAAGTGATCGGAGAGTGTGATCCAGAAACTTATCCACTGCAAAAAAAGCGACACTCTTTTGAATTTTTGCGTTCGATTGCTCACTTGCGACCAAGAACGAATACTATCGGTGCAGTCACTAGGGTACGAAATGCTCTTGCATTTGCGACTCACCGCTTTTTTCAGGAACAAGGTTTCCTCTATATTAATACCCCTATTATTACAGGATCTGACTGTGAAGGGGCTGGAGAGATGTTTAAGGTAACAACCTTAGACTTTGATAAAACACCTCGGACTAAAGATGGAGATGTTGATTATAGTGAAGATTTTTTTGGAAAGCCCTCATTTTTAACGGTCTCTGGGCAGTTAAATGGCGAGATCTATGCTACAGCACTTTCTGATGTGTACACCTTCGGACCAACTTTTCGCGCTGAAAATTCGAATACATCAAGACACTTGGCAGAGTTTTGGATGATTGAGCCAGAAATGGCTTTTGCAGACCTTAATGATAATATGGATAATGTTGAGGCTTATCTAAAATATGTGATCGGTTATGCGTTAGAACACTGTCGTGAAGATATGCTATTCTTCAATAAATACATATCAGAAGGATTGATAGATAGATTAACCCAACTTGTAGAAGAAGATTTCGAAAGAACATCTTATACTTATGCGGTCAGAATATTAGAAAAGTCAGGGAAAAAATTTCAGTATCCGGTGAAGTGGGGAATGGACCTGCAAACCGAGCACGAAAGGTACCTTGCGGAAGAGTTTTTCTCAAAACCGGTGATCGTTAGCGACTACCCAAAAGATATCAAAGCATTTTATATGCGGGATAATGACGATAACAAAACCGTTGCCGCTATGGACGTGCTTGTTCCTAAAGTTGGAGAGATTGTAGGGGGAAGTCAAAGAGAAGAACGCTTAGGTGTTCTCGAAGAAAAACTTGCTCACCATGGTCTCGATAAGGAGAGTTATTGGTGGTATCTTGAGCTAAGAAAATATGGATCGGTTCCACACGCGGGTTATGGAGTGGGATTTGAGCGCTTAGTACAGTATGTTACCGGTATGGATAATATTCGCGATGTGATTCCATTCCCAAGACATCCTGGAAGTTCGGAATTCTAAATCTTAAGGTAGCAAAGATTTCATAAGTAATTTATTTAGAAGCATCGCTTACAATACATTACTTGGGGATCTTTGCACCTCTCATTCGCTATATTTTTACTAAAACTCTCGTTGTGAGCTAGTATAAAATGACTTTTCTAATCTGACTCCAACTGTCACCTTGTATCCTCTTAAGCTAAGATATCGAAATTTAATGAAGATCAATTTAAAATTTTTGAACAAGATAACCAGGATAGCCTACGGCTGCAGGATAGGTATTTTTTGGAACATTCAATACAAGCGTCTTTGTCACCCTGATTATTATCGTGCCGCCGTAGGCGATCCTGCCCATCTTGATCAATAATTTTAAAATCTCATAGTTCAATCCGCTTTGTCATCAGTTACGAAATTCTAATCGAATAACCGCACTAATTAGCAGAAGTCAGGAAAACAACCCGAATAGGAACTTTCTCCGAAAATCAGGTGAATATTTTGCATATTAGCCTCTATAGTTTAAAACTATAGAAACTATTACGATTTAAAATTTTGATGCGTCAGTTCTGAAACATAAATTCCAATCCTTGCAAAAAATATATTTCATTTACTATAAATGTATTCTTTAAGTGACTAGTGCCGCTTCGGAGGGATTGACGGATGCATGTTGGCGTAGTGGGAATAAATCATAAACTTGCAGACTTACAATTACGTGAGAAACTGGCAAAAAACTGTCAAAGACGTTTTGGTCCAGGTCACTCAGCACATACCAATCATGCTTTTGTGTTGCTATCTACATGTAATCGAACAGAAATATACTTTTCGTCTCCCCATCTTGCTGAAACACATACGTATATACTAAATATTCTTCGTCATGATCTACATAACGACTTTGATCAAAAGCTTTACTCGTATTTTAATGAAGACTGCTTTACCCACTTAGCACGTGTGACTTGTGGTATTGATAGTGCCATCATTTTCGAAACAGAAATTCAGGGACAAGTAAAAATAGCTTACCAAAAAGCTTGTGAATACTCAACACTCACTAGCGACCTCCACTTCCTCTTCCAAAAATGTTTGCGTATTGGCAAAAAAATTCGCAATGGCATGCCTATCGATAGAGGTACTCCGGACTTGGAACACGCTATTTACACCACGGGAAAACACCTGTTTAAATCGACGCATAAACGTAAGGTTCTATTTGTAGGAGCCTCTGATATCAACATGAAAATTTTACATTTTCTAAGAAAAAAAGATGTGGATGATATCACTCTATGCAATCGAACGCAAGCTACTGCAGAGAAGCTTTCTCGGAAATATAATTTGGATACTTTACCTTGGCAAAATTTACCTAGATGGGATGCGTTCGATTGGATAATTTTCGGAACAAAATCTCCTGACTATCTTGTAACTAAGTCGAGTGTAACCTCATCTTATCCCACTCAAAAGCTTGTAATTGATTTATGCGTTCCAAGAAATGTCGATCCAAAAATCCGTACAAATCAAAGTATTACGCTTCTTAATATTGATCAGATTAATCACATGTTAAAGGTTAGAAAAAAAGGCCTTACTAAATTTATGGAGTCAACAGAGTCTATTGTCGAGGTCTCCACAGGCCGCTATTTAGACCTTTTCCGAAAAAAGAGCGAATTCTCCCCAAAAAAAGTGATTCAGACAGCTTAGTTAAGACTGCTTTAAATCGTCAATATAGCGTTTGAGTTCGTTAGATTCTAACCAAGTATCGTTTGTTTCGGAAGTATAGGCAAAACCCTCAGGTAGCTCTTTACCTTCCCTCTTCTTTAAATAGTTCTTGAGGTGTAAGCTATTGTGGGTTTGAGATTCTGGAATGATCATATAGTGGTCACTATACTCTCTGGAGTGCCTTGCATCCTCTGCACTGACCATCATTTCATGAAGTTTTTCTCCTTCTCGGATTCCCGTATTTTCTAAGGGAAGTTCAGGTGCGATAGCATGTGCAAGGTCAACTATTTTCATACTGGGAATTTTAGGAACATAAATTTCCCCACCTTGAGCCATAGAGAAACACTTGATGACAAAGTCGACAGATTGTTCAAGTGTTATCCAAAAGCGTGTCATACGTTCATCGGTAATGGGGAGTGAGGTAGCTCCTTTTTCAGCGCTGCTCATCCATTGAGAAATAATACTACCTCTGCTACCAAAAACATTCCCGTAGCGAACAACTGAAAATATGGGGTGTCCCTTAGCGCCGACATAGGCGTTACCATTCACGAATAATTTGTCTGAGCAAAGCTTTGTAGCGCCGTAGAGGTTGACGGGATAACAAGCTTTATCAGTAGAGAGGGCTATGACTTGCTTGACATTTGAATTGATAGACGCTTCGATAATGTTCATTGCGCCTAGGACGTTAGTTTTGACAAACTCTGAGGGATTATACTCTGCTGCGGGTACTTGTTTGAGTGCAGCTGTGTGGATGACATAGTCGACACCATTAAATGCCCGAGTGAGTCGTTGAAGGTCACGTACATCTCCGAGAAAGTACCGGATGTTTTCATGATTAAAAATGGGGTCGCTTCTTTGCATTTCCCATTGCTTCCATTCGTCTCTACTAAATATGATGACTTTTTTACATTTGTAATCGGTGAGGAGCTTTTTTGCCATGGCGCGGCCGAAACTGCCTGTTCCACCGGTGATTAGGATAGTGCAATTGTCAAAGAAAGGTTTCGAGAACATTTTTTTCCTTTTGTAATAACCCCTGTATCTTTACTATATAGACGATGGGTTGTTTTTCTGCATTTATTTAATAAATGAAACTTGCAAACAGCCTTCTTTCCTGCAGTCTAATGATTTTTAGCTGTGGGGTATAAGAATTAATGCGAAGACTCAGTAAGAGCGAACAGATATATGGCAAAAAAATACGATGAAAGCACAGTTTTAACTCTTGATGCCCTCGAACATATTCGTCTACGGTCAGGTATGTATATTGGCCGTTTGGGAGATGGATCTCATCCCGATGATGGCATATACGTTATGCTAAAGGAAGTGATAGATAATAGTATCGACGAATTTATCATGAACCACGGGAACAAGGTTGAAGTGGGAATTGACTTTGCAGAGGGAAAAGTTTCTATTCGCGACTACGGACGCGGTATTCCTTTGGGAAAAGTGTTGGATTGCGTGAGTCAAATTAATACTGGAGCAAAGTATAACGACGAAGTTTTTCAATTTTCTGTGGGTCTTAATGGGGTCGGAACGAAGGCTGTAAACGCTCTTTCCAGTTACTTTCTTGTGCGTAGCCATCGCGATGGTAAATATGCGCAATATGAGTTTTCGGAAGGGAAAAAAACTGGAGAAAAAAAGGGAAGCACAAAAGAGAAAGATGGGACCTATGTTGAATTTATCCCTGACGGGGGGATATTCAAAAAATTCAAATTTGCTGAAGAGTATATCGAGAAAAGGCTATGGCACTATGCGTATTTGAACTCAGGATTAACTCTTAAATATAATGGCAAAAAAATCTTTTCAGAGAATGGCCTCATGGACCTTCTCAATGACGAAGTTAAAATAGATGATCAGCTCTATAAGCCGCTTCATTATCGTGGTAAACAGTTAGAATTTGCTTTTTTGCACACGCAAAGTTATGGCGAGACGTATTTTTCTTTTGTGAATGGGCAATATACAGCAGATGGAGGAACCCACCTATCAGCCTTTCGCGAGGGAATTTTAAAAGGGGTCAACGAATTTGCAAAAAAGAATTTTCAAGGTGTAGATGTTAGAGAAGGAATCGTAGGTACTGTTCTTGTTAAGGTTAAAGAACCTGTTTTCGAATCCCAAACGAAAAATAAGTTGGGGAACACAGAGATCCGTGGGCCTATTGTTCAAGAAGTTAAAGAAGCAGTTGCAAACCTTCTTTATAAGCATCCAAATACCGCAAAAAAAATTATAGAACGGATTCAATTTAACGAAAAACTGAGAAAAGAGCTCTCTGCAGTAAAGAAAGAGGCAAAAGAAAAGCAGAAAAAAATCTCATTTAAGATTCCTAAACTGCGCGATTGTAAATATCACTTGGGTGATAAATCTTCTCAAGCTGACGATACGATGATTTTTTTGACGGAAGGGGACTCTGCAAGTGCTTCGATCGTTTCGTCGCGAAATCCACTGACGCAGGCTGTCTTTTCCCTTAGAGGTAAGCCGTTAAATGTCTTCGGCATGAAAATGGATCAACTCTATAAAAATGAAGAGATGTATAACGTCATGAGCGCTCTCAATATCGAAGATGATATTGAAAATTTACGCTACAATAAAGTAATCCTTGCTACCGATGCCGACGTTGACGGGATGCATATCAGAAATTTATTGATCACCTTCTTTTTAACGTACTTCGAAGGGCTCGTTTTGAATGGTCATTTGTACGTATTAGAAACACCTCTATTTAAAGTTCGTAATAAGCAAAAAACTCTTTATTGCTACTCTGAAGAAGAGAGGGATGCCGCTATTAAACAGCTAAAAAAAGGTGTCGAAATTACTCGATTTAAAGGGTTAGGTGAAATATCACCCAATGAATTTAAGCAATTTATTGGTGAGGACATCCGATTGATTCCTGTGAGTGTTGGTAGCTTCTCAGATATCAAACCAACACTGCAATTTTATATGGGAAAAAATACACCGCAACGTAAAAAATTTATCATGGAAAATCTTATCAACGAAGATGAAGAAGCTCAGCGTGAAGTTGCAGAATTAAAGCCAGAAGAAGAAATATAAAACGAAAAAGTTGAATTATGGAAGATCACAAGCAAGCGGAAGATCAAAAGCAGTTAGACCTCAAACGCTTAATGAAAGATAACTACTTGACGTATGCGTCTTATGTTATTCTCGATCGCGCGATTCCCAATGTTATTGATGGGTTAAAACCCGTTCAGCGACGTATTTTATACACCCTTTGGAAGATGAATGACGGAAAGCTTCATAAGGTTGCTAACGTTGCTGGTCAGACAATGGCATTTCACCCACACGGGGATGCTGCTATTGTCGATGCACTGGTTAACCTCGCTAATAAAGACTATCTCCTCGACACACAAGGAAACTTTGGGAATATACTCACCGGAGATCCAGCCGCAGCAGCTCGATATATTGAGACGCGCTTGTCGGATCTGGCTATTGAAACGGCATTTAATCCAGACCTAACAGATATGATACCCTCATATGATGGTAGAGCTAATGAACCTGTTGTACTTCCAGCAAAAATTCCGATGCTGCTTCTTCAAGGTGCCGAGGGAATCGCTGTAGGTATGTCTACGAAGATATTGCCTCATAATTTTACGGAGCTATTAGAGGCGCAAATTGCTATCCTCGAAGAGAGAGACTATACGATTTATCCCGACTTTTTGACGGGTGGTATCATGGATGCCAGTGGGTATGCTAAAGGGCGTGGAAAGGTAAAGCTTAGAGCTAAGCTCGATGTCGTCGATAATAAAACGATTGTTATTCGTGAAATTTGCCATGGGACCACTACGGAATCGCTTATTAGATCGATTGACGAGGCTGCTAAGCGTGGGAAGATCAAAATCGACTCGATTAACGATTATACTGCAGAGAAAGTGGAAATTGAAATCAAGATGCCACGTGGTCATTACGCTGAGGATTTGATAGAAGCTTTGTATGGGTACACCGACTGCGAAGTTTCTTTAAGTTCGAATATTGTCGTCATCAAAGACAATCTCCCTTGGGAAACAGACGTAAACGAAATTCTAGAGCTGAATACCACTATTTTGAAAGACACCTTAAAATGTGAACTTGAAATTGAGAGTGAGCGCTTGAATGAAAAAGTCTTTCAAAAAACACTAGAACAGCTGTTTATAGAAAATAGGCTCTATAAGAAAATCGAGAATGTAAAATCCTACGATGAAATTCACGATACAGTAGCCGCTAGCTTAAAGCCTCACCATAAAAATTTATTAAGGATTCCAACCCAGGAAGACCGCGAAAGACTCTTAAATATACCCATTCGTAGAATTTCGCGTTTTGATCTTAATAAAAACGAAGAGGAAATTGCAGCTCTTAACGATAAACTCAGTGTAGTAGAAAAAAACCTGAAGAGTATTAAGCGCTACACGATAAAATATATCAAAGATCTTATCAAAAAATACGGTAGCGATCACATCAGAAAGACGAAGGTCCAGGAAATCGAAGAGGTCGATATGAGAGCGATTTCTACGAAAACAGTGACAGTAGGCTTTGATCCTAAAACCGGATTTGTGGGCTCTAAAGTCAAGAGTGACGTTTCTTTTGAATGTACAAATTTCGATAAAATTCTTTTGATGTTTAAAGATGGCTCTTACAAGGTTACAAATATTCCCGAAAAAGTTTATCTCCATCATAACAATAGTAAAGTTATCTATGCGGGTGTCGCTGACAAGAAAACGGTGTTTAACGTTGTCTACATGGACCCCAAAACAAATTATTGTTATGCAAAACGCTTCATTGTGAGTAAATTTATTCTCGACAGAGACTACTCTTTTATGGATGATGGCATGAATTTACAGTATATTTCTACGGAATCAAATACAGTTCTTGAAATTGCATTTATTCCAAAACCACATCAGAAAATTTCCAAATTGATCTATGAAATGGACTCTGTACTTGTTAAAGGTGTAACAGCCAAAGGGGTTAGAGTCGCTAATCGGCAAGTTAAAAAAATTAAAGCTATAAAAAAGCAGGTCACTAAGGAAGCAAAATAGTGAAAATTCACTGTGAGCCATGTTCTGAGCAGAAAGATATAATTGTTATATATGTCGATGAAGAACCGTGGCGTGAAATTCACAGATACATCTTTAGAAAAGCTCCTTCATTTCCAGAGTCTATCCAATCGATGGAAGAATTAGAAGAGTACTTTAACTTGCAAGAGTTTAAGCTTGCTAAAAATTACGCCCTTAGAAAGTTAACTAAGCGTAGTTATGTTTCGATGGAGCTGATACGACAGTTAAAAAAAGTTCTCGTGACCGATGATTGTGTGAATCATATTATAGACAAGTGTGTAGAGTATGGATTCATTGATGACAATCAGTGGGTCCAAAATTTCATACGTAGAGAGGTCCGTTCGAAGCATGGAACGGCTCTCATCAAACAAAAGCTTCGACAAAAAGGTGTCGATGATGAGTTGATTGAGTCAGGGTTTAATTCGTTAGATACAGAAGGGGAACAACGCGAGCAGATTACTCGCCTTCTTCGAACACGTTTTCGTGCGCGTAACCTTCTTGACTTTAAGGAACGGGAAAAGACTATCGGCGCTCTTGTGCGTCGCGGATATGAGGTGAACCTGATCAGGGAAGTGATCAATAGCTGTGTTAGCGAATAATTTTTTCTTGTTTCTTAAAAAATCTCTTCAGATGACTTTATCACGTGGTTCCATTTATTAATAATTCACTTGTTTGAAATGCAAATTTTTTCGTATAGTCCCGAACTAATACCAACTGCAAAAAGTAAAGTTGACATTAAGAAGGATGATTAGCTCTTAATACTTGCTGTTAATTTTATGTTTTGCAATTGGTATAACATCAAACAAGGGGAAAATTATGACTATAAATTCTGATTTTGAAACTGCATTTCGTATGATTGAAAATGTAAAAAAACTCATTGAGAAACGTGAAGAAGAAAATAGTAAAATCGAAAAAGAATCAGATAAAAAACCTGTAGCAATTTGTTATGCTGTTCTTGGTACCAATCAGTTCACTTTAGAACAATATGTAGATGCGATGAGATCTTTTGACAAAGCTATTGAATTAGATGCCGATAACCCAACAATTGTCGGTGCCTATTCTGGACGTGCAAAGTATTTCCTCATGTTGAATCAATTCAAAAAAGCACAAGCAGAACTAGAAAAAGCAAAAACATTTTTTGGTTCAATTGTACCGAGTCAACAAGATGAAATTAACAAAAATTTAGAGATAGTTAATCAAAAACTAAGAGAAGAAACTAGGTTACAGCCGCTAGAGACACCAGCATCGTTTCCTTCGAGTGGCTGTAATGAAGATGCAACGGCGGGGATTAAGCTACAAAAAAATGGAGGGGCATTACCTGATTTTAACGTCGATGAGAGTCGTATTTCTCTTGACTACTTCATGAGTTTAGATAAAGATTATTCCCTTTCTGAAGTACTTTCAGGAAAAAAAAATCCACTCACAGAGTATTTTCTTGAGCTCGATGAATTTGTTCGAGGGATTGCAGATTCACCGCCCTCGAGAGGGAAAAGAAAGGATGGCTCACATCTCTATTGGAATGCTTTTGCGTGTTGTACAAAGGCTATTGATCGAGAAAAAATGGGAATTTTAGATGAGAAAACTCAATTTTACTATTCTACAGCCAAAGGGTTGTTTGAGGAATTGATAGATTGGTATGTGAAGCATCAGATATCTCCAATTCCTTCAAACATCTACTGTTCTTTAGCTTCAACATGCCACAAACTTAACTTATTTGATCTTGCAAGCCAACACATTAATTTGGCTATTGAAAAACTCCCAGAAGAGGCACTCTATTATCGTATTCGTCTGGTCATAAATTCAGATAGAGAGAATCTTCTAAGAGAAGAAGAAAACACGATAGAAGCTGAGAAAGTTAGAAGTGATATTATTGCTGACGAAACTAAGATAAGGGAGCTAGACCCAATACCACCAGTAACACGCAAGTTACTTTCTATATACAGTCAATTGAATAAGTCGGTTTTGTTTTACAATGAGGCAAAGCTAGATTGTAACACTTATTTAGATGTTTTACTTGAGCTGATCTATCTAAAAAAAATAACCATGTCTAGGACTGAACTGTTGGAGCTGACTCCTGTTGAAATTGTTTTAGTCTTGGAAAAATGTGGGGTAATCCTTGAAAAAGAACCTAAAGAGCTAAGGTCGAGTGTTGAAAGTAGCATTTATGATCAACTGAGTAAGATAGGCTTAGAAATGCAGCCGAAAAGAGGAGAGACTCTAGAGCCTTTGGAAGTGATCATGAAAAAAAGGGCAGTGATTGCCGATCTGCTAGTAAAGCATGGACAAGAGGTTCTTGAAGCTATGGATATTTCACATCCCGCTTATCTTACAGTCTCTAAGATTCGGGTTAAGTTGCTAATCTCTCTGGATCAGTATTCTACAGCTCATGCTGACTTGATTAATTTACAAAAATATTATCCCGAAGATAAAGAAATTGATAGTCTTATTGATGAGGTTGTTAAATAATTAATTGGATGTTAATTTTAGGTAAATGATTTCTTTATAATGTTGATAATTAATACGCTTTTGTGTTAATATTACTTTAGATAAGTAAGAGAGATCTACTATAATAAAGCATAATAATTTATAGGTATGATTATGACTGAAGCTTCAACACCAATAGAAACATCGACCACCGTTACGTCGACGGATTCTGTCTCGACTGATAGCAGCAGCTCCTCTTCCGAGAGAGGAGAAATTACAGCAGCGACAAAGTTTAGTTCGATCGGAGATTTTAGGGAGAAAGCCCCCGAACTCTTCGACAAGTGGATGGAGACAATTTCACAAAATATCATCGATGATATGAAGAAAGGTGCTGAGAGAATGAAAAAAGCGATGAGAAAAAATCGCGAAATCTAAAATAATTTGTTGGAATAAAAAATATTATTGGGTACAAAGGCGCATATAGGTGCGCCTTTTTTTTTATCTAGAGGTTAGGTTTATGAAGAGACCCAATTATCAGTTGTTTTTAGGGTTCCACGTCGATGAAGTATTTCATTCTGCATTGAATCAGGTAGCTGAGGATGTAAAAGTATTTTTTATCCAAGATGACGATACTTACCTCCATAGGGTTCGTCATAATGGTAAGGTCTACCTCGGTAAATTTCTAGGGGATAAAAGCGATCTTCAAAATCTTCGCGATGTGGAAACAAATATTTATAGCTTACTAGGGCGACTTGTGCCAACGTATCCTTGTGAGGAGACTCCTTTGCGCCTCTTTCCAGCAGAGAAGGCTGTTCGATAAGTCTTCAACTTTTTGTTCGCATCAATCTAGAGATTCAGATACAATAGCTTCATGGATATTAGTGAAGTAGACAAATTTACAGTTAATGAAGAAGATGCGGACAATCGCATCGATAAGATACTCACCAAAAGATATAAGGAAGTCCGCTCGCGGACCTATTTTCAGTTTCTTATTTTTAACAATCACGTTCTTGTAAATGGATCCCCGATAAAGAAGCATTTTCGCCCTAATGTTGGTGATGAAATTGAGGTTAGGTTTGTTATGACTCCAGAGGTCGATCTAACCCCTGAAAACATTCCGCTGGACGTGATTTTTGAAGATGAGCACTTAATTGTTGTTAATAAGCCGTCGGGAATGGTTGTTCATCCCGCTTTGGGAAATTGGAGTGGCACTTTTGTAAATGCGCTATTGTATCACTGCAATCAACTTCAAGGGGAGTTTAGAGACTCCGATTTGAGACCAGGAATTGTTCACAGACTAGATAAAAATACCTCTGGTGTTCTAATTGCTGCGAAAGAATCTACGACGCAGCAGAAGCTAACAGAGCTTTTTTCCGAGCGTAAAACTCAAAAAGAATACATAGCAGTCTGTTGTGGTAATCCGGGGAGTGGTGAACTCGAGACTCTCATCGATAGGCATCCAAAACAGAGAAAACTGCGTGCTGTATCAGAGTCCTCAGGCAAGCAGGCGATCACTAAATACGAAACGCTGGCTACAGACGGCAAAATTAGCGTTGTGAAAATACGACTAATCACAGGAAGAACTCATCAGATTCGCGTACATATGAAGTACTTGGGGACTCCCGTCCTTGGGGACTCTTCCTACGGAAATGCACAAACGAATAAACGGTTCGGCGTCAGTAGGCAGCTTCTTCACGCGTATTCTCTGGGATTGGTTCACCCCATTACTGGAGAAGAGGTTAAGTTCGTGGCAGATCTTCCTGACGATATTCAAAAATATGTTCAGCTTTTGGGTTGTGAAGTTTAGGAGCAGACTGTGCGCATATTAATTCAAAGAGTAAAAGAAGCAAAAGTTCATGTTGATGGTGAGGTTGTTGGGCAGATCGATCAAGGGATTCTTGTTTTTCTTGGCGTTCATAAAGATGATAAACCGGCAGACACTGAGTGGTTAGTTAAAAAGTTAGTAGGTCTTAGAATTTTTGAAGATGAGCAAGGGAAAATGAACCGAAATGTTCAGGATATTAAAGGCGAAATTTTAGTTGTTAGTCAATTTACTCTTTATGGCAATTGTATGAATGGGCGTCGTCCGGACTTTATTTCTTCGATGCGAGGGGACGCTGCTGAAAAAATTTATGACAAATTTGCTGCCGAAGTTAAGCAGGTGCTAGGTCGAGTAGAAACCGGTCAGTTCGGTGCGATGATGCAGGTAGAACTTACAAATGACGGTCCTGTAACTTTTTTGATTGATGGTAAAACTTAGTCGATTTCTTCTCTGTTTTTGTAAAGTCCTCCCTGGTTTAAAGTGAGTGGTTAAGGTTTAAACCCGGTTTGCGTCCAAATCCAGTAGCAAGGCTTTCGTAAAATAGTGAGATGCAATGAAGATTGTGAAAGGCATAGCGAAGCCATGGCTGAGTGTGCCCGGCATGAGCAAACTCTAGTTAATGAAAGTTCAACTATAACCCAGATAGGAGGGAATATATAGATAACAGCAAGGGGGTCTGAAGAAACCGAGTCGTTGCTCCACTCGTGTGGGAACCATAGGACGATAAGGCCAATGAGGAATCTGATGGAAGCTCAAATCAAAATTGTCACCTAAACGAAAGTGAACCTTCGTAAGGCAGGGTTTGTGGGTGAGTTAGCTCAGATTAACGAAACCCTATATCCTATGCGTAAAAAAGGTAGGTGGGCAAGGAAGGAGTTTGCTCTTACCCGGGGAAGACCCGTTGGGTATGTTCCGAGAACCTGTAATAGCGTCATAGTGATATGATCGTTACGGTCCCAATGGGGTGCAGATCCGATCGAAGTAGTCGTAAAGCTATAAGCCGATGAGGATGTGGTGACACATCTGAGGATAAAACTTATAGAAAGCAGCAAGGATAGCAACAGGCAAAGGACCGGACATGGTAACGAAATGCGATCAGACATGGAAATTTCGTTATGAGGCTAGCAAAAATACAAACTATTCCGAACTCAGCGTAACGTATATACGTAATGATAAAGAAATAGAAGTCTGCGAAAAGAGTAATGAGCTCGATAAAGAAATTTATCGAAAAGAAGCTCAAGCTTAAAGTGAATGACGAAAAGAGTAAAGTAGCTAAATCCGATAAAGTGAAATTTCTTGGGATGACAATAGTCAATGGCTTTATCTCAATTTCCAAAGCAGCGTTAAACAAAGCAATGGAGAAGGTAAAAGAGCTTACCCCAAGAGGTAGCCATAAACCAACTGAAAAGGCTATGGCTGAAATTAACAGATGGTATAACGGTTGGGCGTTATATTTTAGTATGACACAATACCCAGCTCAACTGAGAGCTATCGAATCCCACTTGAGAAGAAGGTTAAGAGCACGATTCGTCAAACAACAGAAAAAACCAAAGCATCTCGTGAACAAACTTACCAAATTAGGTGTAAACAAGAAGATGGTAAGTAAAACGGTTTATTCGAATAAAGGAACTTGGAGGTTGTCTCATACCCGAACGGTTGAACAAGCATACTCCAATAAATGGTTTCGAAAACAGATGAACCAGTCAATTTTCTCAGATCAAGATCTACCTCACTGGGTATCCTTAAAAGAATGGGTGAAGTTAACATGAAGAGCCGTATACGGACCCGTATGTACGGTTCTGTGAGAGGACGGGGCTAAAACGCCCCTCCTACTCGATATTGAACTTAAGAAGCATCGGGTAGCTCTGAATCCTATTTATGTAAATAGTAGAATCATGCCTCGTTACATCACTCAAAATTTATATTGAGAGTAGCTTCAATCACTTTTTCTGGGTCAATTTCGAGAATACATGGAGTGGGATAATCTAAGGTAAGCTCGCCTTTTTCTAAGGTAGGCTTCACCAAATATCCGATTTCTAGCAAGTCGGCTTCTATCTTCGCACGAGACTCTTTTCGCAATTTATTGTGTTGCTGACTTAGTGCA
>JAYZJO010000051.1:0-24534 GCA_036164375.1 Chlamydiota bacterium | reverse complement strand
GCATGCTATTGTCATCGGGATGCTGACTCTAAACCCGAAACTTATGGATCTTCTTCAAAATTGGAGAGGGGCTGATGGTCAAACTATAAATTTTGAAGAACACTTCAAAAACCTTGAAAAAGTTTTTTGCAAGTGGAGATCGAATTCAGAATTAGTCGAATTCCTCTTTCGTTTAAAAAATTTACTCCACAAACTCGCTACAAATAAAAAAGAAGACATCTTAGAAATTTACACTCCGTCTTTAGCTGCGATCAAATTCCTACTCCCTTATGTAAGTTCTTATTTGACAGCACCTGATCGATTTGAGATCCTTCTAGAAGCCGTAAAGCACGCTGCTAAATCTAAAGATACACATTTTTTAAGGTTTCTTTTAGATGGAAGTAATTGTGGAGACATCTTTACACCAAATACACCATATACACAATACTATGGATTTGCAGAACTAGGATTTGTAAAACTAAACAACGCGGCACTATGTGAAAACAATTTTGAAGTTGCAAGGCTTTTAATAGAGTGGAGGGGACCAAACGGAGAATGGACGGATATTGTAACTAAACAATACCTTATATTTAGCCACCTTGAAGACCATTTAACCTGTCGCGATACCCAAAAAAGAAAAACGTGCATTGAGTATATTAAGCTATTGCTGGATTGGAGAGGAGGTCCGGAGCGCAAGAGAGTTTTTACTGACGACCGCTTGAACCATACAATATTGTCAGCAACGATTAAAATGCGTGATGATAAAGACTGTGAAGAACTCCTTGAGTATCTTTTACGTTGGAGAGGGCCTAACGAAGAATTTTTTGATCCCAGATTACATCACGACGAAGGCTCTCTTTTTAGTTATCATAATTACAATCTACTTTTGAAAGCTTATAAATACGATAATATTAAAGCATTTAATCGTTTACTAAATTGGAGAGGTCCGAAAGAAGAGTGTTTTGATATAAATCAACACGTAGAGTCAATATTTTTTACAATTGCTTTCTGCGGTGATCGAGGGATTAAATTTTGGCAACCGCTACTTGATTGGAGAGGACCTAAAGGGGAAACAATAGACCTAACATCAAACGCTTTTTTTTACCCCCTTGAACGGCGCCTCTCTGATTACAGAAAAACGCCTCTCAAGTTATTTAAACATCTTTTATCTTGGCAAGATCAAAATGGAAGATATTTTGACCCCACGCTTCATAATAACTCGTTACTAAGTGCTGCAGTATCAGGAAATCACCTCGAAGTGATACATCTTATACTGAACTGGAAGCCCCCTACCAACTTACAGACAAGAAACAGCGAATCTCATTTTTCTTTTAAAGAAGCACGAAACAAGTACTTACCTTATCAAAAAGAGAAAGAAAATAGAGCAGTATCTTCCTTTGAAGATACAAGTAATATGATCGAGAGTGAACTGATAGTTAAATCTAACGTTAAAGTGGACATCGCTTCAAGCTGTATTTTGCTGTAAAAAACCTTTACCCCTACTGTTTTTGGTCAGCATCTAGATCTCTATCATTTATTACAAAACGTTCACCTTGTACGAGTAACTTGTTTTAGTCTCGAACAACGATAACTTTTAAAGCTAGCCAATCTACTCAAGCAAATTTTTTAACATTAAAACGTCCGTTGTAGATGCCCTATCATAATCATATCAAGAACTTAAATGTGTAAGGTGAATTAGTAAACATCGCGGAGGTAACGTTTATCTTTACGCATCTGTTTAATATATGCTTTTGCTTCCTCTTCACTAAAACCGCCGTGAATCCTGACTATATCGTGAAGAGCAGTATCAACATCTTTTGCCATATACTTCGCATCACCACACACATAAAAATGCGCGCCTTCGTTAATCCACTGAAAAACATCCTTCCCACGATCTGCAAGTAAATGCTGAACATAGATTTTTTCATCTTGGTCACGAGAAAAGGCCACGTCGAGTCGTAATTTTCCTTGATTTTCAAGATCCAACCAAAAATCCTGATACAAAAAATTGTGTTCCCTACGCCACTCTCCAAAAAAGAGCCAATTTTTTCCTACCGCTCCGGTAGCTATCCTTTCTTGCATAAAAGCTCTAAATGGAGCGACTCCCGTGCCTGGTCCAACCATAATAATAGGAACATGGCTAGCTTCAGGAACGGTAAACCCTTTATGCGGTTGAACAAAAATGGGAACAATCGGTTCCTCTTCTGGAGCCAAATTACAGAGATAATGAGTACAGACACCTTGCCTAGGATGACCATGAGCTTCGTAGCTTAGCAATTTTACAGTTAGATGAACTTCGTCATTGACCACCCCTTGCGACGATGCTATTGAATAAAAACGTGGCAGTAAAGGCATCAGCATATCACAAATTTCTTGTGGAGTAAATTCAACTTCATGGTGATATGAAAGAACATCCCAAAGATGTTTTCCGTATAAATATTCTTTTAATGCGGTACCATTTTCTTTAGCTAAAAGAAATTCAAGTTTTTCTTTTTTCTCGGCATTACTTTGCCGAGCGACGATTTCTTTAAAAAGCTTACGGCTAATATCGGTAATATTCCCTTTAATGCGCAGGTATTCTCGTAGAGGATAAGCTTCGCCAGTTTTTTTATCCTCTACAGTCTCATCGCCAGATACTTTCATAGCAACGAGGGTTCTATCAAGAAGAATAGGATCATTTACAGGATAGACCCCTAAACAATCTCCGACCTCGTATGTGAGACCTGAATTCTTTAAGTCAATAATGATGTGGTGCGTATTTTTCTCTGGACAAGTCCTACATAGATCTTCTCGATGCTTAATCGTAGCGATAAATGGGCTAAGTCGCGAATATTTTGGGGTAGAGTCTTTCATAATAAAAAAATCATTAGTTATAAAACTATATTATAGCTGAAATAAGATAGAATATACAGTATTTTTTTCTACTGCCGCCCGTTGCTAGAAATTTTGTTTATCTATATTAGCGAAAAAAGTAATCTACGGAGAAGCCGAAATCAGGAGGAACAAACAATGGTATCTACAGCAGAAAACAAACTAAAGGAAAACCTGTCAGAACTTGTCTACCCTTTTGGCGCACAAGTTGCCTCTCCCCCTCTTAATCGTAGTATTTTAGGAGGAAAGGGAATAGGTCTTGCAGAAATGGCTTCCATTGGCCTTCCCGTTCCTCCAGGATTCATTATCACAACAACGGCGTGTAATGAATTTCGCCGTTCCGGAAAACAATTAACACCCAAGATAAAACAATCGATCGTCGACTCAATTCGAATACTCGAAAAACAAATGAATTCTACTTTTGGGAGTGAAGAAAACCCTGTATTAGTATCTGTACGTTCTGGAGCAAAAGTATCTATGCCTGGGATGATGGATACGGTACTCAACTTAGGAATGAACGACCGCTCTGTTGAAGGGTTCGCGAAAAGATACGAAAATGAAAGGCTCGCTTACGATAACTACCGCCGTTTTATCATGATGTACAGCGAAATTGTTGAAGGTGTCGATAGAAAAAAATTCGAACACACTTTCGCTACCTTAAAAATGCAAGAAGGAGCAGATCTCGATATCGACTTAAGCATAAGCGCTCTTAAAGAGGCTTGCATGCTCTTCAAAAAAATTTATAGCCAAGAGTGTTCAAAACCCTTTCCTCAAGATGTATATGAACAGCTTTTTTCCGCGATCAAAGCCGTCTTTAACAGCTGGGACAGCGAACGTTGCGCTCTTTATCGCCAAATTCACGGCATCCCAGAGAAATGGGGAACAGCTGTCACTGTCCAAACGATGGTGTTTGGCAACAAAAATAGCCGATCAGCTACCGGTGTTGGCTTCACACGTGATCCTGCAACAGGCGAAAACAAATTTTATGGTGAATTTCTTCTCAAAGCACAAGGTGAAGAGGTTGTCGCTGGAATTCGTACTCCACACCCTATCAATCAATACCAAAAAGATATGACTGAAAGTTCTCTCATTTCTCTCGAAGAGGTAATGCCCGAAGTGTATCAAGAGTTAAAAAAGACGGTAAGCAGACTTGAAAAACACTACAAAGACATGCAAGACATCGAGTTTACCATTGATGACGGTAAACTATATATGCTTCAAACACGTACAGGAAAAAGAACAGGATTTGCCGCTGTTCGTATGGCTGCAGAAATGCTTGAAGAGGGACTCATCGATGAATATACCGCCATTCGTAGAGTTGCACCCAATCAATTGCAGCAGCTACTTGCCCCTATTTTCGACAATAAAGCAAAAGAGAAAGCAAAAGAACACCTCGTTGCCAAGGGACTCAATGCAGGTCCTGGAGCAGCTTCAGGAAAAGTGGCATTCACTTCAAGTAAAGCTGCGGAAATGAATCAACAAGGCATTGCTTGCATCCTTGTTAGAGAGGAATCATGCCCCGACGATTTCCCTGGGCTAGTAGCTGCAGAAGGGATTCTCACTCTAAGAGGAGGGAGTACAAGCCATGCTGCTGTCGTTGCAAGAGGAATGGGAAAACCCTGTGTCGTTGGCTGCGATGCCCTTCACATCAACGAAACAGCAAAAACACTCTCTGTAAACGGCATGAGTGTCAAAGAAGGCGACCCCATTTCTATCGATGGGATGACAGGAGAAGTCTATTTTTGTGGACTAGAAACCAGTCCATCAGAAATCGTACAGGTATTGGTAACTGACGAAAAAACCCCAGAAGAGAGCCTGATCTACCGACACTTCAAAACAATTATGGATCTCGCAGATAAGTACCGCTCACTAAAAGTACGCACAAATGCCGACAACGCAAACGACAGTAGAATCGCAAGAGCTTTTGGCGCTGAAGGAATAGGCTTATGTAGAACCGAACACATGTTTATGGACACTGAAAGGTTAAATGACGTACGCCGCATGTTTTTCAGTACGCACGCCGAAGAAAGAAGCCGCGGAATCGAAAAGTTGCTTCCTCATCAGAAAGCAGACTTCATTGGCATTTTCCGCGCTATGGATGGTCTTCCCGTGAATATCCGCCTTCTCGACCCACCACTGCACGAATTCATGCCCCATAACGCCGATGAGCTCTCCAGTTTGGCAGCACTTATGGGAGTCTCTGAGGAAAAACTTACTAAAATTCGCGCTTCACTCGAAGAGGTTAACCCGATGCTGGGTCATCGAGGTTGTCGCTTAGGAATCGTTTATCCGGAAGTGACTGCTATGCAAACGAGAGCGATCCTAGAAGCTGCCATCGAAGTCACAAAGGAAGGCAAAACTGTCATCCCCGAAATCATGGTTCCTCTTGTTGGAATCGATAAAGAGCTCGAACATCAAAGAGCAGTTATCGAACAAACAGCCGAAGCTGTCTTCAAGGAAAACAAGCTAAGTATCCCTTTTAAAATTGGAACGATGATCGAACTGCCTCGCTCAGCATTGACTGCCGATCAGATTGCGAAGTATGCAGACTTCTTTAGCTTCGGCACAAATGACTTGACTCAGACAACCTACGGAATCAGTAGGGACGACAGCGCAAAGTTTGTTCCCACTTATGTGCAAGGCGTAGAAAACCCATTGAACCGCGAGGAAACTACCCAAATCTTCAAGAACGACCCTTTCCAAGTTCTCGATAGAGATGGAGTTGGGCAGCTAATGAAAATGGCACTGGAGAAAGGCAAGTCGACAAATAAACACTTACACTGCGGCATTTGTGGCGAGCACGGTGGAGAGCCAAGCTCTGTCATGTTCTGTCATGAGATTGGACTCGACTACGTGTCGTGTTCTCCTTACCGCGTTCCCATCGCACGCCTCGCAGCTGCTTTGGGAGATACAGAACAGTAATATAATTAATGACATTTACCGCTTGTTTTTTTTAGTTACCCCAGTTTAGTATCGTCATTTACGGTAGACCACAGAGAAAAGCCTGTGGCATGAGACAATATATACCCAAACTTGTGTGATTTTTATGAAACATAGCTTTATCCCTGGAGTCGTTTACGGCTCTTTACGTGCATTTTTTATGGCCCTAATGGCAACCGTAGGGATTGCCTTCGGTATCATTCTTTTTACAGTCATTATTGGGGGGATCTCATCTACGTCAACAAAAGACGTCGACAGGGACTACAAAGTTCAAATTTTACCGAACGCTGAGGGAGTCCGCACTGTAGAGTCAAAAAACTCACCGGTAATCCTCCAAATAAATGTCAACGGAGTCATTGGCACAGAATTACTAAGCCAAGACACTATCCGCGAACAACTAGTTGAGTCCCGAGAAGGCGACTTAAAAAAAGACCGCGTCAAAGCTATCTTACTAAACATTAACACCCCTGGTGGAACAGTCGTCGACTCTGACGGGATTTACCGCGCCGTCAAAGCATACAAAGAGCAGTACAAAATCCCTGTTTATGCCTATGTCGATGGCATTTGCGCTTCTGGTGGAATGTATGTCGCTTCTGCTGCCGATAAAGTCTATGCAAACGATGTCAGCCTCATCGGCAGTGTCGGAGTTATAGGTCCATCGTTTATGAACTTTTCCGAGCTTATCGATAAATTTGGAATTAAGTCTCTTACGATCTCTGAAGGTAAAGGTAAAGATGCCATGAATCCATTACGCCCATGGAAACCTGAAGAAGATGCGATGTATAGAGATGTTATCAAGTATTACTATGGTATGTTTGTCGATATCGTAACCGAGGCTCGCCCTGAGATCGGCAAAGAAAATCTTATCGAAAAATATGGTGCGAAGGTCTTCCCTGCAGAAGTCGCCAAAACTCATGGATTCATCGATGGGAGCAATTACTCGCGCAGCGAAGTTCTAAAACTTTTACTCAAAGAAATTGGCATTAGCGACAGCTATTACCAAGTAGTACAGCTGCAAAACACCAATTGGATATCGCGACTATTTACAAACAAAAACTCTTTTCTTCAAGGGGTAGTCAAACACAAACTAGACCTACCCCATGAGATCAGCCCTGAACTGACAGGAAAGTTTTTATACCTCTACCGTCCAGGGTTGTAATATAACAGCCCTTGACCCAACTATTTTCTGTTGGGTCTGTTTGAAAGCGATGTATATACGAACTCCATCCAACTATATTTATATGATAGTATCCAGTCTTGCGTAGAAATACGAAGGCAACTATAAAAAAACTTTTGGGTATTGCCTTTAGATAAAATTGTGCTAATATGATCTATCTCATAGCTACTAAATAGGTCTTTTCATGTCTAAATTATTTATTATCGATGCATCTGGATTTTTATACCGCTCTTACCATGCAATTCAAAATATGACAAACCCCGAAGGAGAATCCACAAATGCCCTCTTTGGATTTATCCGATCGATCTTGAAACTAAAAAAAGATTTTTCTCCAAGTCACATTGTCGCGGTTTTTGATGGCCCCAACAGCACTTCAAAAAGAAAAGCTATCTATAACGAATATAAGGCGAATCGCTCGTCGATGCCAGAAGACTTAAGATATCAAATCCAATGGGCTCGCGACTTTTGTGAGATGGGCGGCATTCCCCTTTTGAATATTTCCGACGTCGAAGCAGATGACACAATGGGTAGCGTCGCTGTTTGGGCTTCAAAAGAATTTGAAGAAGTATTCCTCTGTACTGCTGACAAAGATATGGCACAACTAGTTGGCAATGGCATTAAACTGCTAAACACGCATAAAGATAATTTAATGATGGATTCGACTGGGGTAAAAGAAAAATTCGGCGTACCACCAGAAAAAATCATCGATTTCCTAGCAATCACGGGCGACAGTTCCGATAACGTACCAGGCCTCCCGGGATTTGGTCCCAAAACAGCTGTTACCCTGCTAAACGACTTTGACTCTTTAGAAAACATCCTTGCCAACCCAGAAAAAATCCCCGGTAAGAAGAAACAAGAAACGATCCGGAATGAATCAGAAAAAGCCTTGATCAGCAAAGAGCTTGTCACTATCGATACCTCGGTAGATTTTCCAAAAGAAAATTCTTTTTTTCAAATCAAAGACTTTGAAACTGCAACGCTACAAGAATTTTTCTCGCGAATGAATTTCAATTCCTTTTTAAAAGAAATGGGACTCACCACAGAAAATTCTGAGAAAGAACCCCTCGAATACACTTTAGTCGACGACGAAGTTGAACTTGATCAATTAATCACTTACCTCTCGAAGCAAAAAGAGGTCTGCTTCGACACGGAAACTACCGGCTTAAAACCTCTACAGGCAGAGCTCGTTGGTGTTGGATTCTGCGTCGAACCGAAAAAAGCTTGGTACATTCCCACTAACGGAAAACTCGGGATTGATACCGTGATATCAAAACTTAAACCATTACTCTCCGGTGGCAAAGTAGGGCTCTATGGCCACAACTTAAAATATGACTACCAAATCATGGCAAACTATGGAATATCTCTACAAAATATTTGTTTCGACACGATTCTAGCCTCCGCCATTCTCAACTCACACAACCGGCAACACTCTCTAGACGCTCTAACGCTTCAATACTTCAATAAAACGAAAATTCCCACTTCGGACCTTCTTGGAAAAGGAAAAAAACAGATCACCATGTTGGAAGTCCCCATCCAAACGGTATCTGACTACTGCTGCGAAGATGTCGATTACACCTGTCGCCTAAAATTGATTTTTGAAGAAGAGTTAAAAAAACGAAAGCTCGAAAAACTCTTTAACGAACTTGAACTCCCCTTACTTAAGATCCTTGCACGTATGGAACGCCAAGGCATTTTTCTCGATACCCCTTGTCTAAAAGATCAAGGTGTAATTGTTGAAGAAAAAATTAAAGATTTGAGCACAGAAATTCATGAAATTGCAGGTGAAGATTTCAACATTAACTCTCCAAAACAGCTAAGTCATATCCTCTTCGAAAAAATGGGAATCACGCCCCCTAAAAAAACGGCAACAGGCTTTTCTACTAACGCGGAAGTTTTAGAGACTTTAAAAGCAGATCACCCCATCGCAGAAAAAATTCTCGACTATCGCACTGTTGAAAAGCTTCGCTCAACTTATATTCACACACTTCCTGACGAAGTCAACCCAAAAACTCACCGTATTCACTGCACATTCAACCAATTCGTTGCAGCAACCGGACGTCTTTCTTGCCAAGACCCAAACCTTCAAAACATTCCAATTCGAAATCCATTAGGAAGAAATATCCGAGAAGCCTTTCGCCCCGAAAAAAAAGGATGGAGTTTTCTTGCTGCCGACTACTCACAAATCGAACTTCGCTTACTTGCCCACTTTAGCGGTGATCCCAATTTAATCGACGCTTTCCTTCGTGGCGATGATATCCATGCGCACACAGCTTCTACTATCTTTAAAGTTCCTCTCGAAGAGGTCACAAAAGAGATGCGCTACCGCGCAAAAGCTGTTAACTTTGGAGTCATTTACGGGCAGCAAGCTTTTGGCCTTGCCCGCGAACTCGGCATAGACTTCAAAGATGCCAAAGCTTTTATCGATATGTACTTTGAAACATTCCCCAAAGTTAAATCTTTTATTGACTCCAGCAAAGAAAAGGCAAGAAAAGCGGGAAAGGCAACGACCATCACCGGGCGAGAAAGAATCCTCCCAGAAATCAATAGTAAAAATCCTCAAATCCGCTCAGCTGCAGAACGTCTGGCTGTCAACACCCCCCTACAAGGCAGCGCTGCTGACTTAATAAAAAAAGCGATGATTAAAATCGATGAACTCTTGCGTAAAGAGGACTATCTAGGGTATATGATACTACAAATCCACGATGAATTAATTTTCGAATTACCTGACTTTGAGGTCCCCATCATAGAATCTATCGTTAAATCAAATATGGAAAATGCCTTAAAATTAGATGTTCCCCTAGTTGTCAATATTTCTATTGGAAAAAATTGGAAAGAATGTTAAAATTGAGAAAAATAGCCGTAACCGGCGGCATATCCTCTGGTAAATCACTATTTTGTTTATACTTAAAGGAGTTGGGCGCCTTCGTTGTAAGCGCCGACAGAATCGTTCATCAGCTGTTATCCCCTAAAACAAACCTAGGAAAAAAAGTAATCAAGTTACTAGGACCTGAGGTCTTAACCAATAACGAAATCAACCGCGATACGATAGCGCAAATGGTGTTTAACGATTCTCAACTATTACAATCTTTAGAGCAAATTCTTCATCCAGAAGTTTTTCTTCAGATTGACAAAGAGTATACTGAAGCAAAGAAACAAGGAGCCAAACTTTTTGTTGCGGAAATCCCCTTACTTTTTGAAGCAAATGGAGAAGCTTTTTTCGATGCCACGGTTACGATCACCTCTGATGAAAATCGCTGTATCGAACGTTTCATCAAAAAAACAGCAAGAAATGAAGAACAATACCATGCGCGCATGGCGCGACAACTACCGCAAAGAGAGAAAGCTGAAAGAGCTAATTATGTCATCTACAACAACGGATCAAAAGAAGATCTTCGTGTTGAGGCAGTTAATTTTTTTGAAAACATCTTAAATTGGAGCTAGATTCTTAGATGAATCAAGATAACAAAACTCAAGAATCCGCAGCGCCCGCTGAGGAAAAACCAATAACACCTCCTAAATCGAGGGTATCGCGCCAACATCAAGGCAGGCCAAGACGAAACAACCAGCAGCAAAAGCAACATCAACATCAAGACACTCTCCAACCACCGCCGATTCAACCTAGGAAAACTGAGCAACGGAAACCTGAACAGCTTCCTCCGCAAGAGCCCAAAAACATGACGATCACAAAAATTGCCGACATCCAGCGCATGAATATTGATGAGTTGAGCCAGTACGGAAAAAATATGGGCTTACAGCACATTGGATCGATGACTAAATCTCAAATGGTGTTTGAAATAGTAAAGAGTATTTCTGAAAATCCAAACGAAGTTCTCTACGGCGAAGGTGTATTAGAAGTTCTTCCCGATGGATTCGGATTCCTTCGATCCCCTAATTACAACTACCTTCCCTCTGCTGAAGACATCTACGTTTCCCCGGCACAGATCCGAAGATTTGATCTACGAAAAGGGGACACTGTATACGGTACAATCAGATCTCCAAAAGAGAAAGAGAAATACTTTGCAATGCTCAAAGTGGAAACAATCAACTCCACACCTCCCGAAATCGCAAAAGAAAGAATTTTATTTGAAAATTTAACACCGCTTTATCCTGAACAACGCCTAGTTATGGAAACTGCTGGCGACAATTACTCTACGCGCGTGATAGACTTAACAGCGCCTATCGGTAAAGGGCAGCGTGGACTCATCGTCGCACCACCTCGATCAGGTAAAACTGTTATCTTACAAAATATCGCTAACGCAATCACCACAAACAATCCCGAGGTTACTCTAATCGTTCTTCTTATTGACGAGCGTCCTGAGGAAGTTACCGACATGCAAAGACGTGTTAAAGGAGAGGTCATCTCTTCCACGTTCGACGAACCCCCTGAAAGGCACGTACAAATCGCTGAAATGGCTATTGAAAAGGCACGTCGCCTTGTCGAGCACGGTAACGATGTCGTTATTCTTCTCGACTCGATTACGCGTCTCGCTCGAGCCTACAATACAGTACAGCCACACTCAGGTAAGATTCTTACTGGTGGTGTCGATGCTAACGCTCTGCACAAGCCGAAACGTTTCTTTGGTGCTGCGAGAAATATCGAGCATGGCGGGTCTCTTACTATTATGGCAACCGCATTGATCGATACCGGCTCGCGTATGGATGAAGTTATCTTCGAAGAATTTAAAGGAACAGGTAATATGGAGCTTGTTCTTGATAGACGACTTGCTGACAGACGCATCTGGCCAGCCATCGATCCGGTCAAGAGTGGCACACGTAAAGAGGACCTTCTCTACCATCCTAGCGAACTTGAGAAAATCTATTTACTTCGCGCTGCCGCTGCAGATCTTGCTCCAGGTGATGCGATGAACTTGATATTAAGCCGTTTGAAGAAGACAAAAACAAACATTGAGTTTTTACTATCCATCAAGGAGTAAGACGCAATAGTTTTTAATACAAAGACCGCGAAAACGCTTAGAAAATTTTGTTAGAATTCTTATAAAATTGCCTTTTTGTTTTCGCGGTCTTTGCACTTCATTTAGGATTCATACCAATCGCAGTCATAAAAAAAGAGGGATGAAGACGAAGTTGACAAGTAAAAATACTTGATTTCTTCTTCCATTAAGCATAGATATTGAATATAAGAATTGGGGGTGCTTTCATGCGAAATTTTTTTTCTATTCTACTGCTATCTGGAACTCTAATTGGTGGGATTTGGTTATTCAACAACAACCCCGACCTCGCAAGTACGATCACACAATATATTGAAAATGGCGATTTTCTCACCCTCGAAGCACGCTATAGCCCCGAAGATATCATGCAAGCCCACCGCCATGAACTGCTTGTCGATGATTACCACTCTTACCAAGAACCTTCCCTAAAGTTTCATCCGTACCTCCTCATTGAAGCTAAATACACCGGAAAAGGACAAAGAACGCGCGAAGGCATTATTCTTTGGAGCCTTGTAGATGGAGAAATGGTTCTAGACACAGACACATGGAGCAAAACTCACGGCTTTCAAGACGCTCTTCTCGTCAATGCTACAAGAAATGAGTTTAAAATATTAAATGTTCTCGCCAAATACGGAGGAGCGACATCAAAAGAAAAATTAAAGAAAGAGCTCAACCTAGAGCCTGAAATTTTTGAACCATGGATCGATAGTGCACGCGGCAAACATCTAATCATTCAAAAAGGCAATCACCTCTTCCTCCACTTTCAAAACCCAAACATCTTGGTGACACCTCAAACAAAAATCAGTCAATGGCTCGTCACCAAACCTTACAACCACGCGCAAAGGATCCCTAAAAGATTTTCACGAAAACAAGTTGAAAAAATATCAAAAGCAGCCTTTGGATCAAATTTCACGATCCGCTCGATGAAAGAGGTTGCCTTACCGGTTTATAGTGTTGAGGTGTTGAATCCCGATGGATCCTTACACACCAGCTTTTGGAATGCGCTGAATGGCCAAAGAATTAACCCCCGCACTCTCGCGTACTAAAATATAAAAGTATGATCCCTCCTTATTTGAAAACTAAGCTTGTTGAGCTTGCTCCCAAGTAAGAACAGTGCCAACCATCAGGTGGTCCGAACAATTCTTACTAGCAGCTTCGAGGTTCATTGGGAAATGTCATATTTTTAAACGATAAATACTTCCTCATAGACGAAAAATCACAATCTAAAAAATCCTATTCTCTTTATAATTCCTTAATTTTGATATCTTATGATAGTACCAAAAGATTGAACTTGAAATTATTTTACTAAAATCTTGGTCATAACATATGAAAGCCTTGACCAGAAAAAAACGCAATAATCTCAAATTTATGAGACGATGCGAAGCAATGGAGACAAAATTATGATAAGTAGCGCAGTCGAAGGGTCCCTATTTGCATTTGGATATACTCCAGTAGCTAGAGAGATCGGGAAATCTACACCAAACCAACCAAGTAAATGCGACGAAGTAATAAACAAATATCGAGATGGTTTTAATATTATTATGCCTCTAAGCTGGATTCCTATTATAGGAGCAATAGCTGGTATTGTAAGAGTTATTCTTGGGACCTGTGTAATTAGCTCTAGCCAGACTTTATCAAGTAAAACTTATAACCTGGGTATAGAGAGTGACATAAAATCGTTAAAATGTCACGGTGCTTGGTCAATAATCAGAGGATTGGGTGAGATATTGACCCTTGGTTTTATAGCTCCCGTAAACGTTCTAGTTGATGTGGCGTACTCAATAACAAAGCATTTTACCATGAGTCATGATCAAACTTACTATGAGTAATAATGAGACTCTGTAAAATCAATATTTTTCAGCGTCTGTACAAAAATTTATGACCCAAATTTTATTTGGGTCATCGAATTTGAAGATATACTGAATTAAATTGGAAATTACGCTTGATAACCATTCTTTTTGATATTTATATTCAGCAATATAAACATCTCAACAATCAACTCTAGCGATTAAGTTTTTTACGAATTGCCATCACAAGGTCATTTGTACCTTGATAACTCACAGCAGAAATTTCGTGTAAAATGTCCTGATCGAGATTATAGGTTTCATGAAAGTGAGAAAGGTGCTCTTTCGACTCTTCGGTATCGCATTTGTTGAGAACAACAAGGCTTGGCCTACTTAGAAGTTCCGGATTGTACTCTTCTAGCTCCTTGCGAAGAACGAGTAAGTCGTCGTAGGGATTTCGTCCGTCGATGCCTGAAGCGTCGAGAACAAACAGAAGTAACTTGGTGCGTTCAATATGTCGCAAAAACTCGTAACCCAGACCACGGTTTTTATGTGCTCCTTCGATGATTCCTGGAATATCGGCAATAAGGATGCGTGAACGATCTTCAAGTTTGATAAATCCAAGATTGGGACGCAAAGTTGTAAATGGATAGGCAGCCGTCTTTACACGCAGGTGCGCTAAGGTCGAAATGAGCGTGGATTTGCCCGCATTGGGAAAGCCTACAAGACCGACATCAGCAATAAGTTTTAATTCAAGCTCGACAATCGCTGACTCCCCTGGCTTACCCGGAGTGCAATGGTTAGGAGCTCGATTGGTAGGAGTTTTAAAGAAATCATTTCCAAGCCCACCTTTACCGCCTTTACAGATGACGACACGCTGTTTGTGCTCTGTAAAATCAGCGATGACCTCTCCTGTTTCCGAATCTTTAAGGAGGGTACCACATGGGACCTTTAGGACAAGATTTTTTCCGCTGCGCCCTTGGCGACGATTAGTGCCACCCGCTTGCCCATTTTCTGCTCGCAGAACACGCCTATTGCGATACCAGTCGAGAGAGAAAATCTGGTTATCGGCCTCGATAATCACGGAAGCTCCGCGGCCCCCATTTCCTCCGCAAGGCCCCCCTTTTGGGATATACTTTTCTCTACGCCAGGCAACGACACCATTTCCACCTTTACCAGCAGCGAGTTCTATTTTAATGCGATCAGTAAACATATTATTATAATTTAATTGAAATTAAAAGAAGATATTAGCATTTACGCTATTATTTAACAATATAAAAAAACCCAAGACTGTAAATCAATCTTGGGTTGAAACTTTGAGAGCTTATATAAGCGATTAAGCCCCTGTCTCTATAGAAACGTAAGTTTTATTAGTTTTGCGGAATGTAACGATTCCGTCATTCAAAGCAAAAAGAGTATCGTCATTACCGCGACCTACGTTTTTGCCAGGATGCCACTTTGTGCCACGCTGACGAACGAGAATACTTCCTGCTTTTACAACTTCGCCGGATCCAACCTTAATTCCGAGGCGTTTTGAATGAGAATCGCGACCGTTTCTTGTAGACCCTTGTCCTTTCTTATGTGCCATTATTTCCTCCGGATCTTATGCCTTAGCTATTTCTTTAATTTCTACACGTGAATAGTGCTGCCTGTGTCCAAACTTTTTATTTTGGCGCTTACGAGGCTTGTGTTTCATACTTTGCACTTTAGGACCTGCAGTTTCACCGAGGATTTCTCCTTTAACGACGAATCCTTCGACACACGGAGAGCCAACTTTATGCTCTTTTCCGTCAAAAATAAGATAGACTTCTTTAAATTCAACAGAAGATCCCTTTTCCTGGCCGAGTAATTCTACATCGACGACATCGCCTTTGGCAACTTTATACTGCTTTCCACCAGTTTTTATAATTGCGTACATGATAGATAAACCTTTGTTTATTAGCATTCTCTTCTAATTCATGGGGTTATCATAAGGGAAAATGCGTTTGAAATCAATCGAAAATTACCCATAATGAAACTAAACCCGAAATTACTCCGGTGCTTAGGTGAAAATGCATGTTAACTTGTTCGTATTTCCTTAACGTTTGCTTATATGCAATAATGGGATGATACCCTAATTACCGAGTTTTTGGCAATACTAACAGGTAAAAATACCAAAAATTCAAACAAAAAAAACATTATTTGAAGCATTATGAACATTATTTTACTACAAACCAAACTCCGCCTAGAAGATATCGACCAACTACTCAAAGAATTCCCCCAATTCCTCTTTCTATCCTTAGGGGAACAGGCATGCAATAATCTAAGCAAGGACCACTGGTCGCGAGTTGAAATTTTCTTTGGAAACAAACTATCCATCGACGAAATAAAGATGGCCCACCAACTAAAATGGATCCACACTCCCAGCGACGACAATAGCAGCCTATGCATGGATGAAATTAACAAACAAGGAAACATCTTAATCAGCAACACAGACCCCTCCGACATAAGAACTATCGCGGAATACGTCTTTTCAGGGATTTACATGTTCTCAAAAAATATTTTACGCTGGCACGACGCCGCTAAATTCCCAAACCTCATATGGGACAGTAAATGGAAAGACTCCATGTGGGACCTACCAAAATGCCGACTCCTCCAAATTGGATTGGGAAAAATTGGCACAGAAGTCACCCGAATCGCAAAAGAACGTGGAATGAAAGTCTGGGGAGTACAAGAAAAAAAATCCTTCCACCCTCACTGCCACCGAACAATAGACCCAAAAAACCTTCATTCAGTCCTCCCCAATATGGACATCATCGTCATCGCTCTACCAAAAGGAAGAGGTCACTACGACTGGTTTGACAAGGCGGAACTTGAACTCATGAAAAGAGACTCTGCGTTAATTGTCATACAAAATAACCGCGCAGTCAATGAAAAGGCTTTAACTGAAATCCTTAAAAAAGACCGCCTCCGAGGCGTGATGATTGACATGTGCACAAGAACACCTATTTCTGCAAATTCTGAATTATGGAAACACCCGGATGTAATCATCACCCCAGCAGCTGCACAGCATTCGGAATCAGAGAAAGCCGAAGCATTTCACACATTTAGACACAACCTCAGACAGTACCTTTACGGAAACTTCAACGAAATGAGAAATGTTGTAAAAAACCTATCGCGAGAAAAATAAAATAACTGAATCTCCTTACACAACAGACTCTTGAAGTAAAAAAATGTATTATCACAGATTTTTCGCACTTTGGTTAATTTAGAGATTTGTAATTCTATCATATTCGACACTATTTTTAGATACGCCACCATTTTTACTCAGCATCTAGATCCAAACCTTTGTTAGAGTACGTTTATCTAGCGTGATTGACAGGTTTTAAGGTCGTACTTTTCAACGATAAGAACGTTATATCGTTATATCGTTATATCGTTATATCGTTATATCGTTGAGAACTATTCAAGCTTGCCATTACACTCAAGTACATTTTTATTAAAATTTAAATATCCTTTGTAGACAAGCTATGACAGCCACATCATAGCTTTAACTGCGTAAGGTGAGTAACTGACAACCAGTTCTCACAAATAAGAATAAACCAATCTGGTCACCAATAAAGCTCACGGCTGACATTAAAGCTTAAAAAATAAAGTTAGAACTAAAAGAAATATCATTGAAAATGATTACTAAACTTGGCAATCACAAGAAAAGCAACTTCAAAAGAAGTGGCCAGAACTGGAATCGAACCAGCGACACAAGGATTTTCAGTCCTCTGCTCTACCAACTGAGCTATCTGGCCAAGTGAGATTAAACAATAAGAAATATCGGATTTTTACGCAACAATAAAAATTATTTTAAATGATTTAACCTAAGAACACTAAGAAAATCTCGCTCATACAACCTTAAGCTAGAGAGTGTTATGAAAATCCTTAATCCAAATACTTCCTCCCTTTTTTTTAGTTCGGCAATAAATTCACATCCGTAACACCAAGACGATGTAACCTGTGTTCGTCTGATTCAATGACAATCATATCTTTAACAATATTCACAGCTTCATGCAACTGAGGATCCTCTCCGCCATAAACTTTGGCGGTATCACTCCCTTCATACTCATGATCATCATCATATCGCCCCTTATCCAAGTAATCGTGATAACTCCCACTCGTGAGGAGTCGGCTTTCACTTTTCTTTCTTAGCTTTGGAACATATTCATGCCACATCAATGTTTTTTTCTGAAGCGTCGGCATATAGTAGCGCAAGTACCAGGGGCGAAGCCCTGGATCGATATCATTTAAAGAGTCAAAAAAAGAATCGGCAATGCGATCCTGATCTATAGGATAGTCCACATACTCTTCACCCAACTGCTCGAGGCTATAGGGCGTAGGGACGATAATATCAGCTTTTACACCATGAACTTCAGGGGTTTTCCCCGAAACGGTATAGTATTTACCCACAGTTACCTTAAAATATGAGCTTCCTCCATCATCGTTTGTCACCGTTTGACTTTGAATTGTGCCCTTTCCATAGGTATGCTCATCACCAACAACAAGTGCCACTCCGTAATCCTGAAGTGCTTGCGCCACGATTTCAGCGGCTGATGCAGTGGCTCGCGATGTCAACACAACTAGAGGTCCTTCATAAGAAACTTTTCCGTCCATATCACGATAAAATTTATGCTCGCCATTGTTATATTTAGAGACCACTATCACGCCATTCGTGATAAAAAGACCCGCGACTTTCACAGCTTGCGTAAGGAAACCTCCGCTGTTATCGCGTAAATCCAAAACCAGCCCTTTGATATTTCCTTCTTGCTGTAGTTTTTCGATAGCCTTGCGAACATCTTTTTCACTGGAAATTCCATTTGCCCCTTGATAAAAGGAGTGGAGCTTAATCGTCCCTATCACCCCATTTCCAAACTTCGTGGAACTGAGCTCCACACGCCCCTCATTAACAACAATTGGCGCACGAGATAGCTTCACTATAAACCGGCGATCTTCACTCTCACGAAGAAGCTCGAGAGATACAGATGTCCCACTTTTACCACGCAACATTTTCATCACATCGCCAAGAGCAAACTGGTCAACATCTTCCCCATTTACCTTCAGCAAATAGTCATCCAATGCTACCCTACCACTCGTTTCCGCCGGACTACCCGCTATAATTTTGACGATGCGATACCCCTGAATGTCCTTCGACAAAACAATGCCAATGCCATCAAAGCCTTTCTCCAACCTAACGCGCATATCGTATGCTTCATTTTGATTAAAAAATGTTGTGTGAGTATCTAAACTTTTTGCCAGGGATTTGATAATGTGCATGGTCAAGATATTTTCTTTTTGACTCGCAGCCATCTTACTGCCACCGACCTCGATAAATAAATATTTATTCTCGTGATCACGCAGACTTCTATCATAGATCTGCATCAGTTTCAGCTTTTGATTCAATATTTTCTCGCCTGCGAGTTTTTCAGACTCGACGTCAATAAATCTCATCATATCGACATTGATGCGATCGCGTAACTCCGCTGGCGTCTTGGCGAATGCTCTCGAATAGGTGTCGTCTGGCCCATGATTCCGAAGTGATATCTCTGAAGATTTTCCAAAATAATTTGCCTGACGACGCATCCAAGCGGACCGATATTCTTGCGCGCGCTTTATCGCTAACTGGATCACAGTATTTAATCTCTCGTAAGTACTAAAATCGTTCCGCTTATATTGCTGAAGAATCCGGTTCACTTCTGAATCACTCATATTCAAGAAGGGACGAACATCACTATCGAGAAGATACATACGTTCAGGATCAAATTGGTTAATATAAACTTTAAAAGAGTTACGTATAATTTCTACGCTGATTTCTCGCTTTTGAACGTGCTGGCTGAAGATCTGATTCATCACCTTTCTGACATCTTCGGTGCGTAATAACCCCTGTTCCTCAGAGAACAGAGGTGTTGCCACACACAAAGAAAAAACAAGAACAACTCGTAAAATAGCTACTATCTTCATATAATCGACTCCCTTCCCTGTCAAAACACCGCTACTTCCCTGTAACGCAAGCACTTAAACTCTTGACAAAGATTCCTTTAAGGAAGATTCTATCTTTCCCTTAATTATAAATAAAAATTAATATTGATACAACGACTGACATGTAAGAAAGGACAAATATTAATAAAATCTTCAATAAGTATCTGAAATTACAGCTTTACTTCTTCTCAAAAAAATGAGTATAATGGTTTGCAATCCTAAACCTCTAGAGGTAAATTATGTATAAAGCACTCTTTCTCTCCCTCACTCTTCTTTGCCAACCAATTTTTGGGGAAATCACACAAATGAAAAATATGAAGCAGGTAGAAGCGCTATGTAACCAGGCTGATAGGGATACTCTCGTAATCTTCGATATTGATATGACACTCACGATCCCCACAAACCCCGCCCTTCAAATGCCTAACGTCAAAATGTACAAAAGTCGATTTAAGAAATATAAAGCTCTATGGAGCAAAGACCAAAAAACAATTATCACGAATTTCATCGGTTTAAATAACTCACCGAAATTGTTAGATCCCCATACAAAATTATTAATAAAAAGCTTACAAAGACGAAATATCCCCACTATTGCGCTCACTGCTACACTTGCTGGTCCCATCCTAGATATTCAAGATGTCATCTCCTATAGAGATGATCTACTTAAGAAGCTAGACATTGATTTTTCCGTAACTTCACCTTCACAAGACTATTTTATTTTCGACGACCTTCTCCCCTACTTGGGTGGGTATCCTCAAACAAAAAAAGGCATCATCCTAGCGAACGGCGAAAAAAACATGAAGGGTGTAGTGTTAACAAGATTCCTCGAAGCGATTGATTGGACACCCCAAAAAGTGATTTTTATCGATGATGACCTATCACAAGTAGAATCCATGGAAAATTCTATGGGGAAACTCGGAGTACAATTTGAAGGGGTCCATTTTAGAGCCATTGATGATTTTGTTGCCGATAAAATTTCCCCTGAGGACTTTGATGTGGAATGGGAAAACCTACACCTCTTGTCGATAGAGGTAATGCGCGAAAAAAACCTGTAAAAATCGACATTTTTTTCATAATCCCCTTTCCATAAAACTGCAGTTTTACTTAAATGCACTTTTCGACAACCATCGGAGAGTTTTATGTTCCGCAAAATATTTCTATACATCATCACACTATTAACAGCCTTTCAATGCCCTCCTTGTCAGGGGGATATTCAAGACTGCATCTTCCGTCAGTATGATATTCGCGGTACTTTTGGCTCTGAAATTGATATCGACGAAGTATACGATCTATCGCGCGCCATCGCCTTTTACCTCCTACACAAAAATCCATCCACAAAAAAAATTGCGATTGGCATGGACGGACGACTATCGTCTCCTGCCATCAAAGAAAAGCTTTGTGAAGGACTCCAAGATAGCGGCATCGACGTCCTATGGATCGGCCTTTGCACCTCACCTATTCTCTATTTTACAACACATACCACCGACGTCGACGGCGGAATCATGATTACAGCTTCACATAATCCAAAAGACGACAACGGCCTTAAAATTTCTTTAGGCCTAGAACCTATATGGGGTGATCAACTACAAATACTCAAAGAAATGTTTCACGAAAGAAAACATATTCGCACATGCTACAGAGGTGTAGTGACCCATTACGATGTGGTCAGTAGATATATCGATTGGATGGCCGAACATTTCTCTCATTTAATAGGAAAAAATTTTCAAGCTATTATCGACTGTGGTAACGGCGCTGCTGGAGCCGTCATGCCGCGTTTGATTGAACGCATGCAGTGGAACAATGTAAGCTTACTTTATGGTGAAGTCGACGGTAACTTCCCGAATCGCAGCTCTGACCCAACCAAAGCTGCAAATATGACTGGGCTTTGCGAAGCATTAAAAACCGGCGACAAGCACACTATAGGCATAGGTTTTGATGGGGACGGCGATCGCATGGTTGCGATGACAAACGAAGGCTACCTCATTCCCGGAGATAAACTTCTTGGAGTATTTAGCAAGCAAGTAATCGAAAATCACCCTAACGCTTCAGTCGTTTTTGATATTTCATCCTCATCGGGTTTAACTGAGCTTTTAGAGTCTATCGGAGCGACACCATGCATGGCACCGACAGGTTCTGTTTATATTCGCGATTACATGTTTAGACACCAAGCCTTGGTGGGTGGCGAAATTAGCTGCCACTTTTTCTTTAAGGATCGAAATTTTGGATATGACGATGGAATCTATGCAGCATTCAGGTTGCTAGAAATTATGGATTCCACAAGCAAAAACTTGGATGCATTAATAGCCGACTTTCCCAAGAAGTATGGCACAGAAACCCTTCGTATGCCCTATGAGGAAGATAAAAAACAACTGGTCGTTGCTGCAATTGAAAAGTATTTTTCTACTAGAGAGGACTGCAAAGTTCTCACAATTGATGGTGTTCGCGCGACCTTTAGCTACGGCTGGGGACTCGTCCGCCCGTCAAATACAGAACCTAAGCTTAGCATGCGCTTTGAAGCTAATACTTTTGAGGACCTTGAAAAAATTAAATCTGAGTTTACTAAAATTTTACTCGAATATTTTGACGAGGCCTATCTAAAAAATTATCTATCATAAAGATATAAACGGATTTATAGTAATTGAAAATTTAAATAATACAAGTGATGTGATATAAGGCTTTTCTTAACCATTGGGAGAGCAAGTATGAAAGCGACATCTGGTTACATCAGTTGTATTATTTAAATTTTCAATTAGTATTAACTGTAGTTTGGAGACCCACATCTTGAACACCTCTCTTTTTTTACTATAAAAGAAAAGTATTCGTTACCAAGGTCAACTAACTTTTGATTGATTAATTTTGGAAGATCTTCTTGTATCATTCTGGGATAGAAAAAGCGAAAGTACTCTTCATAATCGTTGAGACGCCTTAAGGTCTTATAAATAGCCTCAGAAACCTCTTTTTTTTCACTCTCGGATTTATAAGAGTGACGATTATCATACAGTTTATCATTCACCACCAATAGAGTGTCCATACTACATTGACCATGTATCAGGACAGATAAATTTTCTAAATCCCGCCTCAGAATCTTATGGCAACTGTTCAAAAAAACGCGTTTTTTTTCAAGGAGTGGAACGGTACATGGTTTCCATCTTTTACAAACAAAACTTACTGAAGAGAGATGGTTCACATGTAAATAAGAAAAAATTTCTACTAACAATTCATTAGGCAAACTCTCAATAGTTATGTTTTTGTCAGTTATCATAATTTCTGGCGTCAAAACAGTTTTGTTATTCTCTATCAATGACTTCGACAACTTCAATCTAATCCCTATTTGAAGGAGTAAAACGAACAATAAGCATAAGCCTCATAAGTTTTCGATTTTTTTCACAACACTCAATCTGGAAGATAGTCATCAACAACAATGAAGTCTGTTTCTAGGATTTTTTGAGACTCCTTTCCCGCTATTTGCTCATGTAATCTTAAAAATCCTTCAATCTCTTCATCTGTTTGTAGTTGCCCTAAAAACTTAGGTGTAGCTATTTCTAAAGATGCTAACGTAAATAAAACTCTCGCTCGCTGTTTGAGCAGTCTTATAATATCTTCATCTAAAAACAAAGGTAGCTCATGATTGATGTTATCAATAACTTGTTCAATCAACTCAGATGTTAGACTTAACATAAGTTTTTTCGAACAATCAACGAACTCTTTTTCAGCAATCACCCACTCACTCCAAACATACTGTTTGCAGTCTGTTAAAAAAGCCCGCTCCGGATTACTTTTGATAAAAGAATTTGCGTTATCAATCTTATATAATTTCGCAATCAAGCAGCCTTTCCCTTTTTTTACTAGCCAATTTTCTTCGTGACCATCAAGGTCTCCCATAAGGTAATCAAGAATTGTCATCATTTGAAAATTTTTTATTTCATCTTCATGAAATTCTTCCTTACAATCAAGTATGGCTTTTATTTCTGCAGCTTCTACGGTATCTCTAGCATAAAGCTGAAAACTACCATTCAGCAGTTTGGATTTAAATATCTCCCCTTTAAACTCTGTAAGAACTGTGGGACATGTAATCCCTACCCCAAGGTGAGTGTCGAGAATATGGGCTGCTACTTCAGCGCGCGGCCTGGCCATCGCTGCGGTCTTCAAGTGGCTGACCTGGGTTTGAAGCTGATACTTCCACCAGTTGACAATAGACTCCAAAGTTGATTCATTTGTCTTTTTTGGCTTAAAAATCCCAATGGGTTTCTGTCCGAACCAGCTAATAACAATCGACCCTGTTGCTCCCTTATTCGCACTCAACCCCACATTTAGCATAAACATCAATTTAGCTTTTGAAATAGCCTTTCTCATTTTATAGCCGGAATCTTCTGAGTCAATTGTCCCTTCTAACTTTTGTTTTCTAAGTTCACCTAATTCAGGAACCAGGATATTTTGAATATTTTTTTTATCATAAAGACAAAGTGGATCAAATATCTCACTTCCTAATGTCTGAAATTTTTCAGAAATTAAATACTTAATGTCCTCATCACTAACATTTTTATCGGAAGGAAATGGGCTCTGTCCTTTTAATGGGCCACTTCCTCTTAATTCATTTAATCTGGTAATCACTCTTTGTAAAACCCGTCGCACATCATCGGGCTTGGAGGCAAAATACCCGAAATATTTCGTAAAAGAGTATCTTTCATCAAGTTTTAGCTTGTCATTTCTACCAACCGCTAAATCTTCAAGGGAATCTCCTTTTCTCATAAGAGTATATAAATTTTGATAAAATATTTTATCACTCTCGTCTACACTAGATATTGTCATGGTATCCCCCCCCATGAAAATTTTT
>JAYZJO010000050.1:0-98040 GCA_036164375.1 Chlamydiota bacterium | reverse complement strand
AAAGCTTGCTCGATCGTGCTAAGTTGAAAATATCGAGTAAGCTTCCAGTTTCTGCGAGTTTTTCAAAAATGATATCCAATATTTCTGGGGGAAGATTTGTTAATACTTTATTGGATTGACTGCTAGTAATACTTGTGTCGATTGAGGGGATTATATTGGTTGTTTCTTGTGCTGAAAGAATAGGGTTCATGAAATCACTATATTTATAATTTAGGAAGAGTGGATATGAATCCTAAACCTTTTATACGATAAAAAGCAAGATTGCGATTAGGGCTATTTCCCTAAAAATTAAGTTAGCGTAATAAAGTTGATACAGTTTTTTTAATCGTGTGACTTATTCTTTTGCCTAGTTTTTTTTAGAACATTTTTAATTCAATCAGATTTGTTGAACACGATTCATGTTCAAAACGATGTTCTCTCTTTTAGTAGGTTTTGTTCAAATTAAATCGGTACAAACGGTCAGGTCGGTTACATTTCGCATACGGTAATAGTTACAAAGCACTGAACACCTTCGCCTTTACCGAATCCCGTAAGTTCTTCGCCTGTGGTTGCTGTGATTCCTACCTGTGACGTTTCAATGCCAATAACACGTGCAATATTTGCGCGCATTTCAAGAAGGCGCTCTTTAAATTTAGGTCGTTTGCCTTCGAGGGTGATGGCAATGTGAGTAATCGATTGTCCTTTCAAGGTTTTGAGAGCCTCTTTTAGGTAGACCTCACTATCGGTAATGCCTTCTTCGAGGCAAAGTTTATCGGCAATCCCTCCCAAAATAATTTCTCCGGTAATCGAGCTAATTGCATTTGTAATTGCATGAAAGACGACGTCTCCGTCAGAATTACTATCAAATCCAGGTACATTATCAAAAGAGAGTCCTGCGATGATACAGTTTTTTTGGGTTTTTGTACTTTGAAAACGATGACTGTCCTGTCCGATACCCACTTTATATTTCATTGTTACTCCTTAGCATTGATTCTCAGCGGTTACTGTATCAGATGTAGAGATATTGTTCGCGATAAAAATTCTTGTGTTCAATATAGTTTGGGGTATAATAACTTTGAGTGCTTAGAAGGAGAATTGATTATGGAAGCCTTAAAAATAAACGGTGGGAATGCTTTAAAAGGAGTTGTTAAAGCGTCTGGAGCGAAAAATGCTACGACTAAATTACTGGTGGCTTCTCTTCTTTCTAACAAAAAATGTCGCTTCGAAAATGTTCCAAACATTGGTGATGTTGAAGTAACTGTGGCTTTATGCCAAGAGTTAGGGATGCAGGTTGACTGGGATAAAGAAGCGGGCGTGATGGAAGTGGTCACCAAAGAACTCAACACAGCTTATGTGCCACAGCGGTTTTCTGGAGCTAACCGTATCCCTATTTTGATGATTGGCGCTCTCTTAGGTAGAACAAATGAGGACATTATTGTTCCTGTAGCTGGAGGATGTCCTATCGGTCGTCGTTCAGTAAATTTCCACATCGAAGCAATGCGCCTTCTCGGAGCAGAAATTGAATACCGAGAAATGAAAAAACAGGGAGCCTATTTCGCACATGCTCATAATGGTCTAACAGGAACGAAAGTAGTCCTTCCTTATCCTTCTGTAGGTGCTACAGAGAATACGATCCTTGCAGCTGTCACTGCGCGAGGGATTACAGAAGTGAAAAATGCGGCTATCGAACCTGAAGTTGTAGAGCTTATTCTATTTTTACAAAAGCTTGGAGCTAATATTACCCTCGATGTTGATCGAACAATTCGTATTCAAGGAACTCGCCACTTTCATGAAGTTGAACACTCTGTGATTCCTGATCGCATTGAAGCGGCTTCTTGGGGAATGGCGGCAATTGCTTCAAAAGGGTCAATTTTTGTTCAAGATGCCCGTCATCTAGATATGATTACGTTTTTAAACAAGGTCAGAGAGATTGGTGGAGGGTTTAATATTAAAAAAGATGGGATAGAATTCTTTTACGATGGTCCTCTCCAAGGGGGGATTCACCTAGAAACGGACGTGCATCCTGGATTTATGACAGATTGGCAGCAGCCCTTTGTTGTTATGCTGACTCAGGCGATGGGGTCTTCAGTCATCCATGAAACCGTTTATGAAAACCGCTTTGGCTATACTGAAACCCTAAAAGAGATGGGAGCTGAAATTACTCTCTTCCGTCAATGTCTAGGAGGTAAAGAGTGTCGTTTTGCTTCTCAAGGGTATTCTCATAGTTTAATTGTAAAAGGACCGACAGCGCTTCACGGAAAAGAAATTAATATTCCCGATTTGAGAGCTGGATTTTCATATGTCATGGCAGCAGCAATGGCGGAAGGGGAGTCAATCATTACCGGACTCCCTTATCTTGATAGAGGGTATGAAAATATTGTTGGAAAACTTGGGTCTGTTGGCGCGGAAGTTTCTCGCTTTAAACATAACGATGAACCCGAAGAGTTGGTTCAGCCTGTCAATTATAGGGAAGTAGTCAGTCAATAAGAAGGTTAGGTGGCAAAATCTGTCACCTATTTGCATCATCTCTCTGAATACAAAAAAATGTTAAATTTTTTAGTGTTTTTGAGCTCAATATGGAACTTGATTTATCGGGTTTAGTAAAAGTCTGATTTTTCTATCAACATTTGTTAGTTTTTAGTTGCTATTTGTCTAATTTAATTTGAAAAATAGTGCTCGTTTGTTGATAATAGTTCTTTGTAAAATGGATAAATATAGAGAGTTTTAGTTTGAAGTTATCATTACTCCCTCCAGACTGGCGGCAAATACAAAGAAAAAATTTTAGTAGGTGGGAGCCTTTAGCAGATTTTCTCGAGCTTTCCCCGGAGCAGCGGGAAAAAGTTCTCAAAAAATCGAAATTTCCTCTTAACCTCCCATTGCGCCTTGCCAAGAAAATTGAAAAAGGGAGTTTGGATGACCCCATCCTTAAGCAATTTCTTCCTTTAACTGACGAAGAAATTGTCACAGAAGGATTCGTTTTTGATCCCGTAGGTGATGAAAAGTGTCGCCCGGCATCTAAACTGCTTCACAAATATCACGGGCGCGTCCTCCTAGTTTGCACAAGCAGCTGTGCGATGCATTGCCGCTATTGCTTCCGCCGACACTTTGACTATTCAGTAAATGACCCTACTTTTGATAAAGAAATTGATTTAATTGCTAATGATAGCTCGATACACGAAGTCATTCTATCTGGTGGAGATCCCTTATCTCTTTCAAATAATAAATTAAAGTCCCTCATTGAAAGACTTTCGGAGATATCGCATCTGACAAAGTTGCGCTTCCACTCGCGCTTTCCCATCGGCATTCCCGAAAGAATTGATGAAGAATTTTTGGAGATCATCGAAAACACCCGTTTAAAAGTCTGGTTTGTGATCCACTGTAATCATCCGAGTGAACTCGACGATGAGATCCTCGAGAGGTTGAATCTATTACAGAGGCGGGGTGTGGTCGTGATGAATCAGGCCGTTTTGTTAAAGGGGGTAAATGATCATGTCGATACTATGGCAGCTTTATGTTTAGGTTTGGTAGATGCTGGAATTCTTCCCTATTATGTACATCAGTTGGATCGCGTGCAGGGAGGCGCTCATTTTGAGGTAGAAGAGGCTGAAGGGTTAAAAATAGTCGAAAAATTGCGTTCTTTGCTTCCGGGGTATGCTGTTCCTAGGTATGTACGTGAAATTTCAGGAAGGGAAAGTAAGACAGATTTAAAATAATTATTAAATCGTTATTCTTAATACACCCTTAATTTTTATATGATATTATTACTTATGTATTAGGAAATATATGATTAAATATTATTCTTTGAGGTAGTAAAATTATGAGTATTTCACCTGCTGTAGAGTCCTCGCTTCCTTTAATAGAGCAAAGCTCAAACGATCTTTCGGGGGCTTCAACAAATGAGAAGAAAGTTAAAGAGGGTTTTCGGATAAAGAAAGCTGTAAGGGTAGCATTTATTGTACTCGCTTCAACCTTTGGAGCTGTTGCATTAGGCGCTGCGGTAGCAACAATTATCACAGCTGCTGTAGTCAATCCTATAACTCCAGCGATCATTTGCGCTACAGTTGCACTCACTTCTTTTGTCGCTTTAACCTCGCTTGGTGCTTTAAAGGCTTGGGAAAAAATTACTCCTCACTTACCTAAATTTTTGCGAATTCCTGCTAATTACATTCAATCAACTGTCTGCGCGTTGATTTCTTCAGTTGCTCTTGGAGTTATTTGGCCAATTGATTACACAAAGAAAAATGTAAAGCCTGAGGATGTGGATCCTACGCAGCCTCTTATCATTGGTTCTCACGGATTTCTTGGAAGTGGCAACAATTGGATGTACATGTTTGGTCGGTTAAAAGAAGCGGGTCATAAAAATTTAGCAAGTATCAACTATGGAAATGCATTTGTCTCTATCGATACCTATGCTGATAAGATGCATAATCTTATCAAGGGATACACGGAAAATCCAGAGCTTAAAGCAAAGCTCAATGGTAAAAAACTCAAAGTGCAGTTTCTCTGTCACTCTATGGGGGGATTAGTTGCACGTCACTACAAGCAAAAGTATCCAAATGATAACGTCGATGTAGAAGATATCATTACTTTAGGTACACCCCTTGATGGAACGCACATGTCAAACTTGGCTCTTGGCGTGAGTAAAGCTGCTAGGGAAATGAACCATAACTCTAAGTTTATAAAAAATCAGCAAAAGAATGCAGAGCTTGACAGTGACACCAACTATTATCATATTGCAAGCAAATGTGATTTTGTGATTCGCCCCCTTGTTTCAGCAACTTTAGGTAAAGGTCCCAAAACAAAAGTTGACTGGTTAGATGGAACAGGACACGTCTCATACTTGTGGTCAGATACTGCGGGAGACCTTATTGTTAATTACCTTAAAAATCGTTCAGGCGAACTAGCTTCGGCAGCATAAGATCTTAACTTGTCCGTTCATTTCGAGATCGGTATTACATTCTGTCAACGGTTTGGACTCCCAGGATGTCTAAGCCTTGCTTCATGGTGCGGGCAACGACTTCACAAAGAAGGAGGCGAGAATCTTGTTCTGGGGACCCCTCTACACGGCAGTCGCGGAAAAAGGCGTTGAACTTTTCAGCGAGCCCATACAAATAATCAGTCAGTCTATTCGGTGTTAAGTCTTCAGCAACTAGGTTGAGGGATTCGCCAAAGCGCATTAAATGGAGTCCAAGCTCTATCTCAGAAGGGTGTTTTAACTCGATTGTTGCTTTATTCTTGATTTTTTTAATGTCGGCATTAGCTTTACGTTTGATTCCTGCGATGCGGACATATGAGTACATTAGGTATGCTGCAGTGTTGCCCTCAAAACGAAGCATTCGATCGTAGCTAAAGGTGTAGTCGCCCGTTCTATGACAAGATAGGTCAGCGTACTTAACAGCGCCTATCCCCAATGCCTTTGCAAGTGTTTTTCTTTCTGTTTCGTCCATATCAGGGGATCGCTCACACAAGATCTCGTCAGCTTTTTGTATAGCTGTAGTCAGTAAATCGATAAGCTTTTCTGTTTCACCAGAGCGTGTTTTGAATTTTTTACCGTCGGGTCCAAGAACAAGCCCGAAGGTGATGTGGTCGAAATGAACCTTTTTCTTGTCTAAATAGCCGACTTTTTCAGCAGCTTGGACAAGCATTTCAAAGTGCATTTTTTGTCCGGCATCCGTGAGGATAACAATGCGATCAGCTTTTTCTTTCTGAGTGCGGTGCTTCATTGCCGCCATATCGGTGGTTGCGTAGTTGTAGCCGCCGTCCGACTTTTGTATGATCATCGGAAGGGGATCGCCTTCTCGATTTTGGAATCCGTCGAGGAATATGCATTTTGCATTGTTAGATACTGTGATTAGATCCTTTTGTTCTAGGTCTTTGATAACCTCAGGAAGCATTGGATTGTAAAATGACTCGCCGCGGTCGGTGATTTTGACGTCTAAGATTGCGTAAATCTCCCTGTAGGCCTTAGCAGATATTTCACAGATAATCCTCCAGGCATTGAGAGCCTCTTTGTCGCCACCTTGTAGAGTTGAAACTTCTTTTTGCGAGCGTTTTTTGAAGGCGGGATCTTCATCGAATTTTTGTTTTGCAGCTTTATACCAATTTACGAGAGAAGATAGATCGGTTTCTTTTTTGCCGGTGAGAATTTCGGGTTCTTCTTCTTTGAGGTAGGCGATAAGCATTCCAAAAGAGGTACCCCAATCTCCTATGTGGTTGAGGCGAAGGACGTCGTGTCCAAGGAATTCATAGAGGCGTGCCAAGCTGTCACCGATAATAGTGGAACGGAGATGTCCAACATGAAGTTCTTTAGCGATGTTGGGTGATGAGAAATCGATAACAACTTTTTGTGGGTGTGAAGGCAGGTCGATGGAAAGGTGAGGGTCTTGTCCCATCGAACGCACACCATCGGTGATGTACTCATCAGTAAGCGTGATGTTGATGAAACCTGGGCCGGCGATTTCTGTTTTGCCAATAGGTGCATCATTTGGGAGGTGCTCAATAATTTTTTCAGCAATTTTTCTAGGAGGGAGCTTTAACAGTTTGGTCAGTCGCATTGCTGAATTGAGTTGGTAGTGACCAAACTTTTCTTGAGTGCTTTGTGTGAGTTCGATTGAAAAATTATTTTGTTCTTTGAGTTCGGGGAATGCTTTTAGGGTAGCCTGTAAGAAAAGAGAGTCTAGTTGTTTGATGGGGGTCTTCATTGTTTGTCAATCAAATATTAAGGTTATTAAATCCTTAATTGTACGCTTCCTATCGATTAATTTCTATATAAATTCTATTGGTCTTGTGCGTTGTTCGATTTTGTTTTCTAAATTATAATTGGCAAGTTCTTCGGCAACTTGGCTTGTGGGTTTATGCTCTTTAGTTGAATTTTTGTATATAACAAGGAGGTTGTCGTAAATCATATTGACTTTTTGTAAGGCAATTTTGGGGTTATAACCATCCGGGCTAAACTCTACGGAAACGTTAATAATCCCGCCGGAGTTAATAATGTAATCGGGTGCATAGAGAATTCCTCGCTTCAAAAGAAGTTCTCCATCCTCATTAGAAAGTAGTTGGTTGTTGGCTGCACCTGCGATGGCTTTACATTTAAACTGTGGAATTGTTTCTGGGTTGACGATGCCTCCCATCGCGCAAGGGGCAAAAATATCGCAATCTACAGAAAAAATATCCTCGGGGGAAGAAATTGTTGCATTGAAAGTTTGCTGGGCGTACTCGAGTCGGTCCGTGTCAGTATCTGTAACGATAAGGTCAGCTCCAAGCCAGAATAGGTGTTCGGCAAGCTTGCTGCCAACGTGGCCAAGACCTTGAATGGCAACCCTTTTTCCTTCGAGGGAGTCTGATCCCCAAAGGTGCATGGCCGTTGCCTGTATTCCTTTTATAACACCCCAGCTAGTGTAACGGCTTGGGTCTCCACTACTTGCCTTTGTTGGTAGCGCAGCGACGTAAGGGGTGACTGACCTTATTACTGTCATATCTTCGACGGTGGAGCCAACATCTTCAGCAGCAATATATTTGCCTTTCAAACTGTCGACAACTTTAGCAAAAGCTTTAAGTAGTTTTTCATTTTTATCGGTTGCAGGGTTGGCGATAATTACACTTTTACCCCCGCCTAGACCTAGCTGTGCTGCAGCTGATTTGTTTGTCATGCCTTTAGAAAGGCGCAGTACGTCGTGGAGAGCTTCGTTGGGGCTGTTGTATGGGTAGATTCTTGTGCCCCCAAGAGCTGGGCCGAGTGTCGAGTTGTGTATAGCAATAAAGCAGTGAAGGTTGCTTTCTTTGTCGATAGCTTCGATGACTTTTTCATAACCTTCAACTTGAATTTCTTTAATTTTGATCATTATAGAATCCCTATGTTCGGTATCAATCTCTGTTGTTTTTTGGTTGTGCATAAAAACGTCCTTGATAATAAACTGGTTTCTGGCTACCATTATCAGCAGTATTAATAGTAAAAGCTTATTTAATCTCCCAGAGGTAGTAATGACTCAAGATGTCACCATAACAGAAAAAATTAAAGATAAACTTTACACTTACATTACAGAAAATAGTAATGTAGAGCTTATCAACGCTTACCTTTACTTTATCCAAAATAAGTTTAACCTACAACCAGTCTTGTATCCAAAATCAAAAGTTATTTTTATGAGTGCCGATGAGGCTATGACTAAGATTCAAAGCGAGCAAGAGATTTGGAGGGAGGCTGAAATTAAGATCACTTTCAGTCATGAAAGTGTCAATAGCGATACGAAAAAGATTTACATCTGTCCTTTTTCTGGGAAAGTTTTTGGTGATAATACACATCCAAATCCACAAGACGCAATCTACGATTGGGTTTCTAAATGTCCTGAAAATACAGAGCGTTCCGGTGGTCTTAGAGTTAAGCGTTTCTTTGTTTCTGATGATCAAGAGGTTATTAAAAGCTACCTCGAAAAAAATAAGCCAAAAGAGCCTATAAAGAAAAAAGTATATTCTTCGGCGATGAGTGGTAAGATTTTTAGCTCCAAAGAGTCTGTTATTCGTGACTTTAGAGAAAATTATCTCAGGCCGATGACCTTGTTGGAAGTACAGAATCAGAATAAGTTTTCGATTGAAGAAGGGTTTCTTGAGTTTATTCAGGCGCAACTTGTTGAAGATAAGGTTGCTGCTTTTATTGAGGCTCTCGCGGGATATGATGAATTCCTACCTTTCGTACAGAAATGGCTATCATAGAAAAAATAATATCTCATTCGGAATCTGAGACTTATAAATTAAGTTTCGGATTTGGACAGCAGCTTGAAAAAGGGAGTGTCGTCTGTCTCTTTGGAGATTTAGGGGCGGGAAAAACCACTTTTATTAAAGGTTTGGCTGCAGGGGCTGCGGGATACCCCTCAGAAAATGTCAGTAGTCCTACATTTGTCTATCTCAATGTTTACGAAGGGACAACAAATATTTATCACTTCGACTTGTATCGACTGCGCGATTCCGATGAATTTTTGGCTGCAGGTTTCGATGAGTATCTCCATTATGATGGGATTTGCTGTATTGAGTGGTCGGAAAAAATCGCAGAGCTCATTCCTGAAGATGTGATCACTATTCATTTATCTCACGTTAACGAAAATAGTCGTGAAATTATCATACAACAAGGGGATTAAGCTTTAATTTTTTCTCAATCTTGTGTAAAATTAAAGTGTAAATATTTGAATTTGAACTTTCTGTAAAAAATATCATGCCAAAATTTAACTTTAAAGATCCCGTGTTTATTAAAACCGCTTTGAAAGAAGAACACTACCCCACCTTGCGAGATGAACACGGCAATGAAATGGTGGAGATTGCTGTTGCTGGACGTTCAAATGTGGGGAAATCGTCGCTGCTGAATCACCTATTTCAAAGAAAGGGCTTAGTGAAAACATCAGCGACTCCTGGAAAAACACAAGCTTTAAATTTTTTTACTGTAGATGACAGCCTTGCTCTTGTCGATTTGCCCGGCTATGGCTTTGCAAAAGTACCGCACCATGTTAGAAAAACTTGGGGCCCCATGGTTCAACAATATTTAGATGGTAGGCCCACCTTAAAACTTGTTCTTCTTCTGTTTGATATTCGTAGAGTGCCAAATGCCGATGATTTTCAAATGATGGACTGGCTCATCCATTCGGGACATGCCGTTATTGTAGTTCTCACAAAAGTCGATAAAGTAAAAGCTAACGAACGAAAAGCCAATACTCAGAAAATTCTAAAAGCTTTCAATATCGATAACCTATACTATACTTATTACTCCTCAACAAAAAACGTTGGTAGGAAAGAGTTAATCTCCATGGTCAATGACGCTTTGTCAGACGCAAAATTATAACCGTACTGGGACACTATGAGTAAATTGGAAAAAGAAAAATTTATCTGTATCGACTGCGAAACGACGGGGTTGGACCCTGAAAAAGATAGCATCATTGAAGTCGCTGTCACCCTTTTTACTTTTGATGAAATCATTGCCGAGTATGAAACTCTTGTCGACCCTCAAATTGAAATTCCCGAAAGTTCGATAGAAATTCATAATATTACTCCTGAAATGGTTGTAGGAAAACCAAAAATTAAAGCAATACTCCCCGAAATTCTTGAGTTGATTGGAACGCATATTATTATCGGTCACGGCGTAAAGTTTGATATTGATATTATTGCAGCAGCAGCAGCGCGCCACGATGTGCCCTGCACAATACAACAAAATAAAGTAATCGACACTCTGAGGTTGGCAAGGCTTTATGGAGATAGTCCCTCAAATGCGCTAGCTCGACTAGGCCTTCACTTTAATGTCGAGTCTGACGGCGCTCATAGAGCAATGAACGATGTACGCGTAAATATTGAAGTCTTCAAACATCTTTCTCGTCAGTTTAAGTTTGTGAAAGACCTTTTTAAAGCTTTATCAAAACCAATTCAGCTAAAAACTATGCCTCTAGGGCAACACAAAGGCAGACCCTTCAAAGATATTCCTCTTCCCTACTTACGTTGGGCAGCTAATAAAGATTTTGACGAAGATTTACTGTTTTCTATAAGATCAGAGATCAAAAGAAGAAAACAGGGAAACACTTTTCAGCAAGCGGGCAACCCTTTTGCTGATTTAGATCTTTAATGCCACGGCATTTTCTATGAGACACCACTAGGAGGTCGCAAATAATGGGTCAACGCAAACAGGCTGCATACGATTTAAAAAAAGGGTCCTTTGACTTAAAAGTAGGTCTTGCTGAAATGTTAAGAGGGGGTGTTATTATTGATGTCACCACTCCAGAGCAAGCCAGGATCGCGGAAGATGCGGGTGCCGTCGCAGTTATGGCTCTGGAACGCATCTCTGCTGATATTATTTCTCAGGGTGGTATTTCCAGAATGTCCCATCCAGAGCTGATAAAAAAAATTCAAGAAGCGGTCTCAATTCCCGTTATGGCAAAATGTCGCATTGGACACTTTGTCGAAGCACAAATTTTAGAAGCTCTTTTTGTCGATTTTATTGATGAAAGCGAAGTTCTCACTGCCGCTGATCAAGAACATCACATTAATAAACATGCTTTTCGTATTCCTTTCGTATGTGGATGTAGCGATTTAGGGGAAGCGTTGCGTCGGATTGGAGAAGGAGCATCGCTGTTACGTACAAAAGGGGAAGCGGGTACTGGGAACGTAGTCAGCGCTGTCAAGCATATGCGGTCAATACAAAGAGATGTTCGTCGCTTTGCAAATATGGATAACACGGAGCTGATGACCGAAGCAAAAAAATTAGGCGCTCCCTACCGTTTAGTCCAGCAAGTTGCAGAAAATGGTAAACTTCCTGTCCCTATCTTTGCCGCTGGAGGTATCGCGACACCAGCAGACGCAGCTATGCTGATGCAGCTTGGCGCTGAAAGCGTTTTTGTAGGTTCAGGGATCTTTAAGCATGAAGATGCCTCATCGCGAGCTAAAGCAATAGTCGGAGCTGTGAGCTATCATAAAGATCCGGAGATGCTAGCGAAAATATCCAGAGGGCTACTGAGTGCGATGCCCGGAGTAGATATTCGTATGCTCGACCGTGAAGAGCTTCTTACACGAAGTGGCGGGTAACTCTTACAACGACCTCACGTTAAAAAATATTCGTATCCCTAGTCAGTTTATGCTAAAAAGATGAAAATGTGGTTATTATTCCCACCTTCAATAAGATATGGAAAATTTAACCGGGAGGGAAAAATGTCCATATTCGGTTATTCGTCAGTTTCAAGTATGATTAGCTCAAGGAATGAGATTGATACAAAAAAAATCAAAATTGCAGCGACATATCCACTTATTTCCGAGGTACTGCAATACATTTTTGGCTTTCTAAATGAGCAGCCCACTGAAAATCAAAGTGATAAGCGTAGGTTGTATCGTCATATGACTTCTTCTGAGAATTTAGAGAGATTTTTACCTGATGATGGAGAAGCGCGAAGTATTTATTGGGGGAGTGAAAAGAGGCCCGGTAGATGTAAAGAGGACTACCTTAGAATTAGCAGTAAATGTGTACATCTTTTTAAAGCTATACTCACGGAAGGCCTTTTTGTAGACAAATTCATAAACCAAATGTTTGAAGAAGTCATTTCTCTCAATAAGGAAATTAATAAGGATAAAAAAAATCGATGGTTTTGGGAGTCTTCATGGGATTATACCGTCGATTTATTTTACGGCTCATCTAAAGAAGAGGGAATTAGTTTCGATGATAAAATTCGAACTGGTAAACAAGTTTTTGCCGATACCATTTCAAAGTACATCAAAGTCTTAACAAAGCAGGAAGTGCTTACAGAGAAAGTTATCCCTCTTGAAAAACTCACAAAGCAAACAAAATATTGGGAAAACCAAGCTATCACAATCAGCTCATGGGCAGATAGATTCACTCATCCCGGATTAAGTAAAATTCATATTAAAGTCGCTAGTGATCACTTGAAAGAATATGCGGAAATAAGTTTTCGAAAAATTCAGAAATCGATCGTTGTCAGTGAAATTAAATTTATCCCTAAAAAGAATAGTGGCGAGTTAAAAGATCATGTTGTCGAAAGTGTCGCTTATCGTTTATTTGCAGAAATTCTAGCGCTAAATAAGTTATGTGAATCAGTAAAGATTGTCCCTGCTGAACCCCATGACTGCCAAGTAAATGATACCATCGCTAAAGCTTTTGGACTTTCCGTTGAATATGTAGATGGGCAAAATACCAAAACGTGGACCCTTTCTAAGGATACTGCTGAAGTTGCTCTTAAAGAGGGCTCCTTAATTTTGAACGAAAGTTTAGCAGTAGAAATTTTAAAGATGAAGTTTTCTATTTGACAAAGAGGCGTATCGCAAGAGCTCCAGCACCAATCGCGCCAGCATCGTTGTGAAGCTTTGCCCTAATAATCTCAACACCTTCAAAAGCAGCATCTAACGTTCGCTTGTGAATCAATGGCGCTATTTTATCGATGAGATAAGGGGACCCCTCGATGACGCCTCCACCAAAGATGATTTTTTCGGGACTAATTGAGTTTACCAATCCCGATACTCCTGCAGCGATTGCTTCGACAGCTTGTTCGACAACTTGAGATGCGAGAGCGTCCCCAGCGGCTCCAGCCTCCATCACCATTTTTCCTGTAATGCGACTGATATCGCCACCTGCATTATCAACTAGTCTCTTCCCTTTTTGAGGGGAGAGGGTCACGGCTTCTTGCGCGCGTTTGGCAAGCGCCCATCCACCGGCATAGGCTTCAACACATCCCTTGTTTCCACAGGTGCACTGCGGTCCATCGAGAGATACCGTGATGTGCCCTATTTCGCCGGCGGTATTGTTGTACCCCGATAACATTTTGCTGTCAGAGACAATACCTCCACCTACACCAGTCCCTATAAATACGCAGAGTAAATTTTTAGCACCTTTTCCAGCACCGTGGAGCCATTCACCCCAAGTCGCCGCACGTACGTCGTTGGTAACAATAACCGGCACTCCAATAGCGCGCTTAATGTCTTGTTGGAGAAGGACATTTTCCCATTTGAGATTCGGAGCAAATTTCACCACCCCAGAGTCGGCATCGATCTGGCCTGCTACACCTACGCCTACCGCTGCAGGCTCCGAGCCAATTTTATCTGACATTTCTCCAATGGCATCGACAATTTGTTGGGTGATAGCGTCGGGACCACCTGTGACGTCCGTAGCGATTTTTACCCTCTCGCCTATAGTTCCAAATGTATTAACTTGAATGATTTGTATTTTTGTGCCTCCAAGATCGACACCTGCAGCCCAAGTAACTCTTCCCATAGTAGCTCCTCTATTATTTTTAATGTATCTACTCAATATTTAATTTTCTAGAAGTACGTATTAATAGTTAATGAAGGTTTTGCAGGTACAAGGGATGTTATAGCTAAGTCTGTAACTTTCCAGCAAAGCCCTTATTTATGATTGCAATGCACTCTTTTGCATAGTTGCAGGATAAAAAATAATATGATATCCATAAACATCTTCAAAGGCATAAGCTAAGGAGTTTTTTATGTCTGGATATAAACATATTCTTGTTGCTGCAGATCTTATTGTGGCTGACGATAATCTGGTATTAAAGCGGGTCAAAGACCTTAAGAAGCAGGGTAATCCAAAGATTAGCATTATACATTCGGTAGAATACCCTTCAAACTATGGTGAATCTTATGAAGTTCCTGCATTTGTCGAGTGGCAGCAAGAGCTGGAAAATTCGGCGAAAGAGCGGATGATAAAAATTAGTAAGGATTTATCGATTGCAAAAGAGGATCAGCATTTACGCATAGGGCAGGCTAAATATCAAATCCTCGAAGTTGCAGAAGAAGTCGGCGCTGATCTTATCGTTGTAGGGAGTCATGCAAGGCATGGCCTAGGTTTATTATTCCTAGGGTCTACAGCGAATGCTGTTCTTCACCATGCGAAATGTGATGTCTTAGCAGTTAGAGTATAAGATTCTAATCAACGGCTCAATTGATTATAGCGCGTTAATTAACTTTCATGGGTTCTAGGAATTTTTTCCAATAGGGAATAATGTTCACTTTTTTGTGTTTTGAGAAGTGAATAACTTTATGTTGAGGCAGAAATTCATCGATAGATTGCACTATTGGGTTATAATTGTAAGTTTTTCCGTGAAGGAAACCCACCTTTACCCCTTGAAAATTGAGTCGCATATGGTGGACTTTTCTAGGGTTTATTTTAAAAAACAGCGGTAAGAAAATTTCTTTTAAGATCAGCTGTAATCCATACCAATAGCGAAATTTCGTAGAAACAAAATTTTTATATCTGTTGAGGATAATTGATAGTAGCTTGATGGCGTTGGAGATGCCATTTTTGTTAATGGCGATGAATCCATCATTGATGGGCATGGGAAGAAGATTTCTAAATGTGAAAAAAATGTCGCGGTCGCTTTCAAAAATATGCTCTAAGTTACTTTGTACGAGCAAGTCCCACTCCATGAAGATAACGTGTCCCTTAACAGGGTACTTTTTTAGGAATAATATTTTCGCTTTAAAAGCTTCGAAATCTATTTCCTGGGTTTTCATAGGAATACGAACGATTTTGATAGCTGGATCGAGATCGAATTCTGTGTCTTTGTCAGTAAGTACTATGAGCTTAGCGTTGGGATGGAATTTTTTGATCGCTTTATACATGGCTGTGATAATTGCGTTAGGAGATTCAATGACAAAGAACATGCTGCCTGTATATTGAGCTCTGGCACGGTTGATGGTTTTGACGACATCGGGCTTGAGGCTGACATAGTGGGTGACAAAAGTGATCATTGGTAATCGATACTTACATATTGTTTATCTTTTTCATACCATAGGACTTTTTCTTTAGGTTTGCAAATTAGTTTTTTTCGATTCAGCATAGACTTCCTGAAGACGATTCCAGTAATCGGTGATCATGCTCTTTCGTACCCCTTTAAAGTGCATGACAGCGACCGCTGGGAAGAAAGAAGATTTCAGCGGAAGTAATTTAGGGCTAGCATTATATTTGTCGGTTCTTAGAAGAGCGACTTGTAATCCGTTAAAGTTGAAACAAAAAGGGGAAGCTGGATTTGAAATTGTTGGAAGGTAGCCAGAAAATAGTTCATTGAGAATCATTTGAAACCCCCACCATTTCCGGTAGTCTTCATGAGGTAAATTGTCGTAGTACTCGAAGATATCAGTCAGAAAGTGATGAAATTTGTTAATGCTATTTCTATGTACGCCAAAAAATCCATCGTTGATGGGTATAGAGTGTTTTCTTCTGTATGTGAGTACTAAATCGTCGCCACGATCAAAAAGATGCTCTAAGTTCATTTGAATTAATATATCCCAGTCTAAAAAAATCAGATGGTTATCGTTTGAGAGAGTCTCTAGAAATGCGTGGCGTGCTTTCATTCTTTCGAAGTTGAGTTGATCTGTTGCTCTATGTGAGCGTACGATTGTAACATCTTCGTCAACATCAAAACAGGTATCTTCATCAGTAAGTATAACGAGTTTGCATTCAGGATGATACATCTTTACGGAAGTGAACATGATACGGATAAGCCGCATTGGGTTTTTGTGATGGTAAACATCGCCATTATAAAAATGAGAGATAACTTTGTTGACGTTGATCATTTCTTCGTCATTGAGTTTTACAAAATGCGTGACGAAAGTAATCATTGGTCACCTCTAACAGCTTCGGTAAAATCAGCAGAAATTTTATCAATTCGGTGTTTGTTGACTCCGAAATCAGAGTAACCAACGCGCGAAGCTGAACGAATGTGAATGACTTCATTATTTTGATCGTAGAAAAATTCAACATCATCGACAAAGGAGAAAATTTTTGAGCGGAACTCTGCATGTAGGTAGTTATCATTTATTTTGACGATACGTGTTTTAGGATATTTTGAGAGGATTTGTTTAATTTTATCAAACGGGTGTTTTTTGCTGGAGTAATGAATTTGACTTTTGGCGCAGTTTGGAGAGTTGGGGCAAGGTGCCAATAAATTGTTTGTAACACCCAGGTTATTAGGAGTCTTTTCATTTTTTAAATAGAAAAACACGGCAAAAATAATGAAAGCAACGACAATAATCTTCATATCGCAAATTGTAGCTTTAAATTGTTTTTGCGTCAAAAGCGACAGACAATGTCTTCTTACATTGAGCGCCGGTATTCGCCGCCGCACTGGTAAAGTAGGTTTGAAATCTGCCCAAGAGAGCAGTATTTCACTGTTTCCATGAGTTCTTCAAAAATATTTTCCCCAGAAAGTGCAACTTGACGTAAACGTTCTAGTGCTTCTTTGTTTGAATTTCCAGCATTTTTGATGAAACTCTGGGTGCGAGCGATCTGCTGTTTTTTTTCTTCCTCGGATGCACGTATCACTTCCATGTGTTCGTAGTCGGGCTCTCCTTCATTAGAGGTATATGTGTTGACACCTATGATGGGGAGCTCGCCGCTTTCCTTTAAAAGTTCATATTTCATTGACTCGGTTTGAATGCGGTGCCGCTGATATTGTTTTTCCATAGCACCTAGAACACCTCCGCGTCTCGATAGCGCATTGAATTCAGCTAAAACAGCTTCTTCGACTAAGTTTGTGAGTTCTTGAATAAAGTAGGAGCCTTGAATAGCATTTTCGCACTTACTAACTCCAAACTCTTTAGTTAGTATAAGTTGTATGGCCATAGCTCTTCGTACGGACTCTTCTGTAGGCGTAGTGATGGCTTCGTCATAAGCATTTGTATGAAGGCTGTTACAGTTATCACTTATTGCTGTTAGCGCCTGCAGCGTCGTTCGTATATCATTAAAAGCAATCTCTTGAGCATGTAAACTTCTTCCTGATGTTTGAATGTGGTATTTTAGTTTACAGCTCCGCTCGTTTCCATGATACCGCTCGCGAATAACAATTGCCCATATTCTTCTGGCAACACGGCCGATGACGGAATATTCGGGATCGAGACCACTACTGAAAAAGAAACTGAGATTTGGCGCAAAATCATCAATATGCATGCCGCGCGAAAGGTAATACTCTACTAAAGTGAAGCCATTTGCCAAAGTAAACGCTAGTTGTGAGATGGGGTTTGCTCCAGCCTCGGCGATATGGTATCCGCTAATGCTGACCGAGTAGAAATTTTTGATGCCTTTATCGATAAAATACTCTTGAATGTCTCCCATCATTTTGAGAGCAAATTTGGATGAGAAAATACATGTGTTTTGCGCTTGCTCTTCTTTGAGAATATCAGCTTGAACGGTCCCTCTTACTTTTTTTAGGACTGCGTCTCGAATTGATAGATATTTTGCGTTGCTGCTACTTCGCTCTTCGCCCGTCACTTTCTTATATTCAAAGTCGATAGCCGTATTTAAAAACATTGCAAGAATCATGGGGGCAGGTCCATTGATCGTTAAGGATACAGAAGTGAGCGCGTCGATTAGGTCAAACCCTTGAAATAATGCTTTCATATCGTCGAGGGTAGCAATACTCACGCCACTGTTGCCAATTTTTCCGTAAATATCGGGACGTGACGATGGATCTTCTCCATAGAGTGTGACAGAATCGAATGCTGTGCTTAAGCGCTTTGCTGAATCGTTTCTCGATAGATAGTGAAAACGTTTGTTCGTTCGTTCAGGAGAACCTTCGCCGGCAAACTGACGTTTGGGATCTTCTTCTTCATTTTTTAATGGGAAGACACCAGAGGTATAAGGAAAACTACCAGGAAAATTCTCTTCGCGGGTGAAGTGAACGATGTCGCCCCAATCTCGAAAATTGGGGGCTGCAATCTTTGGGATAAATAAATTTGATAGAGACTTAGTGAATAGGGGACGTGTGATTATTTTATCACGTATAGTGTACGAATACTGTTCTTGTTGATACGCATTTTTTTTATTGTGATACTCTTTGATAAGATTGAGGCTTTCTTCACCTAATTTTTCATGAAGATTTTCGATTTTTTTCGTGAAAGCTCCTTCAGCTATTTCTTCGATCAGATTTATCGCTCCCTGAATTTTACAAAGATCCGATGCTATTTTTGTTTTACTGTTTGTTTCGTCATGATATTTCTTGACAGTTTGCGCAATATCGCCGAGATAAAAGGTCTTTTCTGGAGGTATGATCGTAAAAGTATGTGCGCTACTCAGCTTTCGGACTTTTTGGAGGTCGATCGTGCGATTGCCTTCTGCATTCATCAGCCCTTTTTCTTGTGCCATTGTCACCATTTTGACAAAGAGGTTAGTTACACCCGGATTATTAAAATCGGAAGCAATTGTTCCAAAAACGGGTATTTCTTGGTGATTAGCGTCTGTAATTTTTAGGTTTCTCGCATAAGCATAGGCGTGTACGACATCCTCTAAAGCATCTTCTGATCCTATCTTATCGCACTTATTTAAAACGACCATATCGGCGTAGTCGAGCATATCGATTTTTTCGAGCTGAGTCGATGCTCCATATTCTGCTGTCATCACGTAGAGTGTTAGGTCGGAAATATTCACGATACGAGCATCACCTTGTCCTATGCCCGTAGTTTCGAGTATGATTAAATCAAAACATGCGTGGCGCATCAGCTTTAAGGCCTCTTCAACAGAAGAGCCAAGCTCAGATCCTGAATGACGGGTAGCAAGAGAACGCACAAAAACGCGGTCACTATAGATGGCGTTCATGCGGATTCTATCTCCTAGTAGCGCCCCACCAGTTTTCTTTTTTGTCGGATCAAAAGCCAGTACCCCGACGCGACCGGAGGGGGACGAGTATAAGTATCTGAGGATCAGTTCGTCGACAAGAGAGCTTTTTCCTGCTCCTCCGGGTCCTGTAACACCTATAATTAAAGGGTTGTGGTCGTTAGCAGTGTTGATACTTTCACTAAACTCAGTGCGAAATGTGGGATACATTTCAGTTTGTTCGACAAAAGTGATTGCTTTCGCGAGTTCTCGGTCTGAAAGTAGATCTTTGGCACGTAGCTTTCTCGATAGACCTTCGTAGTAGCTTTTGTCCTCGCGAACTTTTTGAATTCTAGCAATAGCATCTTTAATGATGCCATGAAGCCCTAGCTTTTGGCCATCTTCCGGATGGTAGATGCGCGTGATTCCCTCGTTTTGAAGTGTAGTAATTTCCGAAGGGAGTATCGTTCCTCCACCACCGCCAAAAATACATATGTGAGAGCCGCCGCGCTCATCGAGGAGTTTGCGAAGATAGCGGAAAAATTCCATGTGCCCGCCTTGATAGGAGCTGATACAAACAGCATCCACATCCTCTTGAATTGCAGTGGTCACGATGTGATCGACGCTTCTATTGTGACCAATATGGATGACTTCGAGGCCGAATTTTTGGAAGAGCCGCCGGAAGACGTTAATAGCAGCGTCGTGTCCATCGAATAACGACGAGGCTGTCACAATGCGAAAAATCGGCAATTCTAGGGGCTTTTCCATAGCGTATTCTCCTAGAACTTACTATGGAAACCTTACAAAATAAACGAAAGAAAAAAGTGATAAATTGTGGTCTTAGGTGGACACTAATTGGTCAGAATGGGTATTAAAAGAGGGAAGGAGAAATAGGATGTATAAAACAAAAAACCGTGTGCGCATGCACGATGTCGATCTAGCTGATCGCCTCTATTTTCCTAGGCAGTTCCGATTCGTTCACGAAGCCTTAGAAGATTTTATGGAAACGGAAGGGCTCCCTTTTAATGTGGTCTTTCAGGAAGAAAAGTTCCTCTTTGTTATTGTGCATTGTGAGTCAGACTATTTGGCTATTTTAGAGATGGGTGATTTAATTGATATCAATGTCTACGTCGAGAAAATTGGGACCACATCGTTTACCTTGCATTACGATATTTTTAAAGAAGATGGCACCAAAGCGGGGATGGCAAAGACTGTTCATGTCGCTTTAAACAAGGCAACAGGGACGAAAATTCCAATTCCCGAAAAACTTAAAGCAATTCTCAATAAGCATCTCCTTTAGCTATTGAAGTGCCGGATTTAAGATGTTAATAACGTCACGTATTGCTTGAAATGTTGTAAAACTAATCCCAAACATATTTTTCACGATAATCTACTCGGTAAGCATCCATCAGTTTTCGAAACTCGTCTTTGAATGTACATTTTTTGTGGTGCTCCTCTTGGTGTCAGATGTAGTTTATCATTTGAGGTTTACGTTGCCCTTTAAAATGAAGGACAGCTTCTTGGTAGCGACGCTCTTCGAAATTTCCCTCAGGGGTAAAATTGTACTCTTCAGGTAAAAAAGAAAACTTTATTTTATCGTAGACAACTTCTTTCGCATTGGGATGTTGAAGAAGCTCATGGTACAGGAGCTTATGTACTGAAATTTGACTTCCCGTCCAGATGTGATAATCGGGAAAAGTCAGCATCTGATTAATGATTTTATGGTAGAATCGAATGGCTTGCGAAATACTCGCTTGGTCAATACCCACGAGTCCCATATTGACAGGCGCCTTTTTTGTTAAGGGGCCACCCCGTTTCACTAAATAAATGTCATTTTTTCCATCAAAAATGCTTTCGATGTTTCTTTGGAAAAGCATATCAAAATCGTGAAAGATGAGATGAGAAAACTCTTTCCATTCCTTAAGAAACGCGAGTGTTGCTACCATTTGTGATAGTCGGTTTTCGTATTTGTCAGTGGGGAAGCGTATAACTTCGATATCAGAGCTCAACGATACTTTACTCTTCAAATTAGTGATTACAATAGTTCTACTGTTTGGGTGATACTTCTTGATGGAAGAAAATGAGAGCTCGATTAATTTTAAGGGATTCCAATGCATGAAAGTGTCACAGCGATCGAGAATTTTTTCTTTGTCTTCATCGGAAAGTTGTTCGTAGTGCGTGACAAAAGTTAGCATGAGAGTACCTTAAGGGCTGAGGCGTTTAATGGTCCATGTTCCATTTTTTTGCATTGTATATAAAAAACGGTCGTGCAAGCGATTTTCCCTGCCCTGCCAGAAAATGAAATTTTGAGGAACGAGGCGGTAGCCGCCCCAGTATTCTGGAAGAGGGATCGTCTGACCTACAAATTGTTTTTCGTGCTCTAAATACGTTTTTAATAGCTCCTCTCTTGAAGCTAACTCTTGCCCTTGCTTTGACGTATATGCACCAATTTGACTGTCTCTAGGTCTGGAGTGAAAATATTGTGTAGACTTTTCTCTAGAGATTTTTTCAATTTTCCCATCGATACAGACCTGTTTTTCAAGCTCTTTCCAGTAAAAAGTTATCGACCCAAAAGGGTTTTCCTCGATCTCTTGGCCTTTTCTGCTCTGATAATTTGTGTAGAAGATGAAGCCATGAGCATCGACTTCTTTGAGGAGAACAGTGCGGCTAGAAGGCAGCCCATTTTTTGTTGCTGTGGCGAGAGTCATGGCATTTGCTTCGATAATTTCTTGATCGATTGCTAAAGAAATCCATTGTATAAACTGATCAAACGGGTCCGGTGATAAGTCGCTTCTACTCAAGCTATCGTGTCGATATTCTTTTCTTAGTGTTTTTATTATCATAGATTAATGTTCGCCGCGAATATTCTTGACAGCTCCGATGTTATACTTTATTTTTGATTTAATTGTTTTATCCTCACTAAGGATTTTTTCATGCATAAACTTTCAATAACAGATCTGCCTATCAAAGGCAAACGTGTAATTATGCGCGTAGACTTTAATGTCCCTCTCGACAGTAACGGAAATATTACTGATGCTACACGTATATCATCGGCAATTCACTCGATTAAGTATGTGCTCGATAATGGAGGCAGTCTTATCTTAATGAGTCATTTAGGACGTCCTAAAGGAAAAATTGTTCCTGCACTATCGCTTAAACCCGTTGCCAAATACCTAGAAAAAATGATTGGCACAGATGTAATTATGGCTCCAGACTGCATCGGTAAAGAAGTTCAAAAACTCGCTGAAAATTTAAAACCCGGACAGGTGTTGCTCCTAGAAAATTTGCGCTTCCACTCAGCTGAAGAGCATCCTGAAGAAGATCCTAAGTTTGCCAAAGAGTTAGCGAGCCTCGCAGATCTTTATGTGAATAACGCATTTGGTACAGCGCATCGAAGTCATTCATCTACAGTGACGATTACTAACTACTTCAAAGATAAATCGGCAGCTGGATTTCTTCTCGAAAAAGAAATTCAATTTCTAGGATCCAAAGTCTCCAATCCAGAGCGTCCTTTCTTTGCCATTGTTGGGGGAGCAAAGGTCTCTTCTAAAATTGGGGTTCTTCGCTCGCTTCTTAAAAAAGTCGATGCTCTTTTTATCGGCGGAGGAATGGCATACACTTTTTTCAAAGCAAAAGGGTTTGAAGTAGGGGAATCTCTGCATGAAGACGATCTTATTGAAGAAGCAAAAAATATTTTATCCGAAGCTGAAAAAAACGGAATACCGTTATACTTACCTGTGGATAATGTTGTTGCCGATCGTTTAAGCGAGGATGCAAACACACAAGTTGTCGACTCATCAAGTGGAATTCCACTAGGACATTCGGGCGTTGATATTGGACCGAAAACGATCGAGATGTTTTCTAAAAAACTTAATGAAGGAAAAACCATTCTTTGGAACGGGCCGCTTGGCATTTTTGAAATAGGGCAATTTGCAAAAGGTACAAAAGCGATAGCTAAGGTAATTGTCAATCTCGATGCGATAACGATTGTTGGAGGTGGCGATTCAGTAGCTGCGGTCCAGAGTGTAGGATATGCAGATCGTGTGACTCATATATCTACAGGAGGAGGAGCAGCCCTCGAATATATAGAATTTGAGAAGTTGCCAGCCATCGAAGCTTTATCTTCGCCAAAGGTCCAATCTCCTTGAGTTTATCCTTGCAAATTAAAAGAGAAATCGTTATAATCGTAGTTTAAATAAAGCGATAAATCAGATTGATTCACAAAAATATATTTTTGAAAAAGTCGATCTAAAGGCTTCAATTTTGAATAAAAACGATTACTTAGTTCAATATTCTGCAAGAAACCTTAACAGAAGAGGGACAGATGGCTGATTCTCAGGAAAAAACACCTGAATTTGGTAGGCTCAGAAGTCTTATCTGGCCAATCCATCGCCACGAGCTTAAAAAGCTTATTCCAATGTTGTTGATTTTCTTTTTTATTACCTTCAACTACAACGTTCTCCGCACAATGAAAGACACTCTGGTCGTTACCGCCGAGTCTTCAGGTGCCGAAGTGATTCCTTTTATTAAAGTGTGGTTTATGTTCCCAGGGTCTGTCCTTATGGCTTTTCTCTTTACGAGGTTGTCAAACAGGTTTTCCCAGGAGACTGTTTTCCATAGTATTGTAGCTCTCTTTATAGCGTTCTTTGTCCTATTTACCTTTGTTCTCTACCCAAATCGCGATTACCTTCATCCCAACGAACTATGTGATCGACTTCAAGCCACGCTTCCTTTAGGGTTACGTGGGTTGATAGCAGCATTTCGTAACTGGACATTTACCTTATTCTACGTCATGTCTGAAGTTTGGGGGAATATAGTCTTATCCTTATTGATGTGGGGTTTTGTCAATCAAGTGACCCGCTTAGGTGAGGCAAGCAGGTTTTACACTTTATTTGGTGTAGGGATCAATAGCTCAGGTATTATAGCAGGCTACCTTTCAGTAAAAATGAGTCAGGTGGCATTTAACCCAAATCTTCCTTTTGGTGAAACAGCCTGGGAACAGTCGATGCTTCTTCTTATTGGAACCGTTGTAATCGTTGGTGTCGTGATTATGGGGCTTTTCCGCTGGTTGAACTGTTATGTTGTTAAAGCGGAGACTGCTGATGATGGCTCAGGAGAAAAAGGTGAACCTAAAGATGTGCGCGGACGTATTTCGATGAGGGACAGCTTTCGCTACCTTTTCAAGTCTAAGTACCTGACAAACCTTGCAATCATCGTAATCACCTATAATATTGTTATTAACCTCGTTGAGGTTGTTTGGAAGCACCAGGTCAAAACGCTTTACCCTAACCAGCAAGATTATAACCTATATATGTCCTATATCACTATGATTATGGGAATGGCAGCAACTTTTACCTCGATGTTTCTAGCGGGTAACTTAGTACGTAGACTAGGTTGGTCTTTTACTGCAATGCTCACACCGGTGATTCTCTTTTCTACAAGTATACTCTTTTTTGGGGCTATTCTAGCTAATATGTTTTACCCTGAATTGCTGTATTCTATGACGGGTGTAGCTCCTTTGGCCGTTGTTGTATTCTTAGGTTCGTTACAGAATATACTGAGTCGTTCCGCAAAATATACAGTATTTGATGAAACTCGAGAAATGGCGCTAATCCCTCTTTCAGCAGAATGCAAGCTGAAGGGGAAAGCTGTGATTGATGGCGTCTGTTCTCGGTTAGGAAAATCCACAGGTGCGTTTGCTCACCAGTCTTTGCTTATTGTTTTTTCTTCAATAGCGATAAGTATCCCTTACGTAACAGGAATATTATTTTCTGTGATTGGATTATGGATGTTTGTAACGCGTCAGCTAGGCAAAGAGTTTAACGACCTTACAGCCAACTCAAAAGATGGCATCCTTTCTAGCAGTAATGGAGAGGAAAAAGCTGAAGATGTGAATGTAGAGTTACAGGAACAGCCAGCTTAATAGCTGAGAATTAAATTTTTTTATTTTATAATGTTTTTGAAATATTTATTTTAAAAACGGTAGATTTTTTACTAGTATGCAATTTTATTTTGTGATATAATTGCTTTTTTAAGAAGGCGGATATTTAAATGTTTGAGTTAAAAGACTCTGATTTCGGGAGACTACGTTCTTTTTTCTGGCCAATTCATCGGTTTGAATTGCGCAAATTCCTGCCTATGCTTTGCATTCTCTTTCTTGTTTGTTTCAATTACAGCATTCTTCGCAATATGAAAGACGCTATTGTAGTTACAGCATCAGGTGCCGAAGTTATTCCATTTATTAAGGTCTGGGCAATGCTTCCCGGTGCCATTTTTCTAACGCTGCTCTACACGCGACTTTCAACGAAATTTAGTCAAGAGCGTGCGTTTTATATTATGATATCGCTATTTCTCGTTAGTTACGGTTTGTTTGCTTTTGTCTTATACCCTCTTAGAGAACATATACACCCAATGGGACTGACAAATTTTTTAAATGAGACCCTTCCTGTCGGATTCCATGGCCTGATTCAGACTGTCTGCAATTGGAGCTTTACCCTTTTTTATGTGATGTGTGAGCTATGGGGAAGCCTTGTGATGTCTGTGATATTTTGGGGATTCGCCAATGAAGTGACAAAACTTCAAGAAGCGCGCCGCTTTTATAGCGTTTTCAGTATTTTTTCTAATATCGCAGCGATCGCTGCAGGACAAGCAGCTAACTATTTTGCCTATCACAATGCCTCGTTTATCAATATTCCTATTGGATCAGCAGATGCTTGGGAACAAACGATGATGTTTCTTATGCTTGTGGTTATCGGTGCAGGGATTGCCATGATGGTAATATTCCGTTGGATGAATAAAAATGTACTGACAGATCCATGCTTCGATGAACTGCATAGAAATAAACGCGAGTCCAAGAAAAAAGGGAAGCTTTCGATAAGAGATAGTTTGAGTTTTCTCAAGAGTTCAAAGTACGTCATGTGTATAGCGGTAATGGTCCTTGGTTACAATCTTTCTATTAACCTTGCTGAAGTTGTCTGGAAAGATCGTCTACGTGTTTTGTATCCTGACCCTGTGGACTTCAACAACTTTCTAAATAATCTAACATCTTCTGTTGGGGTTGTTTCGACCATAATGGCTCTATTTATGTCTCGTATTATCTACAAGCATGGATGGACAAAAACAGCGCTTATCACTCCCGTAATGCTGTTGATTACGTGTGTAGGCTTTTTCTCATTTATGGTCTTTCAAGATGCACTCGGTCCACTTGCATTGACATTAACCGGACTTTCACCGTTGCTTATTGTCGTCTACTTTGGAGCTGTTCAAAACTGTTTCTGTAAGGCTATGAAATATTCTGTTTTCGACGCTACAAAAGAAATGGCATTTATTCCTTTAGAGCACGATGTTAAACTTAAAGGTAAAGCCGCTATTGATGGAGTAGGCTCCCGCTGCGGTAAGTCAGGTGGGTCTCTTATTCACCAAGGACTTATTCTGCTGACAGGATCGTTGACAGCGAGTGCTCCGATTGTTGCTGTCATCATCATGGTTGCAATTTTTGGCTGGATGTCGTCGGTGCGTTCACTTGGTGCACAATTCGCTTTATTTGGTGATGCTGAAAGTGGGGCTACTCCCGACGAAGGCGATACTGAAGAAGTCTTAGAAGCACAAGTTGCCGGTTAATTGTAGGGGCCTCTCGTTCTAGGAGGCTCTCTTTCATTTTATTTGATTGAATATCACGAAAAGAGTGTAATTTTCTGTTTGTTGTCGATAAATAGACGTGAATCTCAATTTCAAGGAAATAAAATTATGTCCGTAGTAAATGCAACTCCCTCCAGTCAAAACTTTTTTGCTAGTGATTCAGGCTATGAAAATCTCATAGCTTCTTTTGGAGATCTTGATAAAGCTTCAGTCATATGTGAGATGGAGAGTGTTCAAAAACTCGAAATTAAAGATCTTGTAGATTGTGTAAAAAATGGTGATTGGTTCCCTGAGCAATCTAAAATGCATCGGACAACAATAATAGCGTTGCGAGCATTAAACGAAGGCTCACTCTCCCTTGAACAGTTGGCAACAATGCATATTCTTGATGCCGCTTATTCGTCTTTAATATGTCAAAGAGTTATGTATGCAGTTGAATTCGATGTTGATGATTCAGGAGAAGAAGTTAAGTATGTGAATAGTATGGAAGCTCCAATACGTAGAAGCGTACCTGTTCGAAAATATACTTATAAGCAAATGGGATATAGTGAAAGAGTAAATAGTAACAAATTTCCAACATATTCCAAATTTTTAAAGCCAATTCTCCAGCGCTATTTTAGTCTTAATGAAGAGGGGTGGAAAAGTTTTTGTGAAAAAATGGAAAAAACTCCACTTTCAGAGCGCTATTTTACTGTTATACCTACTTTTGCTCATGGGTGTTGGTCTGGCATTGTAGCAAGAATTCAAAGTTTGGGTCTTTGTCTTTTTCAGGAAATAGATTTTTTGCATTCACATTGTGAGACAGGGGAACTTCTTCGTCAAAAAATTGCTGTCGTCCCATCATTTTCCATGTTTCAAGCCTTTATTGATTGTGCTTGTGAATCTAACAATTCTTCAAAAGTTACATTAATCCCTACGTATGGCTTTTTAGAAGAGGGTAAATATGTACAATATAAGAGGAAACGTCAGATTCCTGTATCGTTATACTTTCCACGTAAAGAGTTTGGCCGTGCCTATAATCCGTCTTTTTCTGAATTCAGGTTTACCCTCGATGGGTGGGATCAAGAGGGTATATTTGCTGCTGTGATTCACGACATTAATCATGCATTTGAGGAAACGAAATACTCGGATACATTCTCAAATTTTCGCTACTGGTTGGCAGAGATAGTGAAGGGGCATCCTGATGGGATATTTAATCGAGGAAAGGTGAGTGTTTATGAAAATTTAGTTGACGCCGATTTTGATTATTCAGTAAATAATGTCGGTGACTTACTCTATAGTTCATCAGTCATAAGAAAAATGACCCCAGAGCTTAAAGGTTATATTATTCGGGCCCTTGTAGATCACGCTACATTTTTAAAAGATAGTTACGGTATTAGCAAAGACGACTTGCGAGAAGAAGATCAAATTTTATTTGATAAGATACTTCGAGAATCGACCGCTTAATTAACTCACTTTACGCAGCATTACCAATCGCAAAAATAGACTGCAAACAAACCTAAGAAATGATTTTTTCTTATCGTTCGTGTCGTTGAAATTTTTTTGGTGCTGCTTCAAAAATCAAGTGATAAAATCGAGTTAATGAATTAGCAAAATGTCACAGCGTCTCTGCGTTAACTCTTGTCATATGAAATTACCAGGGGTCCTACAAAGGATATTTAAATTTTAATAAAAATGTACTTGAGTGTAATGGCAAACTTATACTAATTGAAAATTTAAATAATACAACTGATGTAATCAGATGTCGCTTTCATACTTGCTCTCCCAATGGTTAAGAAAAGCCTTATATCACATCACTTGTATTATTTAAATTTTCAATTAGTATTAAATAGTTCTCAACGATATAACGATAAGGAAAATTATCCCTCAACTCATTTCGAAGTTATCCGTGCATCTGAATAGTCTTAAATGCTTTGTAATTTTTTTATCCTTCGTATCGTTGAAAAGTACGACCTTAAAACCTGTCAATCACGCTAGGTAAGCGTACTCTAACAAATGATAGATCCTGAGTAAAAATGGTAGCGTAACCAAAAATAGTGTCGAATATAATAGAATTACAAATTTTTAAAGCACTCTACGTTCGATATGCAGGGCTATGATTTGTTTTTTCTGAGTTCGGTGGGAATAAAGGAATGGTCAGAGAGGTATAGTTCGACGAGAGCTGCGACACCAAGGGCTACAAAAATTGAGTAGAGGTAGGTGGGAATTGTCACATTACATGTAAGGGCCATCAGAACACATAGCTGTAGTGCAGTAGAAATTTTTCCGGACCAAATTGATCTGAAATGATAGCGGCCGAAATTTTTGGTGAGAATGAGGTAGACTCCAAAAAGGATAACGGAGAAATCTCTACATAACATGGCACAGAGCTCTGGGTAAGAAATTTTACCTTCTTTAATGAAGACGCATAGGACAACGATTACAAAAAATTTGTCAGCGATAGGATCGAGTACTGTGCCAAACCGGCTGGTCTGATCAAACTTCCTTGCAAGGTAACCATCAAAAAAATCACTTACACTAGCGAGGAGAATAGCGACGATTCGAGCAAATAAATTTTGAGATAGAAACACAAACACCAAAGGGATGCGAATCATAGATATCAAGTTTGGAATTGTTAACATTAAATTCTCGTTATATGTAGCAACAGTTAATTCACGTTATATGTAGCAACAATATTTTATCCTATTTTGAACTTACTTACTAGTGGAATTTAGGTGACCATTTTATCGATAGATATTGTGGGGTAGGCAAAGTTAGCGCCATGCTTTCTGATGATGTCATAGACGGAAAATAAAATACTTTCTTTAAATTCGTTAAAAGGCTTAATTGCTGTAATTCGCGTATAAGCGGCTAGGGTGATATCTAAGGTACTATCAGCATAAGCGCTGAAATATACTAACTTATTTTGGTCTTGATCGATTTCTGGATGATTGTCAATAAGTAGTTTAATATCGGCAATGATATCTTTTACAAGCTCGTAATCCTCGTAACGTACCCCAACGGTTTCGTTGATCCGTCTATGGGACCGCTTAGACATATTAATGAGAATAAATTGCGAAAACATAGCATTCGGAATGTAGATAGGGAGCTTTTCAATATCGCGAACACGGGTTAAGTACCAGCCGATTTCCTCCACAACACCTCTTGTGCTTCGGCTCGGTATGTCGATCACATCACCAATATGAAAGGGAGTGTTGATGTAGATCATAAACCCGCCAAAAAAGTTAGCGATAAACTCCTTAGAGGCAAAGCCGATAGCTGCAGCGCCTATCCCACCAATAGTTAGTAAAGTGCCTACTCCTTGGCCGGTAGCCTCCAGTAACCAAATCGTAACAACGAATACAATGATAATAGTCAGTAGTTTGTCTACAGCGTTAATGCGATGAGGATCGAGGTTGACCTTTCCAAGAAAACTCATGGAGGTCATGGCTTTGACAGCCTGCTGTTTCCAGCGGAATAAAAACCACCCGAAGAGGATAATACCCGTAAAAAATAATGTTTCATCGGGAAGCTCTCCATACATGGGAGCGTCGTGAATCGTTTTGTCGATGACGGTAAGAGAGTAAATGGTCGCAAAAATCCACACAAAGGTGTAAAGGGGAGCGTCGACAGCTTCAAAAAAACCGGCGAGCAAGTAGCTTTCACGTTTAGAGAAACGTTGCTGTAAGCCCTTGATTATCTTTTTGATAACGAAGTTGAAAATGATTACAAAGATTAGAATGGCCGATAGCTGAATCAGCCATTCTCTCTCCCAGAAAAATTGTAGTAGAGATTCCATCATAATTTCATTATGGCAGAAGTTCGCATTTTTAGTCGTTAACTAACTCTTTACAATCTTGATTTTCGAAGCTTTTTTTCAGTAGCGAAGCTTTTTTGTTGGAAATGCCACCTAAAAATTCAATCGATTTCAAAAAGCGTGCACGCGTACGGTCCTTACCAAGAGTGTCAACAGAATCAAATAGAGGAGGCCCTTGCTGTTTTCCCATAATGCTTGCAAAGAGCACGCGCATGATCACTTTCTTATGGTTGACACCAAACATTTCAGCGACTTCTCGGGAAGCTTCGTTTAAGGCTTGCCCGCTCCAATCTTCTTTTGCTTCTAGAATCCAAATAATGCACTGCATAATGTAGCAAGCGACTTGTGAGGAAGTTTTGTTTGTTGCAAAAAGCTCGGGAGTGTACTTCAAGTTGTTGATAAAGAAAAAGTCGCACATATCCATGAAATCGCCAAATGTTTTAATGCGGGTATGCACAAGAGGCATCAATTTACCCATAAATTCATCGTTGAACTGCCACTCTTGTAGGCGTTCCCACAGGTTTTTTTCAGGGATATTGTTAATGATATATTGCTGGTTGATCCAGTCCAACTTTTTCACGTCAAAGACGGCGCCAGAGACACCGATACGCTTTGCATCAAACTCTTTGACTATATCGTTAAGAGGGTAAATTTCACGATCACCAGTCATGCTGTATCCCATCAGAGACAAGAAATTAATGAAGGCTTCGGCAAGGTAACCGCTATCTCTATAGAAAAATATCGAGGTTGGGTTCTTTCTTTTTGATAATTTTTTACCGTCAGTTCCTAGTAGTAGAGGCATATGCATAAACGTCGGTGGCGTCCAGCCAAAATATTCATACAGCAATACATGTTTGGGTACAGAGCTCATCCATTCGTCTCCGCGGATGACATGGGTAATTTTCATTAAGTGGTCGTCGACAACATTTGCGAGGTGGTAGGTCGGGAATCCATCGGATTTCATAAGAACTTGGTCGTCGACGTCAGCCCATGGGTTTGTGATGCGGCCTTTGATGGCATCCTCATAGACGCATTCGCCTTTGAGGGGTACTTTTAGTCGAATAGTGTAGGGCTTTTCAGCTTTTTCATTTTCTTCTATTTCTGCTGCACTGAGGTTGCGACAGCGTCGATCATAGCCTTGACGGCCTCCCTGCTTTCTGGAAATTTCGCGCATTTCAGTAAGGTCTTCGGCTGTGCAGAAACATTTGTACGCTTTGCCTTCGTTGAGTAGGCGGTCTGCGTATTCTTTATAGATCTCTAGTCTTTCAGATTGTCGATATGGGCCGTATTCACCGCCGATATCGGGACCTTCATCCCATTGGATATTGCACCATTTTAAAGATTTATAGATGTTTTGTTCGTACTCTGGCCGGCTGCGAGCTTGATCAGTGTCTTCGATGCGGAGAATAAATTTTCCGTCGTGGTGAAGGGCAAAGATCATGTTAAATAAAGCCATAAATGCTGTTCCCACATGGGGGTCTCCCGTAGGAGAAGGGGCGATACGTGTACGTATTGTCATTGATAAATCCTTAAAAATATTGATTGTATGAAGACATTAGTATAGCCAATGAAGGAGTTTATTGCATGCTAATAATGCTTTTATATCAATTGCAATTAGGGTCCTACGAATTATCAATTAAAACCCAGTTTGTACCCACGTCCAACAGCAAGGCTTTGGCCCCGATTGCGACCCCGAATTGGATTTAAAAATGGCCGTATCAATAAAGTTATTCTTTTGTCGGCTTTTCTAATTCGTCTAGGACTATTAGGTCCTTGATGATATTCACAGCCTCTGTTAACTGGAGATCATTTTGTCCAAACTCTTCTTCGTCGTTTTCTTCGATGTCTTTCTTTTTCTTTTTAAGTTCTTTAAGAAAAGACTGATAGTTTTTGTTGTTGGCGATGCGGTAGTCTGAATTTCCTTGAAGTCGATCTAAGTGTTGAGTAAACCGGGTGAGTTTTGGCTGTAAGTTAAATTTATAGAGCATGCGGATGCGGTCTCTTTGTAAAAAGGGGACGTCGCTGAGATCGTCGTCAAAATTTTCTTTTATTTTGTCGCCCTCTAAAGGGTATTTAGCGTACTGCTCGCCAATCTCTACTTCAGAGAGGGGGCCAGCTAATACCACATCGGACTTTACACCCGATAATTGTGGGGTTTTTCCTGATACAGTATAGTAGCGTCCGCGTGTAACCTTGTATTCTCCGTCAGGGTTTACTTCTCCAGACTGTGAGTTGAGAGTGAACGTTTGAAAAGATCCCTTTCCAAAAGTGCTTTCATCGCCGACGATGATTGCTCGCCCATAATCTTGCAAGGTTTGCGCGACGATTTCCGAAGCAGAGGCGCTCGCTTTGTTAACAAGAACGACTAAAGGGCCATCCCATAGGCTTTTTCCGTCGAGGTCACGTAAGTGTTGCACATGGCCAGTGTTGTCTTTGATAGAGACAACAACGCCTTTTGTAATAAAGAGTCCTGTGACAGCAACAGCTTGCGATAACATACCACCCGAGTTGTAGCGTAAGTCGAGAACAACACCTTTAACTTTATTATCTGCTTTGATTTTCTCTAATTCCCTTGTGAGGTCAATTGCCGAGGCACTTTCAGGGTCTTGGTAGAATGTATGGAGTTTTAAGTAAGCAATAACACCGTCACCAAAAGGTTCGTATGAGGATTCAAATCGAGCTTCTTTGAGGACAACTTCTCCGCGCGTTATGGTGATATCAAGCTTAGATTCTACTTTGTTGTCTTCTTCACCTTCTTCTCGTATAACAGTCAGTATAACAGGTGTGTTTTCTTCACCGCGGATAAGCTCGACAGCTTCTTCGATGCCCATTCCAACTACAGGTTCGCCGTCGACAGCAATGATGCGGTCGCCCGCTTTAAGTTCTTTTCCGTTGTAGGCAGGGCCTCCTTCGACAATTTTGACGACGGAGAAACCACTCACATCGTCTCTAAGCTGTGCGCCAATGCCGTAGAGTCTTTGTTGGACATTGATCATGAACTGTTTGGCCTCTTCAGGAGTGAAGTAAGCAGTGTGGGTATCTAGAGCTGAAGCAGTTGCTTTTAAAATTTTTGTTAGAATCAGCTTTTGGCGATGTTTTTTATCGGGGTTTATAATTTCCTCTTCGTTTTTAGATTGACGTTTTGCGATACGCTGAAGGGATTTTTCTTTGAGTTCTTCATTTAATTTAGAAGCTGTTTCAATCTGTAAAGAACGAATTTTTTTGAGGCGTTCTTGAAGTTCTTCTTTGTTTTCGACCCACTGCATGTCCTTAAATTCTGTCGGATCGACTTTTTTTGGGAGTTCGGCGATATCAAGTTCGCGGTCGATGTCTGAACGGCAGTCGATAGCACAAACCATGGCCTCGTACATTTCGTCAAAGACTACGAAGTTTCCGTTTTTGTATTGAGTGATAGAGTTTGCGAGGATCTCATCGGAAGGTTCTAGCCAGGTGTTGATATCGGATTTAATGAGGTATGTTTTTGCGGGGTCTAGTTCTTCTAGAAAATTTTGGAAAATTCGTTTCATGAGTTCTGGAGTGATTTCAGTATGAGACGCGTGGAGTTGAAGCATGTCATTGGAAGTTTTGACAGTTTTTTCGGGGGTGAGGTCGGGTAGCTTTGCTTGAATACCGGTTATAGAAGTTAAGAAGACAAGGAAATAAAACGTATACTTAAACATAAACGGCCCTACATTTACTAGTGATATAGTGGTAAGTTCGATTGTACTCATTCGATAAGAAAAATGCTAGCTTCCATCTTGTAAAAAGCTGAATAGGATTCATTTTTTTTAAAAAGAGGAGGTTTAATGAGTGTGAAAATGTTCGTAATTATCTTTATTTTTTGTGTACTGCCATAATATTGCACTTTGAGGAGAAATTTAAAATTTATGTTGTTTTCACTTGATCAAAAAATATTTTTTAAGTATAATCTATCTTTAATATGTGTGAAAAGTACTCTTAATGTATAAATCACAAGAAAAAAATAGTTAACCAAATTGTTGTTAAAAAAAGGTGTGTTTTTTCCTTTTAGTCTCGGATTTGGTGTTTAGTTTCTGTTTCAATTGAAAAATGGGCGAAACTATAAATATAAAGAGTAGAATTTATTTTATATTATTATTAATTTTTAGACTTGTAAGTACAAGGAGGTAGAAATGCCTGAAAATATGGAAGAAAACATGCAAAACCAAGCTTTTATTACAGAAGAAAGAGCCGAAAGCCTTCCTTCGAATGAAGATAAGTACGTTTCTATCACAGAAGCTGCTCGTATTAATAACGTTACCCGTCAAGCTATATACATAGCTATTAAACTAGGGAAATTGAAGGCGAAGAAAGAGTCTACTCGCTGGACAATTAATCTTCGTGATCTTGAACACTATCGTGCACAAAAGTATTCGCGTTCTAAGTCTACACACGATGGAGAACTAATCTTTGATAATGAAAAAGGATATTATTCTGTAAATCAAGTCGCCAAAATACTAGAAGTTCCAGCTCAGAAAATATACTATGCCACTCGCATCGGTTATATGAAAGCACAGCGTAAAGGTGCTGCTTGGGTTATTCATACTGACGACATCCAGAACTATAGAGATAATCATCTTAATAAAAAACAAGTTCAAGAAGATCAAGCGAGCTAATTTAAGTTTATTTATAAATAATACCCCGGGGATCACTTGGGGTATTTTGAATCGTCCCTTTTCTCCAATTAAAAAGTGATAGCGTTAAAGAATCAAAGTTGCTATTGTCCCTAAAATGGATTATAAAAGAATTTTTTATCTTTATAGGGGGGATAATGACTGTTTCTTCAGGCCTGATTCAAACGCAATGTAATTTCCAAGTAGATAATGTAGATCAGATAAAAAAATTACTGGCTAATATAGAGTCGGATGTAAGTTTTTTTCATAAAACAATAAAAACCTTGTTAGAAGATAGCGAGTGGCTTAAAGCGAATAGTTCGTTTGGTGAGACGTTAATTGAAAAAATTGAATTAGTTGCAGCTAAAGGTAGGCTGGACCCCTTAATTGCAAGAGTTGCATATAAAACGTTTAATGATTCAGGATTTGGAGAGAAACTTGCAAAAATAGACTGTTCGTTTGCAAATTCTAAACGGGAAATTGCACTGAATAAATTTCTTCTTAATGCTACAAGTGAGTATTCGAGAGGTGATGAGTTTATCAATCTTCAAAAATTTGCAGATCACCGTCTTTCACTCTCTAGTGATGATATCGATTGTCTGAGTCTTGTCGAAGAGTGGCTAGTAAACAAAAAAATTTCAGGTCTTAATTGCAATCTCGATAGTAGAACTAAAAAAAATTTAGATAAGGTGTTTAAGTTTTGTTCATTCTATCAAATGGCCGACCTCCGCTCTGATGTTATTAAATGGGCTTTTGACAATATATCACAGAATTTCATCGATCTTTTAGAGGTGGGTCTTGAGTCTAAGATTGATGAGGTTAAGTATTTTGCGATAGCTAAAATTAACGATGAATTGAATGGGATAAAGTTTGATTTTATTGGAAAAAATAGGGTTTCCCTTACTTATTCTAGGGTGAAAGGAAAGGTGGCAGTTACAAAGGAACATATAGAAAGCATAAAGAAAATGCTCTCTATAATGGCATCTCAGAGAATCGATGTTTTTCTAAAGATGCGCTCTGCAATCTCTGCGAAAGAGTTAACTTTTTTTCATACGATTTTAAAGAATCATTCAAGTGTTGTGAAGTTGTTTTCTGTTTTATTTGAAGGGGGAGCTTCGGTAAAAATACACGATCAGGTCAGTCATATAGTAAACCTCATGATTTCTAAATTAAGCAATATTACCCACTTGCAGCTGATAGGAAACGGTAATGAAGAGTTAACATCTGATCATGTTAGTACTTTACTAGAAAGTAGCCCTCCCCTTGTTTCTATCGCGATCGATAATTGTACTAATGCTTCTGTTGAACAGTTTAACTCAATCGTTAAACGCTCCGCAGATAAATTAGAAAGCGTTCGATATATCCTTTCAGGGAAATTTGATGATTCTGGAGTCGACTGTTTAAAAACACACTGTCCGAATCTAAAATCCGTGTTCTTTGATTTTGGAGAAGAAAATGAGGACTGGGATGTCACTGAGCAAAGCGTTATCGATATGGTTACGATGTGTAGAAATGTGCAAAGTCTTCGTTTTTACAATTCAATCTGCGCGCCTAATAATATAGGGTATGACCATGGTATTGTTAGTCAACTGGAAGAACTTTTTCATCATTCAGAGAGACGTTTTCTTCTAAATTATTACACGGACTTACCGATTTACACGAAAGATTAGTCTCTGACGTTGACGCAGTACACGCTTGCTGCGTCTTTGTAGCTAAGCATGATTATGGGAGAGAAAGACTTGTCTTACTGTTCGTTTTCCGGCAGTGTTTTGAAGTCTCTGATCATTAGCAGAATGCTTAAACCTTGATAACTATTGATTTGCGGTGTAAAGGCCGTCTGTAAAGTCAGGTTTGGACGCCGTAGCTGTGGACTGTGTGAAGCCTTTCCATGGGCAAATCCCTCAAACATACGCCCATCGTCGACGAGGTATAATTTTAAGTGCCTGCCGACAACTTTTGGTGGCCACGCTTGCTGTGCGTTACAGTATAAAATTGGTTGAGGGTTCTCGTTGCCAAATGGCTCGAGAAGGCGTAAGGATTCCATGAAGTCAAAAGTGATGTCTTCAAAACGGATCTCTGCATCGAGGCGAAGCTTCGTCATGATATCGTGGTTTTTGAGTTTGTCGTTTGCCGCCTTGATAAACCGTCTTTTGAATTCAGGGATGTGCTCGGGTTTGATCGTAAGCCCTGCTGCAAAATCATGTCCGCCGAAATTTAGAAGGATATCAGAGCAGCTTTTTAGAACTTCAAGTAGGGGGAATTCAGGGATAGAACGAATGGACCCTTTTCCTACGTTGTTTTCAATCGCAATCATCACAGTAGGTCGGTGGTAATACTTGGATATGCGCGTAGAAATAATTGCAATAACTCCGGGATGCCACTTTTCAGAAGCCATCACAATCGCTCTGTCATTGAGGATTTCAGGTGATTTAACAATGGTGTTTTCTACATCTGTAGCCACTAGTCGCTCGATTCTTTGTCTCTCAGTGTTATTGAGGTCAAGTTCAATCGCCATTTTTTCTGCCATTGCTGTGTTGCGGATAAGCAGCATTTGCACACCCTTTGTGGGATCATCGATTCGCCCTAGGCTATTAAGGCGAGGTGCAACTTTGGAGGCAATTGTAAATGTGGAGAGATCGCTGAAGTCGACATCTGGATCTGATAGTGAGATAAGCTTGCTTAATCCTACCCGCGTTTTTTTTCCAAGCTGTTTGAGGCCATAGCGCACGAGGATGCGATTTTCACCTAGGAGAGCGCCCATGTCCGAGATGGTTCCGAGTGCTACTAAGTCGAGGTAGCGCTTGAGGTCGATTTTTCTTGGGGAAATGGTTCCGTCTCCAACGAGCTTGTTCGTGATGCCGTGAGCAAGTTTAAAGGCGACACCGACACCAGTTAAGTCTTTATTTGGGTAGGGGTTGTTGTAGAGTTTTGGGTTTAAAGTTGCTACGCAGTTGGGAATCGTGTCAGTCGGAACGTGATGGTCGGTGATGATGACATCGACATTTTTTTCGATCACTTGCGCAATTTCGTTCGCAGCGGTGATTCCGCAATCGACGGTGATTAGCAGTTTGCATTCATTTTTCTGTGCATACTCGAGGGCTTCGACGATCAGGCTTTGACGTTGCGTGCTTCTTGTCGTTACGTAGAAAAAGACATTGCAACCGATAAAACGAAGAAATTCTGTGAGTAGTGCAGTTCCTGTCATTCCATCGACATCGTTATCTCCATAGATAAGGATGTTTTCTTTGTTTCGGAGAGCTTGACACACGCGGTCAACAGCCTGTGGCATTTCAGACATGAGGTAAGGGTCGTGTAAGTCGGGAAGCTTCGCATATAGGTATTTATGGATGAGTTCGTGATCTGTAAGTCCGCGTGAGACAAGGACTTGCGCGGTTACGGGATGGATTTTGAATTCCTTGACGATACTTTCCACTAGTTCGGGATTTGCCGTCGGGGGTACCCATATGGGGTTATCTGCTTGGTTGTACCAGGAAAGGGTCATAAAGCTCCAAAATATAAATTAGGAGACATTTAGATCATGAGAGGGAATTCAATAATGTGTGTATCTGATTTACCCAAGTGCCTCTGTATGATAAATGTATCCGCGTGACTCATTCTACCGTTTTTTTGGTCGTGAAGCAAGATACATTTTCTAAAACCCCAGAAATAACTGGGGTTTTAGAAGGTGAAGAGTCGATCGACTACACTTTGCGAGGTTTCGCGTGGTGGTCCTCATGCTGTTGAACTTCACGATTGTGAATGAATAACATTACAGGAGAAGCGATAAATAGTGAGGATAGTGTTCCTACGATGACACCGATTGTCATCACTAGGGAGAATCCAAATATAGACTTACCACCTAACATCACTAATGTGAACAATACCAGCAAGGTTGTTCCCGACGTCATCAACGTACGCGTTAAAGTAACATTCAATGCGTGGTTGATAATTTCTGAGAATGACTTCTTGCGATAAAGAACGAGGTCTTCACGGATCCTATCAAAAATGATAATGGTATCATTTAAAGAGTATCCAATGATTGTCATGAGCGCACCAACGATCTCTAGGTTGATCTGTACCGCGAATCCAAGTTTATGGAAAAACGCTAAAATTCCTAGTGTGATCAGAAGGTCGTGAGTTAGTGCAACAACGGCTGCAACAGCATACTTAAACTCAAATCGTAGAGTGATATATGCTAAAATACAAACGAGCGCTACACTTAGGGCCATGATTGCATTATTTCGCATTGAGTCGGAGAATTGTCCACTCATCACGGTCCAGTTTTTATCTAACTGTTCCAATTGACTGTCGGGGATTTCTATTCCAGACTTTTGCAAGGACGTTACTACCCATGCTAGGCGTGGATTACTTTCGTATCCATAAGTGAATTTACCATTTGCAAGAGTTTGTGGTAGATCGTGGAAAGGTTGGTTGACCTCTTCAGTTCCTACACCAAGCTGAACACGAAGCTGTGTCGGTCGGCTTAGCTCTCGGATATCTACATCGTTTTCACTGATACCAGCAGCGAGTAGAGCATCGGTAGCTTTGACGCGATAAGATTCAACTTCCGGTTGGTCTTGTACTTCAAGTGTCAAGGAGTAACCACCTGTAAAGTCCATTCCAAACATAGTGTTTTGCTGAGAAACGAACAGGTAACTACCCACTAAGACGATAGCAAGCGATGCTGTGAAAGCAAGATTACGATACTTCAAAAAGTCAATGTTAGTATCACCAATGAACTCGGCCATAGAAAGCTTTGTGTTTTTAGGGTTTTTCACCCAGCCAGCAAAATAGTAGCGAGTCATAAATAAGGCAGTAAACATTGACGAAACAATACCAATAATTAGCGTGACAGCAAAACCTTTGATTGGCCCTGAGTCAAACTGTAGCAGAATAATTGCTGCTAATATTGTGGTAACGTTGGAGTCAATAATAGCGCTAAACGCTTTGCGGTAACCGGTTTGTATTGCCGTTGCGATGCGTCCAGAAATCTTAAACTCTTCGCGAATACGCTCAAAGACAAGCACGTTAGCATCGACAGCCATACCAATGGTAAGGACGATACCAGCAATACCAGGTAGAGTCAAAGCTGCTCCTAAGTTTTGCAAGACTCCCCACATGATCAGTAGGTTAAATAACACTGCGCAAGAGGCGACTACACCGGCAAAGCGATAATAACTGACCATAGCGACGACGACTAAAGTAAGAGCGATCAACGATGCAACAATACCCTTCGTACGTTCTTCACGCCCGAGGTCAGGACTTACGTTTTGCTCAGATAAGATATGCGGAGTAAAACTTAATGATCCCGCTTTTAGGTCCGCTGCTAGTTGATCGATTTCTCGCTGTGTGAAGCTTCCTTCGATAGAAGCTGCGTCGCGAATCGGATAGCTTAGCGTCGGTTGGCTGATGACTCTGTCATTGAGGATGACAGCCATGCGCCAGCCGCGGCCTTTCGTGTATGTTTCTTTAGCTGTTCCTTGAATTTGATCCTTAGCAAACTGTGAAGTCCACTGGTAGAAATCATTTCGAGGGCTACCATCTGTATGGTCGTAGGACCCCTTGACTTCAAATGTAAGGATATTTCCTTTAGAAGGATCGTATCCAACGCGAACATTTGTTAAGCTTGATCCTTCTAATGCGTAGTTGTGGAACACAACCATCAATGGGTGAGACTGACCTTTCCATTCGGAGAAATCTTCTCCACGCATCATGGCTATAGCAGAAAGCGTGTCATCGAAAGAAACGCTTACGCCTTTTTCTGCAGGATTAGCAAATCTGAGACCATTGTCATATAAAGTTTTTGCTGTTTCACCGCGTGGGCGGATCTCTCCGTCAGTTTCATCACCACCGAGCTGCTTCCAAGCGATCTCGTTGATACTTTCAACATCTTTTCTGTTTGTAACAACAGCTTCGTTCCATACGTTTTGTAGAAACTCATTAACCTGCTCGCGTATTGCCGTATTCGTCGGTGCGAATTTCTCGTTGACAATATGAAAATACATGGCTGATGCTTTGATTAAATCTGCAGCTGAAAGTCCCTGAGAACCGGGGAAGTCGAGAATGATATTGTCATTTTCGATGCGGATTGTTCGCTCCGATACACCCATTTTATTAATACGTGTATATAGCTCGTTGACTGCCTGATTCAGGTCTTCGGGTGCTGTCACCGGACGGTTGTTTTGGTCGCGAAGGCCAATACGTACCGTTTTACCACCGGAGAGGTCGAGACCCCACTTTAGGATTTTGCGGTCGTCACCACGTACATATTTAGCAGCACTGAGCTTGAAATTTTCCCAGTACGGGTTTTTAGTTGGTGGAGGTACCATATATTTTGCAGATGGGTCGAGGTTGACCTGAGCTTGATCGTATTCCTCTTTCCACTTGAGGAGGTCTTCCTGAATCTGATCCTCGATTTTGTTTCTTGCAAGAAGTCTTTGTTCGACATCTGTAAGATCGAGAACGGCAAACCTTTTACTTCCATGAACTTTAAAGTCTTCGCGAGTAGCTTTGACCATGTTACCATAGTAGTCGTCAAGCTCAAAGATGTAGTCGTTCTTATAGGAAGGGGCTATGCCATAGGAAGCACCAGAATAGCCGATGAATCCATTTTGCTGCATGATCTCATTAAGCTCTTTGAGATCACTTTCAAATTGCTTGCTCTCAGGTGAGTTTGGATACTGCTTGTATTTTTGATCGATAGCATTGAGTCCCTTTGCGATCACATAAATAGACCCTTTGCGGAACCCTTCTGGGGGTTGATCAGCAAACATTGCAGGCGAGTAAACAACAAGGCCGAGCCTTTGGCTGTCAGAGCTTTCTCCTTGGTATGCTTTGTAACCACGGATAGGGTAATTTTCGCTGTTGAGGTCTACATGTTCAGGAGTCCACCCTTTGGCAAGCTGTTTTTCAATTTGTTCGCTTTGCATTTCAGCGAGAAACCCTAAATTAAAAGTGAGTATTCCGCGCGTGTTTGTTAAGTTTGCAAAGTTTGTAGCAAATGTATCGCCACTAGGATTGATGCTTTCATCAGAAATGCTCGAAGCACGCGCTATGTCGTTGATGAGAATCAAATTGAGCTTGTCTTTTAGGTAAGCTGATGATTCATTGCCATTGTCTCCATTGCGTATGGATTCGACGTCATTATAGAATTTAACGAGGGCTTGATCATTATCCCAGTCTATTGTGAAAGCTTCCACGAAAGGATTTCGACCTTCTAGAGATAATGACTGAATGTTGTCGTCACTCATCACTTCAGCGCCTTTTGCCAAAGCCGCTGTTATTTCAGCACGCGTAAGCGGTGTTTTGCCTGATTGGAAAAGGGCGATGTTTTTTTCAATTGTAGATATCGCAGCGGCGATAATTTCACTTTGTTTTGTGAACTGAGCAAAACTCTCTTCCTTTTCTGGAGTAGCAAATTCACCTTTTTCTTTACCTCGAGCAATTTCGTCGCCTATATTTTTGGCAAATCCATCTATTCGGGTCTTCGTTGTTTTAAGGCGTGCAACATACTTTTGAATGAGGTCTTTAGCATCAGGACGGTCGATTTGTGAAAAACTGCTGTACCATCTTTTGAGGATCGGATTTGTTTTTCCCAGATACTTTTCAGTCTCAATGATATTTTTGGCTAGGTTAATAGCCATATCATCAAAGCGGTTGTCCGTGGGATTATCTACGATAACCGCTAACTGTGTCGCTTGCTTGCTAGGACCTCCAAAGGCAAGTGCCAACTCGGTAACGCGATCGTCGATCACTTCGCGATAAAATTGAGCGATTGATCCATTTTCATCGTATTTAGGAGAAAAACGAAATAAATTGTTGACCTCTGCAGGGTCTAATCGCACAGCAATCTGACGCGTAACCAGCACTTCATTGGGGTCTTCTGCTTCTAAAGCAGCACTCTTGACCGGATCCAATTGCGCAGGGACAAAAGGGATAAGGTTGCCCGCTCTAGCCAAAAAATGTCTAAAAAGTTTTGCATCTTTTGCATTGTCAAATTTGACTGATATCAATTGTGGATCATCTTTATTTAAAGCCACTGACTTTGGTCGTGCTCCTAGGTTTTTACCGAAAGATTCGATCCAGTCAATTGAATCACCCTCCAAGGAGTTGACTCTGTTGATCATCGTCGTTGAAATGTTTTCTGCACGTACTGCATCGATAGGATCCCTTAAAGGATTGCTATAGTAGGTAATTGTGGGCAGAATATTGTAAATCGTGAGCACAAATACCGCAATTATGAGAAATAGCTGCCATGTTTTTCGCTTTTCCATTATTCACTGATCCTCTTCTTGTCAGCATGCGCCCAGAATCGCATCTCCCTTAACCTTAGGGAAATATAAGCCTGTACTCATGCTAAGCTGAGTTAGTTAAAAGTTTCGTTAATAGATCATAATATATTAACAGATATATATAATACCCGCAAGTGGTCAGGAGTTAATATTCACCAAAAGATTTGATAGTAATCGCGGTTTTTTTAATTTTGAAAATCCTATTTTTTTGGATTTGTATTATTCCTAAAATGTTTTTTTTATGAAAATGTAAGATTTATACGGAATTAAACTGGAAATTACGCTTAATAGTCAGAAATTTTTGCTTCTGACTATTGAGCGTAATTTCCAATTTAATTCCGTATATAACCCGATTTGTCTCCAAATCGGGTTTATAGAAGTAATTTAGAAAAAATGTAATTAATCTGAGGATGAAAATGTAGCAATTGCGCTAATCATAGATTCATCCTCACCTAGTTATCACGCAGGTCAGTCGTAAGCTCGATGGGACCATACCAAGTTGTGTCTACGAATGGCCTCTGCTCTATTTGAGAGGTCATTTACATCGGGTTCTTTAAGCGTTGGCTGCGCTGCATACCAACTGAATCCGCTTTTATTTCGCAGGAAGACACACTCTTTAGTTCTTGGTCCATATGACGTGGTCGCTTGAATTAGTCCATCTTCATTGACAGTGGACGGCATTTGTTCAGAAAAAATTTCTACTCTTATTCCAAAAGTATATGCGAAAATTTCTGCTTCGAGGTCAGTTAATCCCATTCCTCGATTATCTGGATATTCAGCGCGTAGCCAATTTTGAAAGTTTGGGAGTTCCATGCCAATTTCTGTTTGGATTTTATTTCGATATTCATCTTTGTGAAGATCTAAATAATCAGCCATGGCATTTTTCACGAGTTTTGCATGGTCGCTATTAAGGCTAGTTTCTTGGAATAGCGAGCATGTCAGTGCTCCATAAAGGCATCCTCCTCCAAACAACTCGTGTTTTTCGTAAAACTGTTGATTGTACAGCGCTAATCCAGATAGGTCCGGAGTGCCGTTTTCCGTTGAGTTTTGAACAAGATCGAAATGCGTAAGATAGAAGTTTTTGCCTCGGATTTCTTTTCTCATGGGATGTAATAAGTCTTCTTCAGAAAAATTGTCCCATATCAAAGAAAGGCGATTTTTTGAGATGTCAAAAGCTTTTTGTAATTTTTTAGTCATTGGTACACCTGGTACCCACTCAACCCTGTTAAACGCTGGTATATTTTTGGCATCAGGGATATCTATTGGCGTTTTGTTTGGAGGCATCGGTGCGTCATCATCGTCATCATTGGCGTTTTTGACCCAAAGAGCTTGAATAAGTTTTTTATAGCGCGTATCAATTGATGTTGAAATCTCACAGATCATATTGAATGCTCGAACTACGTTTAAGCTTGCCCTTGAATTAGAGTTAATGAAATTTTTCGCCTCTTTTAACTTGTCGCTTTCTTCTGGGTAGTATTCGTCTAACAGTAATGTGAGGAGATTGCTAAGTTCATAGTCAGAAAGTTTTTCTAATAGCCATTTTACACCGATAGGATCAATTCCTTTGCCAATAGGATTTATAGGGTTATCCCTAATTGGAGGGGGAGTCCAACTATCTTCATCAAGGTACAGACGCTCTGTGTTTTGAGTGCTAATATTGAAAATTTCTGTTGGTTGAGATTTGCCAACAATTAAAGCATCATTTAAATGAAGTTGGTACTTCCCACTTTGTTTAGTGAGTGATGCATTGTTGATCAAATCAAAAACAACTAAGCGCGTTAGAGGTTTTTGCTGAGCATTTCCATTGGGCATGTCTACATTAAAATATTTTAGGTTTTCATTTCTTGAAAAAGAAATTTCGCCATCTGAAGCTAATTCCATTAAATCTTCATAGGCTTTATCAAAAGCGGTGTGAAGGAGTTCGTCCATCGTTGTGTTGACTAAAGATCCAGGAGTCGAAAGTCTCCAGGCAAATAACTTCTCAAACTTTTTATCGTCTTCAGGGGGCTCCATGATAATAGCTTCTTCATCAAGGTCAGATTTTTGGTGGGATTTTAAGGGGTCAGTCTCGTTCACGATACCGAGTTTAATAGGTGGGTTTTCACTAAAAGATTTTATTTCTTCATCTAAACGAGCTCTAGAACTTGCTATTTCTTGGTATAACTTTTTCTGCGTGGCGAGGCGTTTTGGTTTCGTAGTGGGGTTTAATCTGTCAATACGGTTTTCTATAATGATATATTTCGCAATCGAGTAGATGCCTAATGTTAGGATGTTTGCAAAAAATATACCGATACCTTTTAAAATATTAAGGGTAACGGTCGCAGCTTTATTCGTTGTTTGTTTGTTTGGTACTTTTTTTGAAAAAACACGATTCGACGCTTTAATGGCGAAGGGGGTTTCTTCGTTTTGTTCTGGAAGATTACCTTCTGTATCTTTAGCAGAGCACTCCCAAAGAACATTAAATTGGCTTGAAAAACGCTTCTCCACTCCACTAGCAATTTTTTCAATCATTGCTGCAGCGTACCCTAAATCGTTGGATGGTTCTATTTTACTAGATACATTAGTTAGAAGAGGACTATCCTCAGGGAGGAAAGATCGTAGTAAAAAATATTTGAGAGTTTTAAGGTCTTCAGGGCTGGTTTTTTCAAGGATCCACTTGACTCCAATTGGATCGATTTCTCCAGAAATATTACCGTCGTTTAAGGGGGTAAATGCATCACGGCTTAAATACATTAGACCGGTTTCGTAAGAGCCCTTTTTTGATTTTTGGTAAACCTGAGTGCTTGTCACTTTGCTAACGGATACATTATTGTTTAATTTAAGAATTTCAAGATGACTGTCCGGGTTACCTTGACCACAAGCGGGGGTTTCTAGTTCAGCTTCTTTGATAAGGTCTAGAATGATAAGTCTAATGAAAGCACTTTTTTGTTGGTTAAAAAGTCCACTTTTATGAAATTCTCTATTTTTTGAAAAGCGGATGTTTGGATCGTTGATCAATTCTTCAAAAACATGTGTAAAGGCACTTTGGTAGAGGTGTTCGGCGGAGCTATTTTTTGAGAATAACTCAGGGTGTTCCTCTGGATCAAAGTCTTCTGCTAAACCGCGATAGTGGTAGCGGTGTTCTCTTTCTCTGTTGGCAGCCCCTTCAATACTTTCAGCATCTGTTGTTTTTTTGGCATAGTAAGAGGGTTCTGAGATTGCCACGGTCTTAACTATATGATCAAAAAGATTTTGTCCTTTTTTGAGAGCTTTCGTTTGGGATTTTATGTTGTTTAAAACTTGAATTTGGCGTTGAACAAGTGTATTATCAGCTAGTCCGATCTTTAATTGATTGATTTTCTTTTGGTTTTTGAAATAGTAAACCAGGTAAATGATTCCAAAAGTAGCAATTGTTGCGAGAGCAAATTTAATCGTACTAAAAACTCTACGAGCATTGTGTTTACCTACGCCTTCTTTCATAGAATAGTCAGTAGTTTCATTTCTTAGGTGTTCATTAATATCTGTGATCGACATGATATATGTCCTTTATATTAGTTTTATTATTCATTATAACGCTTTAAGTTAGAAACGTAATGGGTGATTTTAGTGAATTGTTTTTATTAAAGTCAAGAATTATTGTGTTTTTCTGTTTTTTGTATAAAGTCAGGTAATAAAGATAATAGTAAATGAAGTGTGTTGACATTATCGCTTTAAAATTATTGGGTATTCTTCGAGAATTGTTATAACTTTTTGTAATGAGATTTTTTATCCCAGCATAGATTTAATGTAAAAGAACGTCCCAGCCCATACATGTATAAAAACCGACGCCGTTGCAGCACCTTGTGCAATACCCCATTTTGTCCTGTCGAAGTAAACAATACATAGTGATAGTAGTACCACCAACTCAATAGGCCAAAGAAGTATTTGCATACTTGTTACTTTAGCCCCTACCGCAGAGATGATAAGAGTAAATACACATAAAATAAATATTTTATTGAATCCGTGGTATTGCAGGTATGTCTTTAGAGTGGGATGTGCGTGTTCGTCAAGTTTTCGGCAAATATCATAGGTGAAAAATGCGGCAAAAATCATAAATCCGTAAGAAAGAAAAGAAAAAGTTAATATTAGCTCGGGTCGGGTCAGTGATACAGGGAAAAGTGTAATGAGCACAATGATGATAAGGTGCGTAAGTCCATAGGTGATTGGCTTTTTTGATATCCAGTGATCAATATAAAATTCTCGATACATATGCCAGAGGTATACAGCGATGATAAGGTATGTCATACCAGCAATTTTGGAGAAAAGCATCCAGGTAATCATCGCGAAAACAAACATAGCGATTTGTAGTAGGTTTATCGCCACTTTAAATTCATCAACAGCAAATAGAACCTTTGGAAGAGGTCTGTCGGGGTGTGCTAGGATGTCAACTTCATAATCTTTGGTATCATCCATGATTCGATAAAGAAAGAAAATAAGAAAAAGCCCTATCATTGAAAATAAAAAAGGTGCAAAGCTGGGAGCTCCATGTCTAATAACCAAACCTGAAAATGACAGCCCAGCAATTATAGCTAAGTAATTGAGGAGAGGAAACCTTTCTTCACAGTAAATAAGCCAACGATCCATAAAGCCTCCAATTGAGGGATGTCTTTGTATTACATGGTATGCATGGAAACGAATTGGTCAATAGAATTTTGTATTTTATAGCATTGTCCAAGTTGTTTCACCCTCCTCATCTAATAGTGTCCACTCATCGATAGGCTCGTAGTTGTCTTTCTTTGAGAGTATGCCTAGCATTACATAAATGAGTCGGTGAAATACATGAGAGGTTTTATCACCATAAAAACTCTCTGTGTACTTCTCAAGGAGTTCTTTTTTTTGTTCTGCACTCATATGTGTATTATTGTTAATGATACGTCTAAGATAGTCGGCAAAATAAATTTCTCCGATTTCTTGAATAGCGGCGCCTAAGTTCTGTTTGTATATTTGATACATATGATTACGCATATCACGGAAAGGATAAAGAGGTGATCCCCACATGATCAGTTCAGTAATAGAAAAAGAGTTTCTTTCAAAATTAGTGAGTGGGTAAAATCCAAGAACGATAGATTTTCGGTATAAATCTAAAGTGTCAAGGTCTTGAGCAATAGCAGCAATTTGTTTGTCTGTAGTTTCATTTTTGATATGTATTTTTTTAGCCTCTTCAGCGTTATTTACAACGCTCATAACCTCTTCGATAAATTTAAGGTAAAAGTTCTCTACAATCTTAAGCCGCATTTGCTGAAGGCAAGCCAATAATCTAAGTTCATATCTATCGCTTAGATTACAATGCTCTCCCTTTTTATGAAGGTTTTGTTGGTATATTCCATCTAATACTTCTCTAGCAGCCCTTTTGATACCGCGAGCGCAGTACTCACCTCCTTCGATCGCCAGCTTCATTAAAATATCTTCGATTTCGATTTTTTCGTGATGAATGTTTGAATCCAAAGTGTTTAGATAAGTGAGTATTTGCCCGCAATAAGAAATTGCCTCACTAAGATCTTGTTTAGACCCATCGACGGATCTTTCTCCGAGTAATATACATACAAATTCGAACATTTGTTCAGTGACTTGCCTTTTTAGTAATACTTGAGGAGTGATGCCCTCATTCTTCGAGAGTAGATCTAGGTAGATATCAAAATTTTTCTGGGTGATTTTTTTCTCAGGAAATTTTTTATTTAAAATCTCAAGAAAGTTTTCGTCGTCAGAGAACTTAGAACGTAGAGTTTCATAGTTATTTTTCCAGTCGATACCGTTACACAATCTGACGAACTTTAGAAAGTAGCAATCCTCTTTTAATTGAAAAGCTGCATTAGCTGGGGATGCACAGGAAGAAACTGAAATGTCGAAAGCATCGTCTTCAGCTTTTAGTATTTTATTTATTTCATCAAATGTCATATTGCGGTTGATATTTATGGGAGCATCAATTTCTTTAAGTGTAGGACCTTCAAGATCCAAGTACCTTGATGCCCATTCATCAAACGTTTTGTGGATATACTGATTCGCAGTGGGGATATTTGTAATCAAGTTCGCTGCTGAGACCATTTTTCCGAAGATGCCACCACCTATAAAAGCAACACCATTTGTGATTAGGGGAATGTACCCTTCCATGGCGATACTAACATTTCTAGGAATCCAATGATAGGAGTCTAAAACTTCGTAAGCAACTGGAGCCAGTATTGCCCCAGCAAGTATGGGGTTACCAATGAAGGGAAGGATAGCGGCACTGGCAATGAGGCTTATTTTTGAGATTTCACTTGTGTGTTTTGCCAAATAGGATAGGACCTTTCCGGTCGACTCAGTGACTTCTTTTGGTAATTTATGAGCGATGATGGGAAGTCGCGACTCTGCCGCATGGTTAAAACTGCCTTCTGATATAGAATACTGTGTTTGATTTATTGCGGCCGTTGCAGGACAGAGAGGTAAAAATGAAGCAGGAGTACAAGAGTTTATAACTTCAGCAGTCGCTTGAACTGTAGTTTTTGGAATAGCAACAGTCATTGTTTCTTTAATTTTTGATAAATTTAAGCTTTCAAACCTTTTTCTGAACGAGAAACGATTCCAGCTCTTCCCGTGTTGATTGTAATTTATATTATAGGTAGTATTACTAGGATCGACTGCATCATTTACTATAGTCATTAAGATTCCTTGGCTAAATATATTTGTTTCTGTATGATAGTCAACTAGTAAATAAATACTAGAATTAATTGATGGTGAATTATGGGAATACGAACAAAAACAATTTTTGATTTAGAAGTTTATCCTGATCACGTAATGAAAGATGTCTCTGAAAAGGGATATGAGTCAGATATTGAACGTGAAGGAACACCGGCCCTTGAATTTTCCAGTGACACTGAAGAATTAAGTGATACTGAAAATTTAATGGAAACAAGAATTCAGGAAATTTTTAAAGAAGCCAAGTATTGCTGGATCGATCTGCATGTAAAGTATTGCGACAGCGATGCGCAATCGAGTATAAAAAAATGGTTAGGGTATGCAGAAGATCAAATGCAACACGAAAAAGAATCAATTCTTAAGTACTGCTATAAAGAAGATGATGCGCTAGGAAAATATTATACCGAACGATTTAATGAGGGGGTAGTAACACACACTACAGGAAAAAGAAAGTTCATGGAGGACACTGCCTGTTCTTTTACAATGAATGTGTCCTTAGGTAGCCAGCAACATCAAGCAAAAGTTTATGCTTTATTTGACGGACATGGAAAATCCAATATGTCAAAAGGAAACCATGATATGGGAGTTGACTGCTCTCAGTATTGTCGTGATAATATTCAAAGAGTATTACAACAGGTTATGGATATTTTAGCCCAAGATGGCTGCGACTACGACATCTACAATGCTCTTAAGCTAGTATTTGTAGCTTTAGATGAAGAGTTTCGAAAGTATAGAAAAAAAGAATTCCCTCACATAAAAAAAAGGTATTTTGGCTCAACAGCTACTCTGGCAATGGTTTTAGATAATAAATTGTGGGTTGCAAATGCAGGAGATTCGAGAATTTTTGTTAGTAGCAGTAAGAAATGTACCCCTTTTACTTACGATGCAAAAGCGAATGACTCTCTAATTAATAAATGTGTAAATAAGAGAGGAGGAATTGTTCATGATGGCCGTATTAATGGATTAAATGTTTGTCGGGCCTTGGGTAATGAATATTTACGAGAGGGATTTGTAAAAAAAATTACCTCTAGATCAAAAGTGACGATGCTTTCTTTAGCTGAAATCAAGGATGAGCGCTCACATCTTATCTTGGCTTGCGATGGACTCTTTGAACAAAGAAAAAACGGGCTGGTTGGAAGCATAAAAGATGTACATCAAATTGTTCAGGAAATGTCTAAAGAAGGGAAATCGATTTTGGAGATTTCTCAAAAGCTTGTTTCCTCAGCACTTAGAGCTGATACCACCGATAATGTCACAGTCATGGTAGTTCCATTATAGCAATGAGTAGGTAACCCTATTAGAGGGTGAAAGGTTTGCCATGGCATTCTTAATTCTATAGGAGGGATATTATTCTTAGGCTGTTGTTTCTCAATTGATGAGAAGGGGCGCTTAAGCGCCTCTTCTAGAGTTATTTCGAGACGTACTCTTCCATATCGTGGAGTATGTTGGGATAGATATGTTTGGCTTGGATTTCTTTTTCTACAGCTTTTTCCGTGACAGTGCCATCGTCTAGTGCAGCTTTTAATTCACTAAGAAAAGCACCACGATAAGGATGGCCGGGCCTTTTCCAAGGTTGTGTAGGTACGTTTGTGTAGTGGATTAGTTTTGTCGTATCATCGTAATGGTCAAAGTGGTTCCACTCCTCTGGCAAGGGCCCAAAGTCGTCATGGTTCATTCCAGAAGGTCCTCCTGACATGCAGCCAGAGTAAGAGGTTAATCCCGCATTGATAAGGGCCACCCATTCTTTAACTTTCCAGTGTTTAAGCTTAGCGCAATCCATCAACATAACACTTGTAAAGTAAGTTTCTTTATTTCGTATGCGAGCAAGAGCGTTATGGCCATTCATATCCAGGTTGTGTAGGTCGGCAATGTCACCTAATACGACCATATCAGCATCGAGATATAAGCTTCGTCCTTTATAGTCAGACTTTTCAGGGATAGCATATCGGTAAAAAGAAAATCCTGTATACATCTTTAAGCGTAAGCCTAAATCAATACCGATAAGATCGCAAAACTCAACTTCAGTTTTTGTTCGAGTAAGAATGCTTCTCTTAAGGACTTCTGTCGGAAGCCATTGAGCTGGTTCTGTTCCTATAAATATTTTGATCGGGTCACTCATAGTAAACTCTACATGAATCTCGTTGATCTTTGTTGTAGCATATAAATTATATTTTTACAAAGAAACTAAGAAAAATGAAAAAATAGAGTACATTTATACCGAAATCTAGTAGGCTTGTCGTTTAAAATAGAACCGAAATCACAAAATATAAGGATGAAGAGATGACAACTAATAGCGATATACAGTTTACACCAGTAAAAGAGTTCTACTGGGCTCGAGGTCATGTGGATAAATACACTCGTACTCAGACTAGTGAGGTTTTGTATAGCTCTTTGAGAAGATTGCCCTTGCCATTGGCAATTGCAGCGCTATTTTACCGAAAAATGCCTTTATTAAGTTTAATACCATTGGGTTATATTTTCGCGGATGGACAAATACTAGATAGTGACATAAAAAAAATAGAAGGGAAATCAGAAGAGATTAAGTCTCAAATGGTCTCTAAAGAATTTTTTGATCACCATACCTATGAGGTTACTGCTAACGAAATGCAGTGTTACAATTTAGAGGGGTTCTATACCGAGGGCAGGTGTGTGAAATTTTTGTATGATCAGCTGGAAGACACTTTTGGCAAAGAATAATGTATATATCACTTCTAAATTTAAACCCGGTTTGTGTCCAAATCTCTTACCTATGCACCCCTTAAATGCACGAGATTGAGGTGAAAAGATTGAAAAGTGGGCCTAACGGCCCAGTTGGATTCATTTCGCTTCAAGATTGTGTATTTAAGTGGCATAGGTAAGAATGACTCTCATAAATAATGAAAGTTATAGGAGGCAACTTTGGATTTTGAAACTCAAATGATCAAAAGACTCGTAAAATAGTTGAAACATCAATTAGTTGTGTACAAGGGTTACTTTCAAAAGCATTAGCAGCAAGAACTTCTAAAGGTTTTGAATGAAAACTTTTTATGTTTCTTTTAGCAAAGAGCTGTACTGATTATTTCACAGTAACAAGGCTTTCGTAAAACAGCAATCTGCTGCTTCAGATAGTTCAGCCATAGCTTCGCTATGCCTTTCACAATCTTCATTGCATCTCACTACTTTACGAAAGCCTTGCTACTGGATTTGGACGCAAACCGGGTTTTAACCATGAATACCAACAGTAACTATTAGGAGTTAACGTGAATAATATTAATTATCAAAAGCATTTTACAACACAGGAAGAAAGGGATTGGGCTATTAAATGTGTAGATCGAGGAATGTGTGAGATTATCTCAAGTGCAGAAACCACTCGTCACAAAGTAACGCTTGTATCGCTAGGGCTCATGCTTGTTGGGATGTATAATCCGCTTTTAGGTATCGTGCCACTTTTGGCAGGGTTTCATTACAACTTTAAAATCACTAAGTTTGAAGCGCGAGTCACAGATAATGCACGGTCTATGTGTTTTAATTTTTCTTATCGATGTTTTTTTCAAAAGTATACCGAGTGGACCGATTCTATAGGCGAAACAGAGTGTTTGGAAATTGGGGGGTTACCTGCAGAAAAGGGATGCAATAAGTTTCTGTACGAAAAAATCGTGAGCGAATTGAAAAGAGAGTAAAAAACACCCATTTAAAAGGGACAGTGATCGTTTTGATACCTATCACTGTCCCTTTTCTAGTTTTAGAAGAATTTCGTGAAAATTCTTGAGATATCGTTATACGTCAGAAAGATAAAGAAACAAACCAGCAGCAATGCAAAGGGGATAATAAATTTCTCCATGGTTTTAGGCGGTATACGTCTTCTTGTGATCATTTCAAAAAGGCTGAATACAATCGTCCCACCATCTAATACAGGAATAGGGAGGAGGTTTAACACTCCTAGATTAAGACTGATAAGGCCTATCCAGAAGATCGACTCTTTAATGCTGACCATAGAATTATCGTGGACCATGTGGATGATGCCGACAGGTCCACTCATCCATTTAGGATTCAACGTGCCAGAAAATAGCGCTGTCAGTGTTCTTCCAATTTCTTGAACGATATTGCTGAATAGCTCAACCGGAGTAGGGTTGTAGTTGACTTTTTTATCTTGCACAGCTGGAAGACCGAGGATGAGCTGTTTTTGTTGGTTTTCCAGCCTATTTAGGGCGCTTGCGCGTTTTACTGGATCCTCAATATCTTCGATCATTTTTTTGCGCTCAGAGAGAGCAAGAGCTTGCATCGCCTGTACCTCTTCTGAAAGTTCGAGGTCGATGATTCTTTTGGGCGTTACAGTCTTTAGAAGGTGAAGTTCGTCAACCTCTTTTGTAGAGGTCCCTAAAGTGAAGTTTTTAACGAGGCTTTGCAGAGCCGTCCAGTTAATTTCTTGATCAAAAGCTGCATTTGCTTTGTCCCAAGAGATGGGTTTAGAGGATCGCTCACCCCTTTCTACGATAATGTTGACGCGTCGGTCTTGGAGAAGTTTTAGCAGTTGATGCGGAAACTCTATACTTTGACCATTGATAGCAAGAATGCGGTCACCAGCTAGGAGTGGTCCTTCAATTTCTGAATTAATAATTTCAGGAAAGGCATCGATTTCGTTATCTCTATCGATGAAGGGCATTTTTTCTTCGACGACATTATCGGTTGTTAGATTATAGGGCAGGGTGTAGATGTCTCGTAGCTTGATGTTATTGAGGTCACCTTCAAACTGCCAATCGACAAGCTCTTCCCTGTAATTTGTATTCATGCGCAGCTCTTGTGCTTCTACACGCGGTACGCGTCGAAGTAGCCGTTTCCCGTCTCTTTCGATGGTGAGAAGAACGCGGTCGTCGTTGAGGATGTGATTTAATTGCTGAAGTGAGAAAATAACTTCGCCATCGACCCATACTACGCGATCACCGAGTTCGATGCCACTACCGATCATTGATGAGCCAGCAGGAAGCGGATTATCTATTTTTCCGCCAATTTTATCATAAATTACATAGCTTGCCGGCTGTGTGATACCGCTTGTCATGATACCACTTTCTAAGCTTGAAGGGTGCTGGTAAACCTTTACAGTGTATGTGCCTGGCGTTTTTTCACCCGTGAAATAATTGACTTTGTTTATCGTGATATCCATCGTGTCAGAAGCTGTTAGCGGGGATAAAACGTGATCTTTTGAGCTTTGGAATTCATGGTCACCATAAGCAATGACTTCATCGCCAGGTCTAATACCGTTAGCGTATAGCTCAGATTTTGGATCAACCCATCCAATTTTAGGGGTGAATTCAGAGAAATTCTTTTGTCGTCCGCCAAAGGCCCAGAGCATGCCAAAGAGAACGATGGCGAGTACTAAGTTCATGAAAGGGCCAGCAAAAGCAACTTTAATTCGCGCCCACGGACTTTTTCCAAAGAAGCCATCTTCAATCTCGTAGGGGTCGCGATCATCTTCAGGCTCTTGCCCTGCGATTTTGACAAAGCCCCCAAAGATTAACCAGCCTATTTGCCACTTGACACCATCTCTCATCCAGGAATAGACAGGTTTCCCGAATCCGATAGAAAATGTTTCCACCCGCATACCGACGCGTCGCGCCATCCAGTAGTGGCCGAGCTCGTGGATAAAAATGAGAAAACTTAATGCGAGGAGGGCAAGGATGATATAAATAATACTTTCAAACATAATGTAAGATCCCTAGCGATGATATATAGTATAGTGTTTAAAGTCATAAATATATCAAATATATAGGAAAGATGAAAGAGAAATACGCTAACTAGAGTATAGACTATGAAATAAAAGTTTTATATTTCCAGAGCCTCTTGTCTAGCAAGGGTATCGATACCGATAACATCGTCAATCATTTCGATCTTTTTCTTTTGATGTTTTTGCATGAGCGATTCAAGCTTTTGGGATATGTCTTGCCAAGAGATCTGTTTATCAAGGAACCTTTCTACCAAGACTTCATTAGCAGCGTTCATATAACACGGCATGCTATCACCTTCGTCCAGAGAGTCAAAAGCTAACTGTAAACAGCGGAACCTGTCGGTGTTGGGCTGGTAGAACTCAAGGATTCCGTGCTTTGTAAAGTCGAATCTTTCAATGAGTCCCCTTTTCCTGTCGGGGTAGGTCAGCGCATATTGAATGGGGACGAGCATGGTTGGTTTGCTCATCTGTGCTATCACGGAACCGTCAATGTATTCGATCATACTGTGAATGATACTTTGGGGGTGGATGACAACGTCGATTTTGGATGTGGGGATATCAAAAAGCCAGTGCGCTTCTATGACTTCTAAGCCTTTATTCATGAGTGTTGACGAATCGATAGTGACTTTTGGGCCCATCGTCCATGTGGGATGATTCAGTGCGTCTTCAACAGTGATGGTTTTCAGTTGTTCTGCGGGAAATTTTCGAAATGGACCACCTGAGGACGTTAAGATAATCCGATCGATATTTTTATGCTCTTCTCCATTGAGGCACTGAAAAATTGCACTGTGTTCACTATCGACAGGAAGGATCTTGACGTTGTTTTTTTTCGCGAGTGCCATGACAAGCGCTCCACCGGACACAAGAGCTTCTTTATTGGCAAGGGCTATATCTTTTTTTGCCTCGATAGCTGCGACAGTGGGGATAAGGCCCAGTGTTCCAACCATCGAAGACACGACTAGGTCTGTAGAAGAGTGAGTTGCAGCAGCGATAATTCCCTCGAGTCCTGCTACAACTTCAATCTGTGGCAGGCGTTGCTGTAGCTCTTTTGCTTTTGCCTTATTAAAAACAGCGACCATGTTAGGGCGAAACTTTTGCGCTTGTTTTTCGAGGAGATCGATATTTGATCCAGCAGCAAGGGCTGTAACTTTAACATTATCCACACCGAGGTTCTCAACGACCTTTAAAGTATTTGTTCCGATTGATCCGGTACTACCAAGAATAGAAATGTTTTTCGTCATTGTGAGTATTCGCCTATGTGATTAGTGTGTGATCATTATAGGGGAATGGCACTATATGTCTAGAAGAAAACAACCCAATATCTTTTAAACCCGGTTTGCGTCCAAATCCAGTAGCAAGGCTTTCGTAAAATAATCAGTACAGCTCTTTACTAAAATACCCATAAAAAAATTGTGCACTTGCAATACTCATTGTCATGACTTCAGCAGTAATTATTTTACACTGAGAATCATCGTTAACATCGTCGATGACTATTCCAATTTCTCATACAAATTCAAGTACATTATATTTCGGTGAATTTTTATTCCGACGATAAAACCGATTGCAGAACCTATTAGAGTGACAACTTCCTTGGGAAAAGGACAGTCGATAACGTGGAATAGTGCAAATCCGATAGCTCCTATAGCCATTGAGATATATGCAGCTATCCACGAAGGGCGCTCTATAATAACAGCAGCGAATATGGGAACAAATAGGACGCATACTGATAGTTCATACGAAACGATCAGCATGGAAACAACGCGATCAAAGTAGAACGAAAGCGCTAATGCCAATAGTCCTGTTAGAAGAGTCACCCCTTTCGATATGTTGACATTTTGGGAGGCTAAAATTTTATTGTTTTCTAGAAAATCGCATGAAAGGTTCGAACTTATGGAGCAAAGAAGCGAGTCCGCAGTGGAGATAACAGCCATCATGATGCCTACAGTAAAGATTGTAGACACTGTTGGATTGGTTAGTGTTTTGACAGACTCAATGAGTAAACTGCTATTTGCAGGCACTTGTACTCCATAATTTTTTGCAAGAATGCCAAAGTAAATTGCGATACTAGAGCCCAGCATGAGGGCGATACCGGCAGTGATGGCAGCGAATGAGATGATGCGCGGATTTTTGGCAGCAAAGCAACGCTGTCCCATATCTTGTTCTATAAGCATAAAAAGTAAAGGCATTAAGACCCAGGCAGTCCATGGTATCTCCTCCCTCGTAGGCGTTAAACGAGGTAAAGTCTCCGTCGGCGCAATATTTGCAGGGTCGACAAAACAATAAGCTAGCACTAATGCACCAGCGATAAATAACGCTTGTAAGATGTCGGTATTAACGACAGCTTTTAGTCCTCCCATTACTGTATAGATGATAAGTATAGACCAAAGTCCAGAAAATAATAGGGGATTATCTAATCCTATTGCAACGAAAAACTTTCTTGCTGCTAAGCTCTGCGCAATAAGGATGATAAACATGCAAGCTACCGACAAAGCCGAAGCAATATATCTTTGGGTACGCGAGTCATACACCTTTTCAAAGAGTTCAGCAACTGTCGTTATGTTGAGACTACGTAACTTGCCTCCAAAGCCCATCCCTAATGTAAATAGTCCAAGGGTAACACCTAGTGGATATAGTAATACGTTCCATCCGTTGTAGTATGCTTCTTCTGCGGCGCCGATTAAAGAGCCTCCTCCAAGTTGGGTCGCGAGTAGGGTTAGTGTTAGAGGAAAAAAAGTGAGTTTTCTTCCCATTAAAAAATAGTCTTCATTAGTGTCTAGATTGTTAGAAGCATTTTTTCCTATCCACAAATATGCTACTCCTAATAATCCCACTAATCCAAAAAATAGTGAAATGATCATTGATAAACCTGTAATATTGTTAGAGTAAAAAAAGGGTAGACTTCATTTCAGTGAGTGAAGTTACCAAATAAAAAAATTAATTTTGATGGAAAGAATGATGGTGGGAATGAGAACAAACAGAAGTAAGAGAAAGTGTTGAATTTGAAAAATCTAATAGCATCAGTTTTGAACTGAGTTGTGCTTTCATTTTTGTTCTCCAGCTTGATGGAACTTTATAAGTAAATACAGAGACTATTATATAATACAGTAAAAACAATGTCAATTGTATGTTTTTATTCTTCCAGAACTGACGCATCCAAACAACCCCAATAGGCATTTTCTCCCAAAATCAGGGGAATAAGCTGCCTTTTTGAGCTTTGATATGAGAGTTTTTTTGGAAATCTGTTTGCCTCGATTATCACGTAATCTTAAGCTGAGATATTGAAGTTTAATGAGGTCAATTTAAATTGTTTCGAACAAGATAATCAGGATAGCCTACGGCTGCAGGATAAATATTTTTTGGAGCATTCAGATTTCACGGAAATAATATTCGATTCGTGTTTTAACGTTATGAATGACCTTGGAGTTGGGTTGTTGATAAATTTTGGCAAAAGAAACATTCAATACAAGCGTCTTTGTCACCCTGATTATTATCGTGCCGCCGTAGGCGATCCTGCCCATCTTGATCAATAATTTTTTAAATTTCATAGTTTAAACTGCTTTGTCTTCAGTTACGAAATTCTAATCGAAGAATCGCACTAATTTGCAGAAGTTAGGAAAACAACCCCAATAGGCACTTTCTCCGAAAAAGAGACTTACCATCCAACGCGATCAACCTTCGACCACTTCCAAAAGTAGATCTTGTATTTTCAAGTCATTGAATGTTCGCGTTTTCCAACTGTTTTGGTCGGAAAGAATAGAAGCAAAGGTGAATATAAGGACATTGATAAGGGGGAACACAAAAACAAAGATAGCTAGAGGTGGCAAACCGGATTTAAAACGATCATTATTTGTGACAGATATTCTTACCTATATCACATAAATCCACAATTATGAAGCGAAAAGTTTTCAGCCGGGCCTACGGGCCCGCTTTTCAATCTTTTCACCTCAATCTCGTGGATTGAAATGGGGTATAGGTAAGAAATTTGGATACAAACAAGGCTTTACAGTTTCTGTTTTTTTCTTGCAGGCTGCTGGTTCTCTTGCGTCTCCGTTGAAAGCCTTTTGCCTAATTGATCCAAAACGTCATCGTCTATAGATTCATCTTCTGAATCACTGAATGACGTTATTTTTTCAATGTAGGGTAATGCATGATCAGACACTTTATATATTTCGAGGTCTACTAATATCGTTAATGCTCCATAAACAGAAAGTTGAATCTTATCACCTTCAATTAGCATAGCTTGTGTCAGAAAGTCGTACTCATCAGATCCTTTGGGGGTAAGAGATTTTATATAGTCAGTAGTAGCATCTTGATTGTCAGCATAGGCTTCTAAAAACTGTTGCTGAATGATATAGACTAATAGATTCGTTTGGTGCTTTAAATAAAAAGTGTTGATGAATAATTTATAAAATTCTTCTGAGGGTTCATTGTAGATATCACCTTTATTAGATCTACTTTTAGAAACTCCCAAGGTATCTCCGAATTTTTGTAGCAAATGGTTAACGGTATGAGTACTTTGATCATTTAATCCGCATTGAGAAGCAAATTGATCGAAAATACCTGACCTAAAAGTTTCCAAAGTGCGAATAAAACCTTCTCGAGTTGAAAGGGTCATTTTTTTACCTGTAAGTTTCTCATAAATTTGAAAAAGATTACTTAGCATGCCTGTTAGGCAAAGACCGCACTGTTTATTTAGGGTTTCCATCTGTTCTTTTTTTTCGCAGTCATTTTTACCTTCTATCAAGTATTGAATACTTAGAATTACTAGCATTATTTTTTGGTATTCGTACATGCGCTGCGTTTCTTCATTTGGAGCGGCCGTGATATGTTCATTTTTTGAAAATTTCTCGAGACGATCAATAATGAAGTCGCCCTGAAAATCTTTGGAGTTTTTAATAATACCTACTACTTTTTCGATTAAGTCACTACATTTTGTTAAACTTTCACCAAGAGGTAAACTACATGCATTTTTAATTTCAGTAAGTATTTCGTTAATTTTTCTAGGTTTTTGCTTGTTAATAATTAACAGTAAATTGTTGATACAAAACTTTAGGGTCATATTCTGTAATCTAACTACATCAGAGTATTTGCTAGGATCACTGTCAGCTTTTAACTCATCCTCTTCTAAGATTCGATCGATCTCATTAAGTTTCTCCAGAATGATTTTTTTTGCGTCAGATATTTTTCTTTTCGCATTTTTTATGGAATCAAATTTTTCTTCAAATATTTCGGCAGGGTCTTTTAGCTGAAATGTTTCTAGTTCTTTTAGACCTTTAAACTCAAATGTCGCAGGCTCATAACAAAGCATTAATTTAAGGTCATCGGACATAGGTATCCAATCAAGTTCCTTATAGTCTTTAATGAGGGGAGCAGCATAATTAAATAGTCCGAGTTCTATCAAAAAAGAGTTGAAGTCGTAGGCATACTGCCCCAATTCTAAGGTAGGTAGCAATTGAGTTAAAAATTGGTGGATTTGACTTTTTTCGATGTCTTGATGAGAATATTGACCTGAATTGATATTTTGTTTAAAATAATTATTTAAACTAACGTGAATGAGATTATTATAGATGTTAAGATTATATATTTTCTGTTTTGGAAGCTCAAGCTCATCATCATTTTGTAAACTTAAAAATCTAGTAACACTATATAAACTGTTTTTTAAATTATCGTTTTGAAAGGATTTAGGTAAGAAATCATATAGGGCTTGATTCTTGCTGTCAAGTATATTTTGCCATTGATAGTGTAGGATATTTTTATTCCCTTCGAGAGTCACATTATAGTCGCCTCCAAGTTTTAGTAGGTACAGCACTGTTTGGTAGCTATTATATTTTAATGCGTATTGAAAAGCAGTCATTCCACTACTATCTTGAACATTTATCTGGTCTAAACATATTAATGGGATTAATTTAGCACATTCCTCTAGAGGGGTATATTTACATAGGTGATGAAATATTAGTTCGTTTGAACTATTAGGTTTGAAAAGTTCTTCTCTGTTTGCGTTTTTCAGAATAGAGACAATTTTTGGTAGCAAATGTGTTTTTTTTCGTCCAGGAAAAGCCATGTTGATTTCTTTAATAAAGTCTATTGCTAATTGCTTATCAAAATCGGTTGCACCTCTTGCAAAAAACAGTTTTTCTAGATCAAATTTATCAGAGTGGATAAAGAGAGGAACTGCAGGAGAAGTTTTTAAAACTGAGCTGGTGAAAGGGTTTTTTATTTTTCCTATCAGATTGATCCAATCAGGATACTTCTCCGCTAAGAAATTGAAGGTTTCATAAAGTTCTTCATGGTATTTTTCTACGAGGACATGAAAAATTGTAGCGTCATCCTTAAATCGTATGTCGAGTTGTGGATTGGAGATTTCGAATAAATTCTTAATGAAGTAAGGATCCCATTCAAAAGAAGTCACGAAAGCTGAAAAAATAGTTTCACCGGTAACACGATCATAGACGGAATTGATATTTAAATCGTGATTCTGAATTAAATAAGATATAAAATTAAATAGGGTTTTAAGGCTTAATGGGTTATCCCACGTTGAAGCAAATAGAAAATGGATAATGTGCTTGTCTTTAAAATATGCGTCAAGAAAATTTGGGTTTAGTTGTTTCAAACAGTCAAAAAGAAGATTTGAATATTGATGTATTGAAAATTGTTTAAGAACAACTTTAGCAAAGTAGCGAGGATTAAAATATTTATGAGACTGAGTTATAGAAATTATGTTTTTTATTTGATTAACGTCTTCAAAAAAGACAGCGTTTCTTAATGCTCCTTCTAATATGTCATTATGCACTTTACCAATACTTTCAATCTTACCAATTAAATTTATATAGTCATTAATTTGATGAAACGGTACTTTTCTCATCCAATAGTTGTTAATTTTTTTAGAAATTTTCAGTTTAAAAAGGGGAGCGTATTGTTCAAAAAGCTTGTGCGGTAATTCTGTTGATGAATACGTTTCGCTATAATGAAAGATAATCTCATTGTGAATGATATCGCTTGTTTCTGTTGAAATTTCGATGCTCTGAATTTGATCAAAGACGTTTTGAATAAGCACAAGAAGTTTTTTTTGGTTATCATAGAGAACTCTTCTATTCAGTGCGATACACGCATGTTGTAATATTCGTTCATCCTTAGAGATGTTTATTTGATCTCCATCATAAAGGTCCAGTGCAAGCTCTATATTAGCTGTAATGAGGCACTGATTGATCAAATCTTGAGTGTCTATTTCGTGTTGATATTTTTTTATGAGTGTTTTCGCGCAATCTAAATCTTTGATAAGTGCAATTGCATTAAGTTGATCTTTGTTGTTCGGGTTTACTTTGTTATTCATGTCTACTAAAAGATCAAAAAGCTTTAAAAAATGAATCTTCTCCTCTTCACGCCAAGTTTTAAAACGATTTCTGCCGTTGTCGAAGTCAACGATTGTTAGGTCACTACTACCGTAAGAAAAATAACCGGTTCTTTCTGCTAATTTATACAATGCGGTAGAGTAGTTGCATTTTGTCTTTTCAGAAACAGTTCCATTTTTGAAAAGAATGAGAGCTTCTTTAAAAAAGTCTAATTCTATGGCTTTGAGAAGAATAGGGGTACCATTGATTTGTACATTTTCTAGGAGTTTATTTGGATTATACCTTTTAGTTGTGAAATTTTTATTATTAATGACTAGATTGGATATATATATGAAATTCTTTAGTCGAGTTTCAATGTTTTGATGAACTTTAGATTCAAAAGCCTTTAGTAACCTGTTTAGCTTATTTTTAATTTTACCAGCAGTCATTGTACTATATTGAATTGCATTGAAGTTTCCGATGATTTCTAGAAACTCATTATCGCCTAATAGATTGAGGATAAATGTTTCAAACTTTTCGGAAGGTTTGTTAAATAAGTTTTTTATTGCGGGATCAGCTTGTACAGCTGCTAGAATACGTTTTATAAAATTTAAACGGTTAGTATCAAGGAAATTTTCAAGTATCGAAATTGCTCGCGAGTCTTCAATGTTTTTAAAAATAAACATTATTGTATCAATCAATTTCGGAGACGAACTCTCAAAGTGGTAGAGGTCGCCAACATCGGTAGGATTGTTAAGTAGTACTGAAGTTTTTTCTGAAAAGAATTTTTCAGCTTTTAAGTCATCGTTGGTATTAATATAGGCATAAATTATAGAAATAATAAGACTATGAGAAGTAGGGAATTTTGCTAGTAGGGTTTCAATAAAAACAGGGTGATTATAAATATTTGTAGTGTTATCGAGAAAATGAAAAATTGGGAGGAGTTCTTCTAAATTTATTAAATCAGATAGGACCAATTTATTTGCAGTTTCAATGTAGTTTTTTTTTAGCAATAAGCAAATAACTTTCCATTTATATTTTGCTGATATTCCATTTTGAAGAAAATTAGTAATTATTTCATATACAGTTTCTTCGTCTTCGTTGAGAATAGAGTTTAAGATGACTGTTATAGGTGAGTATTCTGACCAGGGAAATTTATTAATAATAGAATTGAATATTTTTTGAACATTACCGATTGTTTTCCAATCCATTTGAGACATTGGATTTAATAAGTTTTGGGAAAAAACCTTTAACTTTTCCTCGGGAGGTGTTTTTGGAAAGTAATTTGAAGTACATTCCGCATTATTTAGACTATTTTTAAATTCGTATTCAATCCTCTCAACGACAGCAAAGCTGTGGTTGCTGAGTATGTTTTCAAGGTGGTTACCTGAATTGATTGTTGGTAAGGGACGATTATCCTGCTGAAAAAGTAATTGAAATAACGTTTTGGTCGTATCAACCGTATCTATGTTAGACTTTATATAGAGGTCTAGATTTACTTGGTGAACTAAATTTCTGTAATTGCTAGTCAAAGAAGAGGTGTTATTCATCTATTTACCTTATGATGTATTTTTTAATTAATTTATTTCTATTACTTAGGTTATGAGAGGTTATTATAATTTTTTTGTTTTTTATTAGGTCTTTCACTATCGTCACTTGGTCGAGGCCTTTTTATAGGTAATGAAATAGACTCCTTATTACTCTCATCAACGCATTTATTGGAAATTAAGGAGTTCAGAAGTTCAGTCGTGACTTCTGATTGTTCATACATATTTAGGTCTACCAAAATCATCATGGCTCCATAAACAGTAAGTTTGCTTTGTTGAGTAGCTATGTCTGTGTTGATAACTTGAGATAAGAACTCTTCCTTATTAACCCCTTTAGGCGCTAGCGAGGAAAGATAATTAACTAGTTGCTCGTTTCTTGTAGGAGCAATTTTAATGAATTCATCTTGTAAAAGAAATGCAAGGATATTTACTTGATGCTGTATATAAAAATAATCAAGGAAAAGTAGATTTATTTCATCAGGTATTTTGACATCGTCATTTAGATCAGGCGAGCTTGATTTTACTCCCATCTTATCTGCAAAATTGTCTAGAAGTTTTTTTGAAATTTCATCGCTATTTAGGGTGTTGTTGGCTGTCATTATGGCATGTAGATTGAACAATTTCAGTCTGAAACTTTCAAGGCGCTCTCTGAAAAAATCTTTCACATTGGTATGCTCTGAGTTTTGTGGACTATGTGGATGAGCTGTTATTAATTTGACAACAGATTCGAACTCATAGGCTTTAGGCTTGAAGCATAGCATAATCTTTAGGCTAGGAGATAATCCATTGAGATCTAACTCTGATGGATTTTTTATTAGATTGGGAATGTAGTTTAAAAGCCCCAAGGCAACTAGCATGTACAATGTTCTAGGGGTATTTATTTTATTTACATTTGGTAATAGGTCGCTTAAAAAATGATGAATATTACCCATTTTAATGATATCACTATTACTTTGAATCATATGCTCTGGGAGATTATGTATATCTTTAAGACTATCGATTGTGAGCATATGTCGTTGTTTGAAACTTGTAGGCCGTGCTGCGACAGGGAGTGATAATCTGTTACTAAATTGACATAGTTGGGTTTTTGTATTTTTAACATAATTAAAAATTTGTGGAATAATTGAAGCTGATGCTTTGTTTACTAGGCAGTGCATTATGTTATGACCGCCTTCTAGCCTAATTGTTGTGTCTCCTCCTATTTTTATCAGTTCGAAAACAGATCCAACATCATTATGTTTAACTGCAGCTTGAAAAGGAGTTTCACCATTATGATATGGTAAGTTAATGTATTCTTTCAGTATTGGTAGCAAAGCATTAATTTCACCATTCTTATTTGAAAGTGGAGCATACTTGCATAATAGGTAAAAAAATCGGAGATTTTTTTCCTTGTTAGTAAATAGTTCAGGGCGGAATTTTGAAGTAATATTTATTTTATTCAACTTTGTTTTGAAAGTATTAATACCGTTTAATTTATTTCTACAAATTAAATAGAGCATATCTAAGTGTTCTGACAGTCTATCAACAGATAAAGGAGCAGGTACACTTTGTGACAATGTGCAATCATTTATTTGTAAAATAGTTGCTGGTGATGCTCTCATGGTATAATCTGTGTTTGGGATTTTCGTTTCTCCAACGTACGAAGCCCAATCAGGGCACTCATCACTAAACAACTTTAAAAGGTTTGCTATGTAGTCTATTGTTTTTTCAGCAGTTTCAGGGGTACTCAAAATTTGCAAAGAGTAAGTGGTAAAGTAATATTCAGTTAAACGGTGAAAAATTGTGCTCTCATTTTTAAACCGAACTTTGAGGTTTGGTTTATATTTTTTATAAATTGACTCTGCCATTGTGCTGTCAAAACAATAATCACGAATATATCTGGAAAAGATAGTTTCTTGTGTGGCGCGATCTGCAGCATCATCGATGTTAAGATCAAATTTATCGATGAGGAGAGTTAGTAACTCATAGTTTACCTTCGAAGGGTTTTTTGGATCATTCACATCGAGAATCGCTTGATTTGGGCAACCTCGGGTTAAGAGGTATAGTACTATATGTTGGTCTTGAATATAGTAGTTATTTACAGAAGGGATTGACTCGATTAACAATAACATTGGAGCTTTTCTTTTAATCAAGTCACTATTTACATTCTCAATAGTTTCGAAAATGACAGTGAAATCAAGTTTTTCATAAGACAATAGTAGAGATATAATTTCTTTGATATGTGTACTACTAGGTGACCGCTTTGAGAAGGTGTCAAGAGCAATTGCTATTGCTTTATTAGCCAGAGTCCCAGCGTTATCAAAATTTAATAAAATTTTTACATAGTGAACAATATCCTTACTCGGCGCACGAGTAATTTGTATATAGATCGATTGTTTTTCAGGGTAAAAATTTATTTTACTAGCTAGTTTTTCTATAAAATCCTTGAATCTAAAAAAACTTGCATTTACTAAACAATAATTGGAAATTTTATCATAGATAATATTACTTGAAGTTGGTGAAATTACTTTTCCATCCATTTTCGTTAAAATTGTGTTTAGTAAGGAATTAAATCCTTCACTTCTACTGTATTCTCCAGGTATAGATAACAGGTTCAGTATTCTGACAAGTAAGTCTTCATCGACTTCTATATCTGGCGCAAACCTTTCTTGAAGGTAGATAGCTAAATCAACGTTCTCAGAATAAATTGACGCTTTTAATAGTTTTGGAATGTTAATTGAATTCAGATTTTCTTGGATTATTTCTTTTGCGAGACTGATATTTTTAATTAGAGAGATAGGGGTTTGTTTGAAGCTATTTTCCTGATTCAAAAGATCATCTTGAGTCATTAAAGCGGAACAAAAATTTAAAAAGTGCGATTTACTATAATTAGTGCATTTTAAGCCGTACTCTGTACTTTTAACAAATACATGCATCGCATTAGATTTGTCTGCTAGAAGCTCGTTAGTTTCCCATCCATTTTCAATTAACAATAAAGCTTCAGGGTATAGTTCATTCTGAATCATTTTCAAGACAATAGGCGTCTCTTGAATTTTTTTAATTTTGAAGAGGGGTAAGGAGTGCTCAAGTGTATTTTCTCTAAATGCCTTGTTTTTTAATGCTAAGTTTATTTCGTTCACATAAGATATAAGACCTGTATTAGTGATAGCCTCCTCTCTACATAAGTCTTTCAGACTTAACTCTAAATGTTTTAAGAGTAAGTCGTTTGCTTCAGAAGGGAGTTTGAAGTCTGGAAACATTGCCAACATCTTGAATACTTCAATATTACAAAAGAATTTTTGAGTGATGGGGGGTGTGAGGCTGTCATTCTTTTTTATTGATGCGGGTTTTAGAAATAAAAATGTTAACAGGTCTTCGGGGCTTTTACATATTTGCGATAGGGTGTTGTTTTTACGTAATTTTTCTAAAAATTTAGAGCGTATATGAGGATCAATCTTGAGTATAGCCCTTCCAATCTGTTTATCAGTGGATGTCGTTGCTATGATCTTTAAGTAAAAGTGTATAGCCTTTGTTAAATAAGTGTACTGAGAGTAATCTAATTTATTATCACATGTTAGTTTTAGATCTTTACTCTTTATGAACTCTTTGGCTAAATCAGGCTGTTTAGTCTCTAAATAATAGTTGATGATGTTAAATGTAATGATAAAATGTTTATTTGATAGAGATGTTAATCTTTCAAATATACAAGTTAAATCAGTGGTAACCTTCTCTTGCATTAAGAGATAGATTATTAGCGAGCCAATTTCAGGACTAACTTTAACGCATCGGTCGATTACTGTTTCGCTGACTTTTTCTTTATTTAGAATTTTTTTATAAATAATAAGAGCAACGATGTTATATGAGTAAATTCTTAATTCTGCCTGGTCAGATGGGGAAATTCCATCTAAAATTTCTAGTAGGGTATCGTCATCTGTGTTTTCATTTATAAATGTACTAAATAATTGAATGTATAAAGAAGAATGACTGGGGAAATTCAATCGATTAACAATAGAATTGAAAATATTTTTTACGTTTTCAATGGTTTTTAGGTTGTAAGATTTGATGCGATATACTAGATTTTTAGAAAGCTCGTCGATGAGTATACTAATCTTAGGAAAGCTTGGGTGGCGTGTAAAGTTTGTACCCTCACTATTGAGTGGTTCAGAGTTTATTCTGTTGATAATCGCGTCAGTGTAATCATTAATTAATTGGTCGATATAGATAAGATTAATTTTTATTTTTTTTGTGAAAAAATTTGTAGAATTAATGCTTTGCTCCATGAAAAACAAAGCTTCAAATAAAGAAAATATTCTTTCTTTTTGACTTTCTTTATTCGCAATAATTAGGTTTAAATCTTCTATTTTATAAGTAATTTCAGTTTTGGAGTTTAAATCGATTGTACTCACTTTTTTCCTTTAATTTTTCTCGTTATGGGAGAATTTTAATAAATTCTTAATTAAATGTCAATTAAAGTTTGTTTTTGTTTTATAAAGCTAAAGTGTTTTTTTATGAGTCTAATTGATTTTTCTTTATTATTAAGATTAGTATTAGAAGAGCTTTTCTAGAGCTAACTCTATACGTTTGAGGGCTTCGTCAATTTGCTTCTCTGTTACAGCGCACGAAAGGCGAAGACCTGTAGCTTCGTTCGGATCTAAACCAAAGCCTTGTAAAGGAACAGTGGCAACCCCCACGGACCAGAGAAGATAATAGGCAATATCGATGTCATCGCGAATTGTATCGCTGCCTATTCGCGTATGAAGCCCTGGGAAATCGACACGATCAGGAATTTTTTTTCCAATTAAGTTACTGCAGTCCACACATACATAGAATGCGCTATTTGCTTTTGAATATATTTTGAGGCCGATTTTTTCTAGCCCTTCACTTAGTTTTTTTGCGTTATTCGTATATTCTTCGATAGCATGATTACTCCATTCATCGCTGTAACCGCTCAAATAATCATGGATAGCAAGGCAAAGTAGCTCTTGCGTAATGATACTTATGCTTGCTATATCTTGAAGTTGGTAATTTGCCATCAATTCGATGACAGGTTTTTCCATCCCCGATGGGGTTTTAGCAACCATCTTTGTTGCTGCCATGCCGGCGCGAAGGCCGGGGGCACCTGCGATGTCTTTCGAGATGGACCTGATGACAATGGATCTATCAAGTAAGTCCGGAGCAATATCAAGAAGTGCCGGTTCTTTCCTCGCGTGAATCAAGTCGCGGTACACTTCGTCGTGAATGATGATCAGGTTTGGGTATTTACGTAGGACCGTGGCAACATCTTCAAGTTCTTCACGAGTTGCTTTATTACCTAGTGGGTTATTTGGGTCATTCCAAATAAACACCTTGATAGTTTCATCGAGATTATTCTTAAGCGCTTGTGCAGGTGAATCTCCAGGTTTTCTAACGCAGGGAATAAGACTCCCTTGGCATACGTCTATTTGATTTTGATAAGCTCCAAAGTAAGGTGCGATGGCGGCAACTTTTGTGCCTTGTTCCACAAAAGAGTGTAGAGCATTGCTCATTGCTCCTGCTGCACCGTTAGCGACCATCACTTCTTCAGCTTCAAAAGAAACTTTTGGGTAGGATGCATTAAATAGGTCGCGAATAGAGTTGCGTGTTTTTTCTGTGCCTGCAGAGAGCGTGTATCCTGTAAAAGCAGCCTGCTCCTCGGGTGGTAATTTTAGGTAGTCTTCGAGAGTAGAGATAAGATTTTCGATGACACGATTATTCATGGGGATATGAGGTTGTCCGATGCCTAGGCTGATGACAGGTTCTAGCCCAAATTCTTGACGCACCTTATTGATTGTTGGCACCTTCCTAAGAATTTGTCGTATCATGGGAATTGGCTGCTCTGTTCGCTGCGCTGAAAAGTAAGGTGCTGCTTCAATTTGTAATGCAAAAATGGTCGCTAGAATAAATAAAATTTTATTTTTCACTCGATCCTCGAAGATTTTATATTACTGTTGCTGTTTTAACTGCTCGCGATAACGCCAACGGCTGTAGAGTCCAGATTCTGGAGCGAATAATAAGGTGATTAAGTATATTGTAACGATGGTACAAACGACGACACCTGCCGTGGAAAGGGCGATTCCTGAAATTGTCAAAATATGTCTTGTGATAGCAACGCCGATAATAGAAGCGCTGCACCCAATTCCCATAGCAATCATTAACATTTTTTTAAGGTCATCTGTAAGCATGCGTGCAGCGAGCGGAGGTCCTGTGATGAAGGCAAGTACCATAAGAACGCCTACGGCACGAAAAGCACCCACTACTGTTGCAGAAACTTGGATCATTAATAAGTAGTTAAAAAATGTTGTAGAGAAACCGAGCGCTCGGGCTAGTCCCGGATCGAAAGTTGTTACCATGAACTCTTTATAAAAGACGCTAAATAAGAGAAGGTTTATCCCAAGAATAATAAACACCAATTTACAGTCGTCAATATGAAGTGCATCTACATTGCCCATTACAATCTCCGCTCCAATATGTGCGTTACGTGTGAGAACAGTGACGAGGATAATTCCTAGAGCAAATAGCGTCGTAAAGACTAAGCCAGTGCTTGCATCCTCTTGGAGACGTACAGTTTTGGTAAGAAATTCAGTTAATACAGAGGTGAGTACTCCCATAATCAACGAAGCAATAAGCATAACTTCAATATTGATTGCTTCATGATGCGAAGATTCTCCGATAAAACCCTCTCGAGTTAAAATGAAAGCGATGACAATTCCTACTAATATCGTATGTGATATTGAATTGGCAAGCATCGACATTTTTCTTAAGATAAGAAAGGACCCAACAAGCGCTGATGAGCTTGCTACACCAATGAGGACAAGTATTTGGACTTCATCAGTAGCGATATCGGCAAGGGGAATTTGCCCAGAGAGAAACCCTGACAGGCGAATAAAAAGCTGCCAGAAAAATCCAAGTAGCGTTTGATCGTAATATGGATTAAAGTAGGCAAAAATTGGCATCGTTGATCAAAACTCCTGTAGAGGTGGGATGGGTTGTTTGTGAGGGTCTTCTTTAGGATCATCGAGAAGAAGCGTAAGCTCGCGTTCAAGTTGTGGAGTGATAATATGCTCCATCTCTTCAGCATTCCGGTGAACGCGCTCAGCACCGACACCTAAGTAGTCGGCGAGGTAAACTTCCCAGAGCCGATGAAGACGCACTATTTTAGCAGCGCGTAGCTGTCCATCATGTGTGAGAGTATAGGTGTCATGCTCTCCCTTTTTGATCCAACCGTTGTAGGATAGCGACTGTAAAATGATTCGTAGATAGTACTCTGAAGCTGCTTGATACCGACGTAGATCGTCAAAAGAAATACTTGTTGTAGGGCCAAGACGCCAGATAGCTTTTAAAATATTCTCACAGTTACATCGGTACCTGAATTTTGCGATACGTAGAGCGCGAACAATAAGCCCACGTTCGGGAGCAAAAAAGAGGGAAAATAGGCATATAGTTGCTGCTACCATCACAATCATGGGGCCAGTAGGGAGTGACAGTCGCACGCCTGGATACTTTTCCGTTAGATAGGTTGTTCCCTCTTCTGACAGATAGTTACCCAGGTATCCACTGACAAGCCCGAAGATCCCGGCAAGAATTAAAATAATATAGAGTTTGTTGGTGTACTGACGAGCGGCAACGGCTGGAGCAATAAGCATTGCAGACATGAGAACGACGCCGACAGAACGAATTCCGATAACGATAGCAAGGACTGTCAAAGCAAAAAATAGCGTTTCAATAGGTTTGGTGTTGAATCCTAAACTTTCGGCATAATCTTCATCGAAAGTGATGAGTTGTATTTCTTTATAGAGCAAAATAATCGCCAGTGAAATGGCAAAAGCGAGCGCTGCATAGATTTGGATGTGTACATCAGTCATCGTCGCAGCTTGTCCGTAAAGGTATACTTGGATTTGTTGATAAAGCGATGAATAGACAAATTGTACTTGACTTGCAAGTGTGAGACCGATACCAAAAAATGCCGATAATACAAAACAAAGTGCTGAATCTGCGCGAACATTGAGTTTTTTTACCATGGTATTGATAGCCCAAGTTCCTAAAAGAGCAGTGATGAAAGCACCTGAGATGATAAGCAGAGATATCGTATAACCATAACTGGCATCGAGATTAAGGGCCCCAGCCATGATAACACCGGTAATGACGCCAGGATAAGCAGCGTGCGATAGCGCTTCACCAAGTAACGATTGCTTGCGAAGAAAAACGACAACTCCGACTAGGCCGGCAGCTAAACACATAAGCATGCTGCCAATGGTTGGTGCTCGGAGAATGGGGTCGGTAAAGTAATTTAGAGGACTAACTGCAAGCATATTATTCTGTGGCCATCCCTTTTGTTTTTTGTTGCGATAGTTTCACTGCTTCATCAAAAAGAGCGTAGCTTTTACCGTAGGTGGTGTTGAGTAGTTTAGGAGTGAAGACTTCATCGATAGGTCCGCATTTTACCAACCTCATATTAAGGAGGATCGCCCAATCGAAATAAGTTTCTGCTGTATTTAAATCGTGATGGACAACAAATACAGTTTTTCCCTGATCGCGTAGCTTTTTCAAGATACCAATGATCACCTTTTCACTAGCGAGATCGATTCCTGCAAAAGGCTCATCGAGAAAATAGACCTCAGCTTCTTGTAGTAGAGCTCGCGCAATAAAGACGCGCTGCTGTTGGCCGCCCGATAGTTGGCTGATTTGCCTGTCAGCAAAGGATAGCATCCCGACCATATCTAAATAATGTTCAGCAGCAGCAAGGTCTGCTTTACGAGGCCATCGGAGCATTCCAAGTTGGCCGTACCTGCCCATTAAAACAAGGTTTCGTACAGTAATTGGAAAATCCCAGTCGACGGTCTCGCGCTGGGGCACATAGGCGATCTCTTTGCGAACATCTTTTAGCGATCTACCAAAATATTCAATTTTTCCGGAGATGGGCCGGATGAGACCGAGAGCTGTTTTGATAAAGGTGCTTTTCCCTGCGCCATTGGGACCAATAATACCTACAAGCTTCCCGCGAGGAACCTCTAGGGAGATGTCCCACAAAACAGGTGTTTTGTCGTAATTGACGGACAATTGATTAACTTGAAGTGCCGCTTTTTCTTTCTTTTGAGTTTGAGTATGCATATTAGTTACATTTGGGTTTTAATCTTGGATTATAATCACGTAAATACAAGCCAATTAAATTTGCATTATGTTGTACCATCTTAAGGTAGGTATCGCCATCAGAGCCTACTGGTCCCATAGCGTCAGCATAGAGAGGGCAGTCTGCAATATATAAGTCGAGTCCACGACCTTTTCCAGCCTCGACAATTTTACTGATGGAGTCGCGGCTCAAATTGGACTCGGGAAAAAGAACTTGGATGTTGTAGTCTCCGAGATGGTCGACGATCTGTTTGATATCGGACGTGCTAAGCTGGCTATCTGGCGAAAGCCCTTCAGGGGCAGCAAAACGTTGTTGCCACTGATTTTTTTCCAGCTCTTCATCTGTAGCTAAGTAAGATCTCGCAAAATAGTTGAATGCATCATGACTTGTCACGAGATAGCGCTTTTCTTCCGGTATTTTTTGGAGGTCAGAGCGTATCTTTTCGTGGACAGCGTCGAATTCTAGCTCGAGACGAGCAGCGTTTTTGACAAACGTGTCGCGGTGTTCAGGAAGGCTTGCACTGAGCGTATCGACGATATGTGGGATAGTTTTTCGCCACATAGATACATCCATCCATATATGGGGGTCGACTTGTCCATTGTAATGTAAGATAAGTGATGGGTCTTCTTTTTGAATGCGATCACCCAAACCTACGGCACCTTCTTTTTCTTCTAACGTTTTTTTAAGGCTTGGACCAGGTTCGAGGGTCAAGCCATTATAAAAGATAATGTCAGCTACTGCAAATTTTTCGTCGTCACCTTTAACCAGCTGGTAAGAGTGGGGATCAAGCTCTCCATGAATAAGGACGAGACCGTCGATATGCTCGCCGCCAATTTGCTTAACAACGTCGTCAATCATCTCAATTGTCGATAGAACTTTCACTTTTCCGTTAGGTTTCATCCACTCTTTTACACGTTGACTACGACTATTTTGACCGCTACAAGAGAAAAGACAAATTCCTAGTAGAGCAAGTGCAGATAGTAAGTAAATAAAGCGTGATGGCATTACATTTCTCCCATTGATCGTAATAGTTCGTAATCATATATTCCAGCTGAACATCCCGAGGTGTACTCAATCCGTAAAGCGTAGCGACCGACATTTCTGATGCGATGCGCTCGTACGTTTTCATTTTTCTTAAGCGTTAACGGGTTTTCCTTGCAGCCCGCGCAAGGGCAGCTATTTTGTAGCTCACTTAACCGGTAATGCATTTCTACACCATCAGTCCAAAGAATACCGAAGGTGTAATTGTCAATTTGCCAAATTTTTTCAAGAAGAGTGACTGTATTCATTGCGACTCCATCTCCTTCCAAACAAGTTCAAAATTTTCTAGCGACTTTGTTTGATGTTTAGCTAATATCTCAGTGTGATCGACCAGTTGTTCAGCTATTTTTAAGAAGGTCTCTTGCGATTGTTGCCCTTCACTTTTCGAGCGGAAGAGGGGAGTTCCGGCATCTCCGCACTGGGATATATAGGGGTCTATAGCAACTTCGCCAAGGAAAGGGACTCCTACTTCATTAGCCAGCTTTCTACCGCCATCCTTCCCGAAAAGGTGTACTTTTTCTTGTAGGCTTTCATTGAAATAATAACTCATGTTTTCGACGACACCAATAATAGGGATGCGAACCTGTTCAAATAAATGCATCGCCTTTTTGACATCCATGACAGAAACTTCTTGAGGGGTGGTAATCATGATGGCACCAGATAAATTCATCTGCTGACTCAATGTTAATTGGATGTCACCTGTGCCCGGAGGGAAATCGATGAGCAGGTAATCGAGGTTTCCCCAAACGACGTTTTTGATAAATTGGCTCACAATATTATTTGCAATTGGCGCTCGAACAGCAGCAGCCTCATCCTCACGACGAAAGTAGGCCATGGAAATCATTTCGAGTCCGGAACATAGGGCTGGGATGATTTTGTCTCCACGCTGAACGGGTAAGCGGTCTTCTGGTAGCATTTTCCGAAGTGATGGGCCGTAAATGTCACTATCCAAAATGCCAACGGAATACCCTTTTTCTCGTAAGGCTAATGCTAAATTTACCGTTAAAGTAGATTTACCAACTCCACCTTTTCCAGCAGCTATTGCAATAGTTTTAGTGTTACTTGTGTTCGAAGGGCGCTTATTTTCTTTAAACATGGGTAGTGGCACGTAATCACCTGCTGTTTTTGTTTGGTTTCCCAGGTTTAAAATAAAATTTACAGTCTTGTCTCGTGTAACTTTCGTTATGTTCCTAGAAGCTATTAATGATAATGAGAAATACTATTAGTAGCAAGCATGAATAGTTACCTCCAAAATAGCCCGACTATGCTGAAATTCGTTTTATGGTACTATCAAGATTAAACGTAAAAGATAAATATCTTAAAAAATTGAACTCTTTAGTTTTTTGTGTTGCATAAATTTCTTTGTTTAATTAATATTGCAATATTAATTAAGTTTTTTTCTGTTGGGATAACCCAAAAGGTGAATATAGATTTAAGAAATTGATCTAATTTTATTATTACTCCCAACTATTGGAAGTAGAATGACTAGTTAGGATTCAAAATCAGAAAAATTAAATAAAGGTTTTGCATATAAAACAGATCTAGTTTAAATTGAAACACTGGTTGATACAACAGAATTTAACAAAAGCACTGCTGGCTAAAGATGTTTTTCATAGAAAAATATTTTTTAATGGACTTTAAATTGTTACTTCAATTGAATAGACAAATAGCGAATTAACATAAATCCCGCTAAGCCAGTAGGGTAGAGGGCAAGAATTAGTTTTTAAACAAATATGAATAAGATAACAACAAGGTAGGTAGTAAATGACCAACGCACATGGTAAAGAATTAAAAGATAAATTAGAGCAACTTATTGAAAAAGCTGTTAAGAAAATTGGTGGAAATAAAGAAAACGATATCTGTCGTTATCTTCCTGTTTCTACTGGCGGATATATTCACCACTTTACAATGAGAAAAATGAAAACTGAAGATCCAGTTAAACTTTGTGAAATGATTGAAGAGCATATCATTAATTCAAACAAACCAAAAAATGTTCCACCAAAACCACGTGCAGCTCGTGGATCACGTAAGATGAGAGGAAACTTCTTTTTCACAAAGCAAGACATGGATCGCCTTCTAAACATGGCTAGACTTGCTGGTGACAAAGAGCTCGTAAAAAAGTTGACTCCACGTGAAGATCTTAGAACTATCAAGAGAAAGCTAATCTCTTCTATCAGACATGGCCGCATCGAACCTGAACTATGGGAAGCATACGTCGAAGCGCAAACTAATCAAAATCAAGCTGTAGCTACTAGTGCACAAAACAGTAATGCAATGGCTAACTCTAACTAATATAATCAAATTTTTTTGATATGATAGTTAAAAACCTTTGGAAACTGATTCCAAAGGTTTTTTTTTGCCCTTATATACTAACATGAAATTGCAAATATTGATGAGGTGTTGGTGCAAAATTTGATTGACCCATCTTATACTCGAACTTTTGCGAATAAAAATGTCAAATTTTTCTTGTTCACTAAGAAAAATACAAGTCTCACGCTGAAAGTGTATATCGCTGATAATCAAATGTTCCGGTAATCGTTTGTTTTTTTGTAAAAAATTATTTGATTTTAAAAACAGAAAAAAATATTGTCCAAAACTTGTTTAAATTTTTTATTTTATAGGTTTTGGTGATGGCTTTTGCTAGATTGTTCCTCTTATTTATTTTTGCTGCGCAGATGGCGTACTCTGAAAAAGACTCAACAAATACGATTATGATTGCAAACCTCGAGGGGTTACCTTCAGCGATTGTAAATGGATCTGTCAATGCCATAACAGGCGCCTATTTTGATACGGTGACAGATATAGCCTTTCCGGGATCTTCGAATTTAAACTATGATCGTTCGTACATCAGTTCAACGGGAAATATGGGCGGGATTTGTCAAACTTGGAATAGTAACCAGCAGGCATTTGCCCAGTTGACTAATGATAAGACAGAAAAAGAGTGTTCATGCACTGTCAGTCTACGCTCCGATTACGGTGCTTTTATGCTTTATGAGGGAAATAAATATAAAAGAGAAAATAAAATTCATTTTTCAATGTTTTCCGGTGCGTTTGAAAGTGGCCTGACAAATACGGGAAGAGGAGGTTTAAGTGCACAGACGAATGTGAAAAATGATAAATACTATTATGACATTAATTCTAATGAATTGCACTTTTCAGACGGTTCAGGAATGACAATGACTTTAGGGGGATCGTCTAAAAAGGAATGTTATAATCTGATGCATAAGCGACTTCCAAGTGGACATCAGTATAAATACGACTACTATTCCGGTCACAAAATAATGAAAATCGAAGAGCTAAATATGTATGGGGGAGTGATAGGAACCATAAATGTCGATCAACCAAACAAGAAAGACAAGTTTCCACGAATTAAGTTGAAGGGGAGTGATGGTACTGAGGTTACCTATGATTTAGTGAAGATGACTCATGCCCACAAAAAGAATAGATGTTTTATATCGAGTGTTCACAGTAACAGAGCGCGTCCGGTATATTATTCTTATGAGCATCATAAGCGTGGACCACTAGGAAAGTGCGTGCGTATGAATGAGAAAAGACGTGATAATGGTTGGAAAGAGCAAATCTTTTACCACAAACATGGCGACGGTAAATTTAAAGTCTCTGAGCTAAAGTCACCGGTAGGTCACGACCAAACACCAATTACAACAGTAAAATTAGGCTATCATTTTTCAAATGACGAACGCTCGTCCGGAAAAACGTATGTCACAAATGCTCGGGGATATGCCACAGTCTATCGTTATGAAAATCATAGAATTACACATATCGAACGCCTCAATAAGAGCAAGGGCTCCTCCTCAAGTGTGGAATATTGTTGGTCGGATCAGGGGGACTTAAATACTCAAACACTAAGATCTAACTTGGGACATTGTCAGATTTCACGTGAGTATATTTATGATGGTAGAGGCAATGTCATCGAAGATCGTTTATTTGGAAACTTTTCTGGTGATACTGTTTTACTTAAAGATTGGAGAATTGAAAATTTCAAAAATCATCCCAATACCGAGTTGTATGTGAAGAAGTTTGAGTATTCCGATAATGGAATGAATTTATTGACAAAAGAATATGACGAAAGAAAAACAGTAACTTATCAGTATTGGTGCGATAACAGCTTACTTGCAGCAAAGCTTATTTGGTCCGAGGGAAAAATCGTTTCTCGTCACTTTTATGACTACGATGCAAATTCTGCAGTCAAACTAGAGATTGTTGACAATGGATCAACTACCGATATGAGAGATTTGACAGGGGTGACTGAGCGGTATATTACCGAGTTTGATAACCATACCTCCTATCCGGTAGGGCTCCCAAAGAAAGTTGTCAATAAATACTATGATTCAGCTGATGGACAAGAAAAAACTATTTCTACAAAAGCATTCCAATACAATAATGCAGGGCGCAAAATTGAAGAAAAAGTATATGACGGAAATGGCACATTTGTGTGTGTAGAAAAATGGGATTACGATGATTTTGGCAACCTCATTGAGCACACTAATCCCCTTGGGGAAATAGCGACATTTCGTTATGACAACAATGATAATTTAATTTATGAGGCTGGAGCACGCCCTGAATTCTATAAAGAATACAAGTACGATTATTGCGATAGACTAGTTTCAGAAGAAGAATTTCATGCAGACGGAACGCACCTTAAAAAAGGCTACCGCTATGACTATATGGGCAATGTACTCGCTGAAATTGATATTTACGGTAATGAAACAACTTTTGAATATGACTTTGCCAACCGACTCACTAAAGTTATAGAACCTAGTGGCGTCGTAAAACAGCAACTCGAGTATAACTGTTTAGATGTTGTGACCTCGCAAAGAGATGCACTTGGTAACATCACTCTGAAAGAATATAATTCAAGAGGGCAGCCCCAAAAAATCACTTTCCCGGATGGCAGAGTAGAACGATATCGCTACAATCTCGATGGCTCATTAAGAGAAACACAGGCCAATGACGGAACTGTTACAAAGATAAAGCTCGATTATCAAGATCGAGAGATCGAAAAATCTGTATATTCAGAGTCTGGAGAACTTCTATTTAAAACATCTCGTGAGTATAACGCCTTCCATTTACTAAGTGAAACAGACGCTGCAGGAAATGTGACATATTATGAATACGATGCGCAAGGAAGAGAGATTCGAGTTACAAGTGGTAGTAAGGTGACAGAAAGCGCATACGATGTTCTGGGCCGAAAAAATAAGGTGACGATTTATTCTAATGAGGATAGAAGCGATGCCATCATTACGGTATATGAGTATGATGTCTTGAATCGCATAATCGCCGAAATCGTTAAAGACTTTAAAGAAAATGAAGAGTCGAAAAATACCTACTGCTATGATTGTGATGGTAATCGCACTCAGTCCTCTACAGTCGGCGCAGCAGGTGTGTCAACCTCTTACAAAGAATTTAATGCTCATGGTGTTGTTACCCGTGAAGTTGATGCTGAAGGGCACGAGAGGTATAACAGAATCCGTTTTGACTATTTCGATGAAGAAGGGAATCACGTGGGGTGTACAGAAAATATTGATCCCATGGGCAACATGACGATGGTTGTAAAAAATGTAAATGGCCGGGATGCTGCAATCATCAAGAAAGATGCTTTTGATAAAATTCTCCACAAAACTGTTTTGTCATACGATCTAGTCGGGCAATTGATAGAAAGAGTCGATCATGTCTATCAAGGTGAAGAAAAGGTGCGAGAGATAACAAAGCGCTGGGAATACGATAACTGTGGTAGAGTGTTTAGTATCATCGATGCGTATGGATCCAATGACCAAAAACAGTGGCTGTGCTCTTACAATCAGAAGGGTCAGAAAATTTCCATAACTAAGTCTGATGGAACTGTCATTCATCATGAGTACGATGAGCGTGGACTTCTAAGCAAAATTAAATCATCAAACGGCGACATCCATTACACATACGAATACGACATCATGAATAATCCCATAAGAATTGTTGATGAGGTTGCCAAAACAGAAACACAACGTGATGTGGACCGCTATGGTCAGGTGACAAGAGAAAAACTAGCTAATGGTCTGGTATTACAGTATACCTACGATACATTAGGAAGAGAACGTACCGTGACGCTGCACGATAAAAGTAGCATAGAGTATGTTTACGAAGGGGGACGCCTCCAAAAAATTAACCGTCGCGATAATCGGGGTGCCGAAAAATATAGCCATAAATATGTAGAATTTGATGAAAGAGGCGCTGTTTTACAGGTCGATTTAGCAAAAAATGCCGGAACGATTGCTTATGATTACGATCTGATGGGGAGAGTCATCGCGATAGAAGCAAAACATTGGCGGGAAGTCATCGCCGGATTCGACGATTCGGGGAATTTGATAGCAAAGCAGACGACAGATGCAATAGGGACTGAAGATGAAAGCTTTGCCTATGACGCACTTTACCAGCTCACCTCGGAAAATGGACATAGCTACCTATACGATTCATTAAATAATCGCGTAAAGAAAGATGACAAGAAAAATGAAATTAATGACCTCAATCAAATTCTAGAAGATGAAAATAAAAGCTATCGCTATGATCTTAACGGAAACATGATAGCGATTATTGACGATCAAAACAAAGCGCTATCTTTAGAGTACGATTCGTTTGATCGATTAGTGAAAATATATTCAGGTAATGATCGCTTTAACTATCAATACGATGCAAATAATCGACGTATCAGAAAAACTCATCAACAGCAAGATAATGAAGGGGCGTGGCAAGTTGTAGCCTTAGAAAACTATATTTATCACGGCAATAATGAAATTGGGGCGACGAATGCCGAAGGGACAATAACAGAACTACGTCTTTTGGGGAAAGGTCTCGGTGCCGAAATCGGCGCTGCCGTTGCTCTAGAACTCGGTGGGAATGTCTATGTGCCCATACACGATCATAATGGAAATGTTTGCTCACTGATAGATGCAGATTCTGGAAATATTTCAGAAACTTACAGACACACGGCATTTGGAGAGGGGACTGTCTACGATCAAGAGGGAAGAACAAAAGAGGATAGTATCAACCCATGGCGTTTTTCAAGTAAACGGCACGATAAAGAAACGGATTTTGTCTATTTCGGTAGAAGGTACTACTGCGCAGAAATTGGTCGCTGGATCACTTCCGACCCATTGGGTGACCGGGACGGACCCAATATGTATGCCTACGTGAAAAATAATCCAATGACTCATTACGATCTGTATGGGTTATTGACAGAAGGGGGATTGCGCGCCAATGCTCCAGAGCTTTCACCGGTCCAAACTTCGGTCCGTAATTTATTAAAACCTGTTGTTGTTGGGCTAAGATACCTAGGTCAAGGAATTGAACTTGCCGCCATGAATATTCTTCCTCCTAGCCCTCCTAGATACTTAGCAGAATGCTTTGGGCGTATCTTGCAAGGAACAGCTAGCGAATGTCCGGAATCATGGGGTAAAGGAATCTCCAATGGAACCGTTTCCGCAAATAGCGCTGCTAGTGGAGCTGGTGCAAAAGATAGCGCTGAAAGCGGCATCAAAGCTGGAGAAGGAACCCCTAAAACAGCAAGCAAAAATCCCGATGGCATTGTTGTGACAGGAATTATGAATAACTCAAAAGATACCGAATCGGTCGCACATTCAATTGCTCAAGATGGGGATATGAAGGTGTTATCCATTTGCCATGAATCTAAAGGATTTTTGACAGACTTGTGGTATTTTTTTCTCGCTAAAATAGGGGTCGATACGCAGGCAGTAGTGAATATTCGCAACCAAATACAAGATATGTATGACAACTGCATAGCGGAAGGGGGGATACCGAAATTTCTTGTGACTGTTCACAGCCGTGGTGCGCAAGAGTTTTATAGTGCAGTAAATAAATTATCAAGTGAGATCAAGAATTCGCTGTTTGTAAACTCATATGGAGGAGCAAAAATCCTTCCAGATGAATTTGGATCATGCAATAATGTCGTAAACCCTGGAGACCTTGTTCCGTTTCTTGGTGATCTCCTCGGTGTAATTATGAACTGGAGCCGTATTATGTTTACAGATCAAAAAATGAGCTGGAACCCTCTCGCAGCACACGATGTTAACTCCACAGGGTATGCAAAGCATCGAAGAGAAAAAACCTATAACTTTAGAAATAGGGTTTGTAATGAATAAATTAATGTACTCACTATGTGCGCTGCTTTTAAGTAGTTGTTCATGCCTGGTTGATCCTATGATGAAAGAAAAACTTAAAGTTTATGATCAGCATATGTGTCGCCAATATAGTAAATATAAGCTGGCTCCTTATTCTTTTGGTGGTGGGGGAAATGGAAAGCAATTGCACTTACTTTCGTTGGGGTTTTCTACAGATAAAAAACTAACTGTAGAGACGGGAAGAAAGCTATTGGTAGATAGTATTACAGATTTTCATGAGAAAATAAATAATGCGGTAAGTTTGAGACCATTTTTAAATGAGGTGCCTTTCCCTGTTTCTAAACTAGAATATACTATAGAGGTTGTTGAAGAAGGGGGGTGGTGGCCACTATTTCCTGATGGGGTAGATGATGATAATCATATCTCATTTGTGACGTTAATCAATGGAAAAATCTATTATTGCATCGATATTGATAGAAACAAATTGCCTATAGAAATTCACGAGGAAACTTACGAAGAAGCTGAAGCTATCACACTAAGAGAAAATTATTGATATGAATTTATTTTTTTATACTGATTGTAATCAGTTTGAATTTGGGAAAAAATTTTTGAGAGATGCAATGAAATGAAGCTATTCATGGCATTTATGGTTTTTTTGTTAACATCTAGCTGTTCTTGTTTGCTAGATCCGATGATGAAAGAAAAACTTAAGGTTTATGATCAACATATGTGTCGGCAATATAGTAAACATAAGTTAGCTCCGTATGTTTTTGGTGGTGGTGGAAATGGAAAGCAGCTGCACTTATTGTCGCTGGGGTTTTCTACACATAAAAAACTAACGATAGAGACGGCAAGAAGAATGCTGGTGGATAGTATAACGGATTTTTATGAAAAGGTGAATACATCCAAAAGTCTACAGCCCTACCTAAATGAAGTGCCTTTTCCTATTTCAAAGTTTAATTACACAATTAAGGTGGTAAATGAGGATGGTTGTTGGCCCTTATTTCCGAATGGTGTTGATAAGGAAAAACATATCACCTACGTGATACTCTCTCGAGGAGTGGTTATATATTATATCGATATTGACAGAAGTAAATTGCCTATAGAAATTCACGAAGAAACTTACGAAGAAGCTGTAGCTATCACGTCAGAGGAAGGTTATTAGTGCAAATTCTCTTTTTTAAGCGCTATTATTAGTTGGAATTTTGATGAAAATATTTTAAAAAAGAAGTTATGAAATGAAGTTGTTGATGGCACTCTTAGTTTTTCTGTTAACATCAAGCTGCTCTTGTTTGCTAGATCCAATGATGAAAGAAAAATTAAAAGTGTATGATCAGCATATGTATCGGCAATATTGCCACCATAAGCTGGTTCCAAATGTTTTTGGTGGCGGAGGAAATGGTAAGCAATTACACTTACTTTCACTGGGGTTTTCTACTGATCAAAAACTAACGATAAAGACAGCAAGAAAGTTATTGGTAGATAGTATTTCAGACTTTCATGAGAAAATTAATAATTCGGAGAGTTTGAGGCCGTTTTTAAATGAGATACCTTTCCCTGTTTCCAAATTAGAATATACTATAGAAGTCGTTGAAGAGGGAGGTTGGTGGCCACTATTTCCTGATGGGCTGGATGATCAGCAGCATATCTCTTACGTAATACTTTCTAGAGGTGTTGTTAGATACTATATTGATATTGTCAAAGATAAATTACCTGTAGAAATTCACGAAGAAACTTACGAAGAAGCTGTAGCTATTACATTAGAGAAAGATTTATAGTATAAATTTATTTTTAAGCACTGTTAGTATCAGTTTGAATTTTGATGAAAATATTCAAAAAAAGTTGTGAAATGAAGTTATTAATGGCATTTATGGTTTTTCTATTAACATCAAGCTGCTCTTGTTTACTAGATCCAATGATGAAAGAAAAACTTAAGGTTTATGATCAGCATATGTGTCGGCAATACAGTAAATATAAGCTGGCTCCTTATTCTTTTGGAGGTGGGGGAAATGGAAAGCAACTGCATTTATTGTCGCTGGGGTTTTCTACTCATAAAAAACTAACGATAGAGACGGCAAGGCAGTTATTAGTAGATAGTATTACAGACTTTCATGAAAAAGTTAATAGATCAAAAAGTCTTCAACCATACCTTAATGAAATACCTTTTCCAATTTCAAAATTTAATTACACGATTAAGGTCGTAGGTAAAGATGGTTCTTGGCTTTTATTTCCTGATGGGGTAGATGATGCACAGCATATTACATTTGCAATTTTACATAATGGAACAATATTTTATTGCATTGATGTAGATAAGGATAAGCTACCGATTGATATACACAAAGAAACTTATGAAGAAGCTGTAGCTATCACGTTAGAGGAAAATTAATAATATAAATTTATTTTTATGCACTGTTATTATCGGTTTGAATTTGGGCAAAAAAAATTTGAGAGGTGCAATGAAATGAAGTTATTGATGGCATTTGTGGTTTTTCTGTTGTCATCTAGCTGCTCTTGTTTGCTAGATCCGATGATGAAAGAAAAACTTAAGGTTTATGATCAGCATATGTGTCGGCAATACAGTAAATATAAGCTGGCTCCGTATGTTTTTGGTGGTGGGATTTTCTATTAATAGTTAGGTAGTCAGAGCAACAGATTTTACAGTCATATTTAAGGGAAACTGTTGTTTAAGACCCAAAATTTAACCGTATGATACAAAGTGGTATGTGAGGGTATTTTCGCTTGGTTTCGATATTCAGCGACATACCACTTTGCTGAGATTTCTTTTTAGGACTCTAACTGTTGTTGCACTTTTTGATCCAGCTTTGAACTAAATCTAACAGTTTTTTGTAGTTTTCTTCAGGCATGCTGTTTAAAGAAATGTTTTTTCTGACAATAAAATTTTTCACTACACCAATTTTACTACCTAAGTAAAAATGGTTCTTAGGTAAACTATTTATATAATCTTCATGAACCATCAAAGAAAAAACATTATTAGTTTCTGTAATTAGAGCTAAACGTTTGTTTTCGTAATATCCCATTCCCCTGGATTGAGTTTCAGGGCTCTCATAATCAAGAGGATATATGCATGTAACTGTTCGAGTGTTTCCTAGCTTGTCTTTGCACTCTTGTGAATTTCCAAGAAAAACTAGAGATGCTTTCTTTGAAGCATTAGTGTTAATTCCCATTGAAGATAGGTTAGTATTTAAAAGATTAGTTAATTCATATCTCATTATTTTTTCCTTGTTTAGTATTTTTAATCAATATTAATGAATTATTAATTTTAAATCAAGTTTTTTAAATTTTTGTTTTAATTATCCTTAGAGGGGGCAAATAGTATTGCAGAGGAGTTTCTCAGTTGGTTAGTGGTTCACCAGATAACTTTAAAAACAATAACTGGTCAGTATTTAATGATTTTGAAATTTCCGATGAATTAACTCATTGATGAAAGAAAAATTAAAAGTGTATGATCAGTATATGTATCGGAAATATAGCCACCACAAGCTGGCTTCATACGTTTTTGGCGTTGGGGGGAGGATGACAGTTGGCCTATATTTCCGAATAGTGTTTAGAAGAAACAACATATCACTTACGTGATACTCTCTCGAGGTTTAGTCATATTATCTCGATAGTGACAGAAATAAATTGCGCGTACAAATTCGCCAAGAAACGTATGAAGAAGCTGGGGCTATTATCTCGCATTCATTTCAATGTATTTTTTTGCCCAAGTTTGTACAGACTTAAATAATTTTGTATAACTATCCTTGGAGATGCTTTCTACTGATATATGTTTTCTAATTTTATAATCTTTAATTACACCATTTTTACTGCCTAAGTAAAATTTTTCAGAAGGTAAATTATTTATGAAATCTTCATGAACCATAAGGGAGAAAATATTGTTATTTTCGGAAATTAGGGCTACACGGTTTGCTGTGTAATTTCCATGAGCTCTTTTGAAAGTATCAGGACTGTTAAAGTCGAGAGGGTATATGCAGGTAATTGTCCTATATTTTCCTTTATTATCTTTGCATTTCTGTGAGTCTCCAAGAAAAATCAAAGATAATTTCAGTGATTTACAATTTGTTCCGAAAGAATATAGCCCCGTGTTTAAAATGTTATTTAGTTCAAATGACATTGTTTTCTCCATTTAATGGTTAATTTAATATATTTTAATGAAATCTTAATTTTAAATCAACTATTTTTTTATTCAAAAGGTTTGTTATAATGAAAGAGTAGGGTTTGAAGATTTAAACTTAACAAATAAAAGGGGGGCTCATTGGTTAGTGGTTCGCCAGATAATTTTAAAAACAATGATTTTTCTATTTTCAGTGCTTTTGAAAATTCAAATGAAGTTTCTAGTGATGATAAAAGTGAGCAAAAATTTTCAGATGAGAAAATAAATAATGTAGGCTGTAACATTATTTTAGAAAAAAATGACCTTTTATATATCGACGAAATTAGTTCTCAAAACATCATAGTTGTACCTACAAGTGAAGATATACATAATTTTAATAGCAATGAAACTAGAGAAAAGACTAATAGTTTAGGTAAAGAAAATATTTTTATGTCAGAATTGTCTGAGCAAGATCAGGAAGATGACTGGGGTTTTGAATTTTTAACTGGTAATAGTTCTGAAGCTGATGATGGTAAAGCGGGTAATGATTTTCTAAGTCCACTTGAAGGAGGTAAACAAAATTATCACAAAGAAGTAAATAACTTAATGGTTACTGATTCTGAAAATGAGCTCAATGATGACTGGGGTTTTGAATTTTTAGCTAGTAATAGTTCTGAGGCTGATGATGCTAAAACGGATAATAATTTTCTAAGTCCAATTGAGGGAGGTAAACAAAATTATCACAAAGAAGTAAATAGCTCGGCAGACACTGACTCTGAAAATAAGCTTAATGATAACTGGGGTTTTGAATTTTTAGCTAATAGTAGTCCTATTGATGAAGATACCGAACAACAGAAAGATGAAATTCTCAATTACAGTACTGGTGATAAAGAGGCTTTGGATGATATCAATGATTTTATAGCTCTGAAGTGGATAATTGACAAAGAAGGAAATGTTGAGCTTAAGGAAGTTAATTCAGGTTTGGGGAATTCGGATGTCTTTTTAGCCAAAAAAGATATTAATGGTAAACTAACAGGTGAATTCATAGCTGTCGATGAAGCCAAAAAAGATTTTTCACGCATAAAGCACATAAAATATGGTGATCAAATAATAGCGGCTGAGGACGTAAAAATTCACTTTATGAGTAGCGAAGAGTTTTTACGTATGTTTTCAGCGGTCTATGGTCCTTTAAAGAACGTAGCAAAAGATAGTATCACTGTTGAGGAGCAAAAAGAGAAACCTTCCAAGCTTATATCTAGGGATTTAGTACATTTGAACTCGAAAGTAAGTGAGAGGAAAAGTGACGGAGTAGATTCTAAATTAGAGGTGCAGAAACTTTTTAGTAAGATAAAATTCGTTGTGATAAGAGTCACAGTAGAAATTCAAAATGCTGCAGCAGCACTGAAAAGGGCTGCTCGTTTAAAAGATGCAAGGTTGCAAAATAAGTTTGAGTATATTCGGGCTCAGGATAATTTAAAAGTAGAGCGGGATCACGAACTGGATAAAAAGTTGTAGCTGATCCGAAAATGCTCTTGATTCAGGGGATATCCTCCATACTGCGGCGTATTTTTCGCGTTTGCTAACTGTAATTTATAGAATCTTAATATGTTTTTACTGGCCAGAGTAGTGGCAGTAGAGTGTTCTTAAAGGCGCACTGTATGACGCTTGTGTCAGCTCCTTCCATGAGGCAGACGTCTAAATTCTGGTCGTATGAGACATTTAAAGTATAAACATTTACGAGAGGAAATGTATATAAAATAGCTGCAGTTAGGTTTTGTATACTTTCGTCTGTTTTGTTTCGTAAATATCTTTCGGGTAATCTGACGAGGGTTTCTGCTAGCATTCCGAGGCCAACAGTCGAATAAATAGCGCTTGTTAGGTATAGCTTCGTCTTCACAGTGATTTACACTCCTTAAGATTACGTCTTGTTTGGGAAGACTACTTTATATGATAAAGGAGCTATTTTTTACATTCTAAAAACACGATATCTTCAAAATTTCTACTCTTTTGTTCTAGGGAACTTTTGTCGTTAGCAATTGAAAATTCTTCCACATCAGTGGGTAGGATGGTGATTACCGCTTTCGATACTTCTTTTTTCTTATTTTGTTTGTTGACGATAACGCCCATGATTTTCAGGCAAGGTTCATTGTTTTTCCATGCTGACTTCATTTTTGTCACTTCGCTTTTAGCAACGACAAAAGAGGTTTTATCGGTGATGGGTTCTATTTTGTAAATAACTTCGCCGTCGGACATTCTTCTTTCGGCGTTGACTTTTACTTTGGCATTATTTTTTTTATAGAAGGAATATCCCTCGTGCATGTCTAGCCCTTTTGCGATATAGAAGTGTTCTTCATCGAGCCATTTTGTTTGAGTGATAAAATTGTTCCAAGTTTTTTGATTTTTTTGAAATTGATTGCAAGGCATCATAACCACTGTTAATCCCGACTGTTCCTGTGTGCTTCCAAGCCAAGCAAAGTATATTGTAGCTTCATTTACGCGCTTTAAGTTGAGGTGGTGTAAAGAGTATTTCCCTAGCGGTTTTCGTTTAATATTCATCGAAGAAATATTATGCTGTTTTATGAGTTGTGCAATGATATTGTCATTTTTTATGGTCGTAGAGTTTTCTTCGCACAGTTCGCTGAAGTAGGAGATTAAAAATAGGGGGTTGTAGATACGAGCACTTTGATTTGTTTTTATCGAGATGAGGTCTTCACGTGTCCCCCAGAGAAGTTCGTTATTTGTCAGCTCTAAACACTCATATGTGTCAGGAAGAGCGGGGTTAATAGCGGGGAGTACTGCCCATCCTTCGGGAAAAAATTTGTTTACGTGAATAGTATCGAAGCGATCACTTTGATTATTTTGCGAATCCGGATTATCTGCAACTATCCAAAAGGGAAGGAATACGGCAACAGTGACAATAAACTTTAGATATTTAGTCAAAATATTTCCTCTCCTTTGGGGTTTCAAAGACGACGACGTTAGTATCGTGGTCGTTAGGATCTGTGCTGAATGAGAATTCATCGACACTTTTAGGGATAACATTGATGAATGAGTTGATGTAGTTGACGACGTTATCTTTCACTTCGGTGACGGTGCCAATAACTTTTACTGACATTTCAGCAAACTTCCAGTCAGAGGCCATTAATCCTAATTTAAGCGCTTTGAACTCAAAGAGAGTGTTTTCTGTAAGGGGTTCAATGAGAACGGCGAGCATGTCGTCGGAAAACCTTTTTTCAACGGTGACTTTTACCAAAGAGCCGCAAATGTTTTGGTAGGTGTACCCATTGTAATGGTCGAGACCTTTGACGATGTAGCGATCTTGGTCGGGCAGACACTCAGTATTTTTGATAAAATTGTTCCATATTTTCTGATCTTTAGCGGGGTCGTTTGAGTTGATCATCATAATCTCAAGGACGCAGTTTTGTTCAAATAAACCTACCCACACCGATCTATGGGGAGCTCCATTTTTTGTTCCTCGAAGAATGCGGAGAGGGTAAATTCCCCACTGTCCTTCGGTAATAGTCTGTTTTTTTATTCCAAAGGGTTTGTAAGCTTGGAGTAATCTTTTAAAATTCGTAAAAGAATTATCTCCAGTTTGTGCTAAGACGCCATTTTGGAAGACATGAAAAATCGGAGACTCCAAAGGACCTTCTATATTCCCTTTAAATTTCTCGAGATCTTTTTGTGTACCCCAGTATGCCATATTATTTTCTAAGTGAACGACATAATCTTTGGGGATTGCAGGTTCGATTCCAGGCGTGCAAGTCCAGTGCTGCGGGACCATTTTGCAGATATTGTACGTACCAAAGCGTAAGTTTAGCTCCTCACTGTAGGCGGCATGATGAATAACGAAGCTCGCTAGTAGCAGTAGAGTATATTTACGAAATTTATCGATCATTTTTGCCTTTCTCCAAAAAATTGAATTAGGCGTCAAGCTATCAAATAAAAAGTTTGGTTGTCAAATGTTTTATTAAAAAAAATTAGTTGTTTGTCTGTTGCTGGCCTGTTATAAGTAAAGATTATTTTGATGTTATCGAGTTTATCTCATGAAAAAATTTCTGCTTGTGGCCGTTATTGTAATTTTTTGTTCGGCCTATCTCGTTCTTCATTTACGGAAAAGTGTACATCCCGAACATTCAAAAATATTGACGGTGAATGTCATTAGAGCAGAGAAAACCTCTTCATACCATAAAATGCATGCGTATTTGGGTCAGATGGAACCTGTAAAAACTAGTAATTTAGGGTTTGAGATGGGCGGGACAGTCAAGGGGGTATTTGTAGAAGAAGGGTCTTATGTCACCAAAGGTCAAACACTTGCGATTCTGGATATGGATCGGCTTGTCGCTAAGCGCGATGAAGTTGAAGCAGAGTCAAAAAGGGTGGGCGCTTTAGCAGAGCTGAGTGGCCTGACAAAAGATCGTACGATTGCTGCTTCAGAATTCCGAGGGGTTTCGGAGGTAGATCGGGATGAAGCGGAAAAGACCCATGCAGCGCATTTGGCTTTTCACCAGGCGTCGGAGGCAAGGCTCGAGCAGGTCGATGTAGAGATTGGCAAAGCGCATATCTTTGCGCCCTATTCGGGTTATATTGCAAAACGTTACCTCGATGAGGGCTCTGTGGTTGGGGCTGGTAGTCCTGTATTACAGATTGTCGATATAAACACAGTAGAGGCACGTATTGGGATTAGCGCACTGCACGCTCTTTCTGTTGGCGACAATGTTGTCGTCGAGTCATGTGGACAAAGTTACCCCGCGGAAGTTACAGCAATATTACCGGTGCGCGACCTTGCTACACGTAATAGAGAAATCGTGTGCTCTATTTCTAATGAATTAAAAACAATCGTTCCCGGTGATCCCGCTGTTTTAAAGTTAGAAAAAACGGTGGATCAAGAAGGAATTTGGTTGCCGATTAGTGCATTGACAGAAAGCTCACGAGGACTTTGGGTGTGTTATGTTGTGCAGGAGAATTTGAAGAATAAAGGTGTTTACGGTCTATTTACTCAGGAACTAGAAATTATTGATCAGACAACAGAAAGGGCTTATGTGCGAGGACCTCTCAGAGATGGGGATTTTGTAGTTTCTGATGGATTAAATCGAGTCATACCCGGACTATCAGTCTATATTAAAAAAGGCTTCTAGAGTATGGAGACATTATTTTTTAGAAATAAATACCTTCTGACTCTAACTATTATCGTATTGACTCTAGTAGGGGTCACAGCTTATTTCAATTTACCGCGCATGGAAGATCCGCGGATTACCAACAGAAATCCTATTATTATCACAAAGATGCCTGGCGCATCTCCATCGCGCGTTGAGACGTTGGTGACAGAAAAAATTGAAGATGCTCTTCAAGAGATCGAAGAGATCAAAAAAATGGAGTCTGTATCCCGAGCAGGGGGATCAGTTATTGCAATCGAGCTAGAAGATTGGGTGGGGCCCGATACAAACCAGTCAATTTTTTCGCGGATCCGCAACAAGTTAGATGACGTAGAGCCCGATTTACCGCCCTCTGCCTCGAAGCCGCTCTTTGATGAAAATCGTTTACCTGCCGCTTTTACTCTTACAACAGGCATTGTTTGGGATGGAGATGGGCCTCCTCAATATAATATCTTGAATCGTCTTGCCGAGGAATTATCTGATCGATTACGGAGCCTTCCTGGAACAGAAATTGTTCGATTGTATGGGCAGCCTAAAGAAGAAATTACTGTCGTGATTGATCAGGATGAGTCGACGTTGCTTGGATTGGATAATCCGTTCATCATGCAAAGAATTGCTGATGCTGACGTAAAAGTTCCCGCTGGTATCATTCATGGTAAAGAGTCGGATATTTTGATAGAAGTCGAAGGGGAATTTACGGATACGGGTCGCATTGAGTCAATTCCACTGATTGCGACAGAAAAGGGTATGGTCAAAACTCTCGGTGATATTGCTAAAGTTGAGAAATCCTGGAAACAACCCCTAGAAGAAATAGCTCTCATTGATGGAAGGCCGGGGATACTGGTATCTGCAAGAATGGGAGAAAGGGAGAAGATCGGTACGTGGATTGCATCTGCACGTGAGATTGTCAATCATTTTGCTGAAAACCGTGCTAAGGGGATAGATTTTGTTACGGTATTTGATCAGAGCATATACACTAATGAGCGATTAAATGAGCTCGAAGCAAATTTAGTTGCGGGTGCATTTGTGGTTACTTTGATCGTTTTTTTTACTATGGGGTGGCGATCGGGCTTAATCGTTGGATCATCATTAATTTTTACCATTAGTGTAAGTATTTTTCTGTTGCTTGCTTCGCAAGGGGCACTGCACCAGATAGCGATATATGGTCTTATTGTGGCTTTGGGGTTGTTGATCGACAATGCTATTGTTGTTGTCGATGAAGTTGCAAAACGCATTCGTAGTGGAATGGAACCTGAAGAAGCTGTTCGCGCCACATTTCAACATTTGTTTGTGCCGCTTTTTTCCTCGACGCTTACAACAGTACTTGGATTTAGTCCCATTTTTCTGTTGCCTGGGAATGTAGGAGATTTTGTACGAGCAATTGGTGGAAGCGTCATTTCTGCAATCATTGCTTCTTTTATTATTTCGATGACGATTATTGCGAGTCTTGCAGGAATATTTTTAGCTCGTAAGGGTAATGTGGAAAATGGTCACTGGTGGGTTTGGGGCTATGACGACGATGAGTTGCAGTTTTGGTATGTGAAAATATTAAAAAAACTGTTGCACAGACCGGTTTTAGGAGTGTGTTTATCTTTGCTGTTTCCAATTATTGGTTTTGCTGTAGCCCCGACTTTGGGCAATCAGTTTTTCCCTCCGATAGATCGTAATATGTTCGATGTGAAAGTGTGGATGCCTTCCGATACATCGATTGAGGAGACGCAGCGCGTTGTGAAGAAAGCCGAAGAATATATTCGAGAATTTCCGGGTGTCACGCATGTCAATTGGATGGTAGGGAATAACTTTCCTCTCGTATACTATAATCAAATAATGATCATGGATTTTACTCCAAACTTCGCTCAAGCAGCCGTGACGACTGTGTCTACAGAAGAAACCATGAAGATAGTTTCACAAGTTCAAGAAAAATTAGATAAAGACCTAGGTGAAGCGCAAGTGGTTGTTCGCAAGTTTGCTCAGGGGCCTCCTAAGCAGGCAGACGTCGAGTATCGCTTATTTGGTCCAAGTATTGCTCGATTACAAAATATTGGTGAACGTATCCGCCTTCGGCTTCAGGAGCATCCTATGGTGTTGCAGACGCAGATGACGATTCCTCGTGGAGAACCAAAATTGTGGTTTAATGCAGACGAGGTAGAAGCAAGTCGAGTGGGTTTCACTTTGAAAGATTTAGCTCTCCAATTACGCAGTAACTTAGAGGGATTAACAGGAGGGTCGGTCATTGAGAATCTTCAAGAACTTGATGTTCGTGTTCGCTATGATGACAACATCAGAAATAACCTCTCAGCTATCGAGTCAATTAACTTCATTAAACGAGGAAGGCAGGATTGGGTTCCACTTCAACAGATCGGTTCTTTGCTATTAAAACCTTCACTGGGGAGTTTGACGCGTCATAATGGTAGGCGCTGTAATATTATTAGGGGATTCACTTCTGACGAAGCCCTACCCATCGATGTTACCTACCAAGTTCTTAACGAGATAAAAAAAGAGGGTCTTCCGGATAACTACACCATCACCCTTGGTGGTGATGCAGAGCTTGACACTGAAGCGATAGAAAATTTAAAAATCTACGCGCCTATTCTTTTGATTCTTATGGCAACAACATTGATTTTATCGTTTCGAAGTGTGAGGTTGGCGATACTTCTTGCGGTTGTTTCCTTTATGTCTGTTGGCCTTGGTATTTTATCGACATGGATGATTGCCTTTCCGATAAGCTTTAATACAATCTTGGGAACTCTTGGTCTCATAGGCGTTGCCATCAACGACAGTATTGTTGTTTTAGCAGGCATACATTCGAATGAAAAAGCGCGTCAAGGTGATGTTTCTGCTGTTCTTTACGAGGTGGTCGCCGCTACAAGGCATGTCCTTACCACAACATTGACGACGATCGGTGGGTTTTTACCGATCCTTATTTTTGTTGGCGGTGAATTTTGGCCGTCGCTAGCTATCGTAATGGTGGGTGGAGTTTCAGGAGCGACTCTTATGGCAATTTTATTTATTCCAACGGCATACTTATTGATTCTCCCAAGAAAGGAGGTCACAGCTTGAATAAAATGATTGTAATCTTGTCTCTTTTTATTTGTTGCTCTTGCAATACAAATAAAATGAGCCGTAGCGATTCCACTATCAAAACAGTTAGCGATAAGAGCAAATCTTTTGGGAGTGAATGGTGGAACGAATTTAATGACCCGATTTTAACGAATCTGATCGAGGAGACGATAGAGTCGAATCACGATATCAAAATTGCATGGACACGCGTTTGCGAGGCACGCGCAGCGAGGAAAGCTGCGAAGAGTGCTTTTTTACCTGATATTACCGGATCAGGAACATATCAACGCTATCAATTTAGTGATAACGGAATCATTCCCATAAAACCGTTAGAAGAAACGGGTCTCATTGATACCAACCACAACCTTTACGATATTGGTTTTGATGCTTCTTGGGAAATAGATATTTTTGGTGCTAACCGAGCAAAAGGGCGTGCCGCTACAGAACGGGTATACCAGACTATTGAAATGTATCGCGATGTAATGATCACTCTTCTTGCAGAGCTGGCAAAGAATTATTTGCAGCTTCGTGGTCAGCAGCATATTCATAAAACTCTCGAAGAGCGACTTCTTATACAACATCAAATAATTGATGACTTCGAAGTAAAGGGGCGATCAGGGTTACTTTCAGAAGTGGAAATCAGCCGTGCTATTACTGCAGAAAACGAAATTCAAGGCGCGATTGTGGCTTCTGAAGGATTGATAAGGGCTGCCATCTATCGTATCGGTGTCTTGATTGGCAAGCACCCAAATAGTTTAGGGGAGCAGCTCGGAAAAGTTGGGGACATTCCCAATGCACCAATATTCGATATGGAGCTTGTCTCTGCTGATATTATCGCTAAACGTCCTGATATTAGAGCATTACAGCGAAGCGCTTTAGCTCAGCATGCTGAAGTTGAATCAGCCAAGGCAGCGATGTTTCCCAGTCTATACATGCTAGCATTGTACCGTTTTCAAAGTTTAAGCTTAGCTGATCTTTTCAAGTCGGGAAGTCAGTGGTGGTTTCTGGGGCCTTTTGTCAATTGGAAAGTATTTGAAAGGTATAAGCTGCAAGCCAATGTGGAAATGAATAACGCACAGTACACAAGAACAGCCGAAGAGTTAAAGCGGGGAATTCTGCTCGCTTTGGAAGATATTGAATCATCGCATACATTTTATCGCACGTCAAAAGAGCGGGTAGATTATCTGAAAAAAGCCGTGGCTTCTTCATCGCAGACGGTAGAATTAACAGAGAAGTTGTTAAATACAGGACTAAAAAGCTACTTAGATCACTTAAGAGCTAAGCAAGAATATACCGTTCAAAAAGAAAACATGATTCGTGCACAGGTCGATCATCATATACAAACAGTGCGTCTTTATAAGGCTCTTGGTGGATGTTGACTAGGTGGGCTTGTCGACTTTAAGATCCTCACCACCTAGGCTTTCGACAAGTTTTGGGAATTTTTTACGCATTTTAGGACTCATCACTTCGAGCATCGGTTGAAAAGAAACCGGCCATCGGTGGGTGACTTCTGTGTCGATAAAAGCAACTTTACCATCTTTACACCAGGGGATATTATTGGCACGTACACAGTCACCAGCTCCTGTATCGATGACAACTCTCATTACTTTTTTGATAAATTCCTGACTTCTAACTCTACGCCATTTCGACCAGTTGTATTTTTTGCTCGTAGGGTGTTGATCTTCAGCAACCAATATAAAATTTTTGCGCCCTCCTTTTGACATTGTTTTCGGAGAGGGTTCTGCCGGTAGTGGGTAGATCCATTTGTTAGAAACTTTGAATAATGACTCATATCCATGCTTTTTTATCGATTCGCGGATTAATTTTGCTCCTCTACAGCGCTTTGTCCAACTGACCCAGTCTACACGGGTTTCAATGGTATCGGGATAAATTTTGAAGACGTAACCCTTCATTTTTTTGTGTTTCATGGCTTTGCAGACGATTCCTTGCACCGGTGTGAAGACAAACCCTGCTTCTAGGAGAGTTTCGCAGCTTTCTGTGACACGTTTATCTTGAAATATTTTATCTAGTTTTTGTTTTATGGGGTGGTCATCGGGCATTAGATAGGGAGCCACTTCATTCCAAACTTCTTCACTGACATAGGGATTAAAAGCAACGCTATATAGCTTTGGTGTTAGTAAAAGAAAAAAAATGATGGTTCGTATCATATTAATCTACCATATTTGGTCGACTTCATAAACTCGTTAGTCTAGTTAATTATTTTGCTTTTTTCAAGTCTAATTGTAAAATTTTATATTGATAGCAATAGTAGTAAATACAGATACAAGGAAGTGTGAAATACAGACGCAGCAATTAATCGTTCTTTTGATATTTATATCACTGAGTAGACCATTTTGTCGTGTGTGTAATCTAACTGCGCACTTTTTTACATTTATGCATTTTTTTGTAAAACCTAATGATTAACTGTTTCATCAATGGTTTGTTTGATGTGACAGATAATACACCACAATACGCGAATAATTTCATCAAAACGATTTGATAATATATTCCGTGAAAAAATCAATGAGATTCATTGACCTCGTTACATCACTCAAAATTTATATTGAGAGTAGCTTCAATCACTTTTTTAGGGTTAATTTCGAGAATACATGGAGCGGGATAATCTAAGGTAAGCTCGCCTTTTTCTAAGGTAGGCTTCACCAAATATCCGATTTCTAGCAAGTCGGCTTCTATCTTCGCACGAGACTCTTTTCGCAATTTATTGTGTTGCTGACTTAGTGCA
>JAYZJO010000049.1:0-54398 GCA_036164375.1 Chlamydiota bacterium | reverse complement strand
CTCCGCGTTTTAACAAAGAAAGTCCCCAGCTCTGTTTCATAATAAAAACACTGATTCAATACACTTAAGTTAGACTCGTTTATCCTGTGTAAGTGCCTACATCCGATTTTTTTCTTTAAAGCTTTTTCGATAACTTTTCCTAGCAACGGCATCACCTATTGTTTATGGCTATATTCTCTCATTTTATGTATTACTTGAATTGAACACAAAAGTTTCACTTAACAGAAGGTTGTGTATGCGCAAACTCTTAACTTACAGTTTACTACAAATTACCCTCTTCAACCATCAAATGTTTGGAGAGTGTGCTCTATGTGAAGAAATTAAAGAAAGAAACCGCAATCTCCCCCCTCCCAAGCATGTGTACTACGAAGATTATTTAGAGGAACTTAAAGCAGAGGGAAAAAGTATCCCGGGCGATATTGATTTCAGTAACAGTAACGATACAGACCCAGATACAAATATAAAAGGTTCTTAAAACGCGGTTTGTGTCCAAATCTCTTACCTATGCACCACTTAAATGCACGAGATTGAAGTTACAAATAGGCAAGAGATTTGGACACAAATCAGGTATGAATGCAAGTTTATGCTTTTCGCTTTCGAATCTAACTTTTCAAATTAATTGATTTTATGGATGCTTTTATAATTACGTAATTCTGCATGCACTGCGCGCGCAATAAAGTTCCACGAGGATCGAGCCAAAGCTATTGTAGCCTTTTCTTCTGAACCTAGCTTTTCAACTGTATAACCAAATGCCTTCACTCTCTCATTCCAGCTTGAAAAAGGAGGAACAGAGGCAACACCTATAGAGTGGCGAGATGGAATAGCTCTTATCGCAATACCTTCAACTTTAGAGGCAAATTTTGGATCTGAAATGATCATATAATTATCTGAAATTTGACTCTCTATGTCTTTAAGGCCCGATTCAAAAATAGCAGAAGAATCGATTGCAACAGTATAAGTAACGTCTCTATCGCCAATTAAGCCCTGATATTCATTTTCAACTAAGCTTTTTACAAGTGCTTTATGTTCTTCATTTCCTGAAATAAAGTGAATTGTCGATATATTATATCCATTGTCAATAGCTGCCTTCAAGCTTTTAAACCTTCCCACCACTGTTGGTTTGACACCACAAAGAAATACAGCATCCGCTTGAATTTTTTCTCGAGGCATCGTTACTGTTTCCTGTGCTTGCTCAAGATTTAAAATGTCTATAGCTTGCTCATAAGTTAATTTGAAAGCTGAATCTCCACCATCGCGATACAATTCGAAGTTTTTTTGAAAACAGCCACAAGATTGTAAGTGATCATTAACATTTTCAATGAAATAATCGGTATTATTTTCGAACACAATCTTTGCTTTATTTAATAGTTCTTGAAAAAAAGGGGTGGGGTAGCCAGAATCAAGGTTAAAATACATTCCTGTGTGTACATTACTTTGGTCAATTGCTGTCATTTGATGTTTCCTCATTTGAAAATTTTAGAAAGTTTACGTTCACTGTATATCAAATTACACGCTCTTTTGTATACATGTTTTCTTATCAAAAGCCCCTTAGAGTATACAACCTATAATCAATTTTTAGGCTCCGGTTTATACTGAATGAAATCGTCAAAATCTGCACCAGAATATCAGCTTTATTTATCATTTCATTTATTGCCATTCGTATTACTACTGTTTTTTTTCTTTCTGTGGATAAGTTTCGAGCTCTAATTCGTAGAACTCTCCTTTCATTATTTTTCTATTCATACGCCTGACTTCATAAGTTAAAAGAGAAATCTGGTTAGCCATCATTTCGATTTGTTTCTGTTGTCTTTTCTCCGATTCACGTAGTTCTCTAATTATTGAATCTTTTACTTTTAAGGTTGCAGCAAAATTTCCAATGTTTGGCAAGCCTATTTCTGCACTAGGAAATACTTTACTCATATTGAAAAGCTTTGCAAAATCGTAAAAAGACATTTCTGAACAGGCTAAAAGTTCGTTTACACTACCTAACATTCCTAGAGATCTTAAATTTATAATATCTTGTTTTTCAAGTTTAGGTAAAAGTTTTGCCCAATGAAATTCATTAAACTGTTTACACCGCCACACAATATGTTTTGTGGGACGGTACTGCCTATAGTGACCTTCGGGACATGTAAGAAATTTCGTAGAGCTAACAACCTTTTTTAGAGTTTCGATATCCTTTAACCAAAAATGAAAAAGTGCTAAATCCAACTTATTATTCGAAAATTTTTTAACCTGTTCAACAAAATCTGGTAACTCTTTATTTTTCGCAATATAAAAATATTTATCTTGCAATTCAGGCTTCATCGTCCTAAAAATTGTTTCAGACTTCCACTCTTCAATCGTTCCATTATAATACTGGGTATCGTCCTGAATTTTTATCAAATAGTCAATTTCCTCAAAAGAGGAATATTCAACCATATGGCACTGCTCCATAAAAGAGAGTTGAGATAGAAAAACACACCGCTCGTTAAGCCGTCTACCAATTGATTCGTATATCTCAACTAGTGAAGATTTCTCCATTTTTCCGTAATAGTTTTTGATATATAATTTAAGTTCTTTTCTATTTTCCTTTTTTGTGAAAGTTAAAAAAAGTCCATGAAGCCATGATTTTTTAGTGTCCATATCTAATTCACAAAAAATACTTTGTGTTTGCCTCGTTTTTTCTTTCATTAACTCCGTAATCACAGGTACATCTACTTTAGAGAGAATAATTGAACACCGTTTAGCGTCTAATTCAAGTAACTGTTTAGCTGAAATACTGTCAAAAAATTCAAGATTTAACCTTTTTAATTCTTGAATAGAAGCTTCAGACAATTCTTTTATAACACTTTCTGGTAATTGCTCAGACTTTACCAATTCTCTTCCAATCGGAGTGGGAAGCCGTTTCAGGTCTTTTTTGCCATGACTACCTCGAGGAATTAATTTCGATAACTCTGTGCACGACTTCCCTGAAAGTTCAAAGCTGGCTTTTGATTCATCCTTTGATTCCCCTGAATAACTAACCCTAAATATTTTTGTTATTTTCTCACGAGGTGTTTTAGCTCTTTTTTTAGGTTGATGTTCGTCCAACAGTTTTTCTTCGGGTTCTTGCAAAGGTTCTTTTTTAATCAGCCGTTGTTTCGGGGTTTTACTATTAGGACTTAAACTTATCTCCGTCTCTACATGTTTTGCATCCTCTTTTTCCTCAATTGGACTTGTCATTGATTTTAAGTTAAGAGATAAGTCAGTAATCGACCTCTTGACTTCAATACAACTAAATATAGACACTTATGAATTCCCTCGCTAAATTATTAAGTAAAAACACGTAAAGTAACTTCAATATATTTTTCAGACAAGATTTTTTCTCACATGTTAACTTTAATATGTTACAATGAAGTTAATAGATATAACATTACGATCTTTAGCATATGTACAAAGAATCCATTCAACCCAAATATTTCCCTACTTCAAAATCCATAAAGTACTCTTCAACTGTTCACAAAAAACTTCAAGAAGTGTCCATTGAGGAGTTTGAGCGGCTCACATCTCTTCAATATTTATATCATCTTTCCTTCAAGGATAAGGCTGTTTACGAGAAGATTAAAAGATTATGCAAACGAGGAATTCAAAATAACACCATCAGCAAGCGTGCTGAATGGCTCGGAATTCGTTACCGAAGAGAGATTCTCCACGGTATCGTTAACGACGTGTACATCCAATGGATTAATAATCAAATGGGGTTCGGACTTTTTGCCAATACGTTTCTTAACAAATGGGACTTCATAGGAGAGTACACTGGAGTCATAAGGCCCTGCACATATTTTTTTGCCAATGTCAATGAATACTGTTTCCGCTACCCGCTTTATCGTATCGGCTACCACGTTTACACTATTGACTCACAAGACTGTTGTAATGAAACAAGCTTTATCAACCATAGTAACAACCCTAACTGTGAATCCATTGTCACATTCAATAACGACATTTTACATGTGGGTATACGCACCATACGCGATATACAAAAAAATGAAGAGCTAACGATCGACTACGGAAATAATATGTGGGGTTCTATGAAAGACAGTTAAGAACGCTAGCATAATCTGGCTCTTGAGTAATCTCCGGAACCTGTTCTGTATAAATAACTTTATTATCTTTATCAATCACAACAACAGCTCTAGAACATAATCCACTTAAAGGACCATCTACCATTTTCACTCCATAGTCATCTGAAAACGAACTTCTAAATGCCGATAGCGTCTCTACTCCATCTAAACTTTCTGTGGCACAAAACCGCCCTTGAGCAAAAGGTAAGTCCATTGAAATATTAACAACGATAACGTCGCTACGTTCAGATAATTTTTCGTGAAATTTTTTCGCTGAAGCCGCACATACGCCGGTATCCAAACTTGGAACAATATTTAATATTTTCGTTTTGTTACCATAAGCCTCAAGAGTCACTTCTGAAAGATCTTGCCTAACGAGTGTAAAGTTAGGGGCTTGCTTCCCTTCATTTGGAAGAGAGCCTTTTGTATTTACATACTCCCCTTTAAACATAATTTTAGCCATTATTATCACCGTAATCTAAATTAAATTGTTCCCTATTTTCATCATATATGAATTGCAAATATTCACGAAGAAGTGTTTCATCATACATAAACGATACTGCACAAGGTGGCCTTATGACCCTTATCTCTACAACTGACAGAGAAAAATACCTAACTATAGCCTCTACAGCTGCAAATCTTGGGGGTAGAGTCCTCAAGGAACACTGGGGAAAACTCACCGATGTTCGCGAAAAAAGCGCTGCTGGAGATCTTGTCACTGAAGCTGATCACCGCTCTGAAGATATCATCTTAAACTACTTAAAAAAATTCTGTCCAACCCATACAATCCTTTCCGAAGAGACCGGACTCCATGAAGTCGAAGGGGCAGAGTTTGTATGGGCTGTAGATCCACTAGACGGCACGACAAATTATACGCATCAAGTTCCTTTTGTTGCTGTATCCATTGGACTTCTCCACAAAGGACACCCCGTCGTTGGTGTTGTATACAACCCTTTCATCAATGAAGAGTTTAAAGCTGCCGCTGAAATGGGCGCTTTCCTAAACAATCATAAAATCGATGTTTCTATGACAAACGAGATGAGTAAAAGCCTTTTAGCTACCGGCTTTGCTTATGATCGACGTGAAACTCCCGATAACAATTACGCAGAGTTCTGCTACATCACCAGCCAAACTCAAGGGGTACGGCGTATGGGTTCGGCTGCTTTAGACCTCGCATACGTCGCAGCGGGGCGATTTGATGGCTTTTGGGAGCGAGGCCTCAATGTCTGGGACATTGCTGCTGGAATAGTACTAGTAAAAGAAGCTGGAGGTACAGTCTCATCATACGAAAATGAAGAACTTGTCCTCGATTCAGGACGTATTTTAGCCAGTAACGGTAAAATTCATCACCAGTTAAGTAAATCTCTGCTAGCTATTCCAGAAACTGTTTCTCCGATTATCCCTTGACCTTTCGACATTTTCCGTAACAATGCAAAGCTACTAACGTGGAAATACTAATGATGATAGAAACACCTAAACAAGCAAACAATGACGCCCATGTATCTGCGTGAGGAATAAATCCTGAGATCAAAAAAGCAACTGTACAACCCAAAAACACGGGAAGAGAATAAATTAATTGCGATTTCACATGATCCATATGATCGCACATCGCACTTGTCGTTGCCATAATCGTTGTTTCAGAAATTAATGAAATATGATCCCCACAAACAGCTCCCGATAAAATAGCACCAAAAACGGGAAAGACAATAGGCAACTGAGATATTTCTGCGGGAGCTTGTGCCCCTAACATAGCCATCACCATCGGAAGGGCTATGGGCAGTAATATAGCCGTTGTCGCCCAAGAACTACCGAGTGCTAATGAAATTAATGTCGCATTCCAAAACAAGATTAAGGGCATAAAAGTGACTGAAACCGAACCTGCTAACAAAGAAGCTAACCACTCTCCAGTCTTCAGGTTTTCCCTTAGCAAATCGCCCATGGTCCAAGAAAACACTAAAATCGTAGCAACAGGAAGCATTAGACGAAGCCCATGCCAGCAAACAAGCCCCATTTCTTTAAAGGTAAATGTTTGTTTTGCGAGGTAGTAAAGCATCGACACAAGAAGGGCTGTAAGCCCAGAAAAAAAGAGGACAAGAGATATAGGAGCGTTCTGAAGCGTATAAAGAATAGAGTGGTTACCCCCAAAAAAAGTACTGTCACCAAAATACAACAGATAAAATACTGTCGCGCCCATTAAGGTGCATATGGGAACAAGAAAATCTGTAATCGTTGCGTGATGCTTTGCACTACTAATAGGCTTAGTTTCATGATCACCAAGAGGTTTACCTCCTGCGAGATTCCCAGTACTGTCTGCTATAGATTCGTGACTCTTCATGATACTGAAAGATAAACGAAAACGGACGATGACCCAAACGGAAATCACCAATGATATCGAATAAAAAATATAGGGTAAAATACTCAAATAAACAGAATAAGGATTAGCTACAAGGAGCGTATCCTCTTGAGCAATAGCATGAACCCCATTTTCTGTCAGAAATCCAATAATTGCCGCCGCCCAACTTGACACAGGAGTAATCATCGCCAAGGGAGCCGCCATCGAATCGGTAAGAAAAGCAAGCTTTATTCGTGGGATTTTAAACCTGTCTGTCAATGGACGCATAACAGAACCTACGGTAAGGCTGCTAAGGTAATCATCAATAGATAGGCAATGCGCAAGAATTAAAGTGCTTGTTTCTGCCGACTTTTTACTTTTGATCGAGGATTCTACATATTCGACAAAAGCTGTTGCGGCATGTGAATGTCTGAGCATTTCTATGAGTATACCCAATGACAAAACAAAGGTTACAATAAAAAAGTTGCTTGCCTCAGCAAACGTTTCGAGGGAAAACACTTTATTGAAAGCTGTGTTATTCCAAATACCCGAAACGATCAGGTTCGCAGTTTCATACGGATTGAAACCTGAAGCAATCGCCGCAGCAACTGCAATACCTACAAATAATGAAAGACAAATTCTTTTTGTCAAAAACCCCATCGTAAAAACTACGAGCGGAGGTGCTAATGTAATCCAAGACATGTTTAATACCCAATTGTCTTATACAATAATTTTTTATTTTTTAGTAAGTGATACAACATTAGAAATTATATTTTTCTTTTGTCAAAAATAAGCATTTTATTTTATAGACGTTAAGATAAATTTGAATACAAATCATCCATAAAGACGACTGCCTCAATCATGTCAATTTCCTTTGCAATTAAATTGTTTCTGCATCATTGTATCAAAAATAAAAGTGTAAATCAATCCAATCCCCCAAAAAAAACTGGTATTTCAAGGCTATTTCTTTATACTTACACTCTTTATGCTTAAATTTAGGGTTCCTATACACGATGAAACAACGAATAATCTCTTGCTTAATACTCTTATGTTTATTCAGTTGCCAAAGTCTCGGTAAGAACAAAAGCCTCCTTACCGACAAGGATATTCCACAAAAAGATCCTGAAACACTAGGAAAAATTTATGCCCTCATTATGGAAATAGACGCACTTTTTCACGAAAATAACATTATCTATTGGGCTACTGCTGGCACCCTCCTTGGAGCAGAAAGGCATAATAGCATTATCCCTTGGGATGATGATGCTGACTTAGGGTTCTTCGTAAGGGATGAAATTAAATTTTTATCTCTGATTGAAAAGTTTAATAAAAAGGGAATCGAAATATGTCAGTGGGGAGGAGGATATAAGTGTTACTATAAAGAAAGCAAAAGGATTAAAATCCCCAATGAAGATGGCTATTATACATGGAAGTTCCCAGCGGTCGACTTATTCCTCATGCAAAAAGAGGGGAACCATATTGTTTATGCCTGCAAAAATGCAAAGCTTGCTTTTGGCAACAAAGAGTACTTTCTTCCTAGCGAACTTAAAACTCCTTTACCAAGAAAAAGATTTGGGCCAATGGAAATCCCCGTACCACACACGCCTCAAAATTTTCTAACAAGAGCCTATGGAGATGACTGGAAAGAGATGGCCTATATCAGCTACGACCACTCCACTGAAGAAGAAATACATTCTATCGCTTTTCGTATCGAACAGCGCACTTCTCCATGCTACGTACTCCCAAAAACATTTATTCAGTGGGGAGCAAACGTCGCCAAATATGGCAACTCATCTGAATAATCATCAGCCCTACTGTTTGTTTGGCTGTGGGGTCATGCGTAAGTAAGGTTTCTTTTCATCCCACCCCTTAGGAAACTTTTTTTGTAGTTCAATAGGGTCTGTAATTGACGGAAGAATCACGCAGTCATCACCTTCATGCCAATTTACAGGAGTCGCTACGCTGTGACTGTCAGTAAGCTGCATAGAATCAATCACACGAAAAATTTCATCAAAATTTCTCCCCGTCGATGCAGGATACGTCATCATTAAGCGAATTTTTTTGCTAGGATCGATGATAAACACGGACCTAACCGTAAAAGTATCATCGGCATTTGGATGAATCATCCCATAGAGACTAGCGATTTTACGATTTTCATCACTAATAATCGGAAAGTTCACACGAGTATCTTGCGTTTCATCAATATCAGCAATCCAATCATTATGCGAACGAACATCATCGACACTTAAAGCAATAACTTTTGTATTTCGAGCTTCAAACTGACTTTTGCACTTTGCAGCACACCCAAGCTCTGTCGTACAGACTGGAGTAAAATCTTTTGGGTGGGAAAAAAACACACACCAAGAGTTACCGATAAAATCGTGAAAATTTATATCTCCCTCAGTCGTTTGAGCAGTAAAATTAGGGGCAGTATCCCCAAGTTGTAAAGAATTTTCTTGTGCAGTAGTTGCCACTTTAACCTCCATGGGGTAGTTAATTCAACGGTCTACAGGAAAACTTTCTTTTTGCCAAGCAGTCATCCCTCCAAGGACATTTGAAACATGGGAGCGTCCAGATTTTTTTAAAATCGATGCTGCGATTGATGCCCTATATCCACTCCCACAAATTACCACAATGTGATCATCTTTATTTAACTCATCAATCCGCTTCTCAATATTCTCTAAAGGGATATGTTCCGCTGTAGGGATATGTCCAGAAGCCCACTCATCGTCTTGACGTATGTCAATAAGTCGTAGTGAGGCTTTTTCTTTTAATAACTTTGCCAAATCCTGAACTGAGTAAGTTGTTATATGATTAGTTGCAAGCCCCTCCTTCTCCCAAGAAGAAATACCTCCTTCCAAACACCCTTCAATTGTGTCAAATCCAACACGCAAAAGGTTTAAAACAACTTCCTCTAAATGCATTTTTTCCTCAGTAACAAGGATGATAGGTACATCATACTTCAGTTTCCAGCCAGCCCACGTCGCAATATTCACGCTAAATGGAATATTAATAGATCCAGGAATGTGGGAGGAAGAAAATGACTCTTTACTACGTATATCCAAAATAGTTGCACCTTCTAAAGAAAACTCTTGCAATTCTTGGGGTGTTAATTGTTTTAGACTTTTAAATTTATCACCAATTACAGGTGCCCCTTCAACATTAACGCTCTTCATCCTCGAAAAATAAGGGGGAGAGGGAGGCATATCGCGCATTAAATTTTCTACCCACTCCGTTTCAGGCAAATACTGAAGCGACTCATTAAAATGTTTTTCATAACCGACTGTCGATGACGATCTTGACGCCAGCGATTTACCGCACATAGATCCAGCTCCATGAGAAGGATATATTTCAGTATATGCTTCAAAATCCGCTAAAGTCTTAAAAACACTACGATAAAGTTGGTGACTTAGTAACTCAAACTCTTTTTTTCCAAGGAGATCGGGACGTCCTACCGCACCCACGAACAAAAAATCTCCAGTAAACAATATCCATGGAACATCTGAGCTACGAGTGTCATCATATAAAGCCCACATGATGTGCTCAGGCGTATGACCCGGCGTGTGTACAACCTTAAATCTTATTTCTCCTAAAGAAAGCTCATCTCCATTACTAACAACAACATCTGCATATTTCGGAGTCCACTCTTCTCCCCCCATACCCGAGCAATAAATTTTGGGTTTTTCAGAAAAGTTATTTTTAAGTTCAAGGGCACCAGATATAAAGTCTGCATGCACATGAGTCTCAAGTATAGCAACCAAACTCAAGTTTTCTTTTTCGATAATAGCAACATATTCGTGCACATCTCTTGTAGGATCAATGATCGCACACTTTCTAGTTTTAAGATCTGCGATGATAAATGAATTAATTGCTAGGCCAGGCGTGTAATGTTTATAGAAAAACATAGTCTCTCATACTGTAGTTAGTGGAAATCAAAAGTTATCGTTTAAAGATTATTATGTCAATACAGGGACGCTCTTAGGTTCCGATTATGACCTATACATCTAGGGGAGCCTGTTGAATTTAAATTCAGCAGAGTCTTAAAACTTCAAGTTAACCTATAACGCGGTACACCGCTTTAGTATAGCCTAAAGAACACAGTGTTTACGTAATACCAACCTAGAGCTTCTGTTAATCTCTAATTTTATTATAGAGCCAAGCAAGAATATACAAGCCAACAAAGCCATCAAGAAACCCATAAACAAATCCAATAAGACTTCCCACGTACCCAACATGGAACCCCGGATATACATCAGCCATTAACCCCATAAACATTGAGCCATAACCAAAGAGTATATTAGCAATTGTGACTAAAAAAAGTGACATTCCCCAAAGAATTCCTCCGGCGATCCCAAGTCTCTTTGCACTTAACATAAGCTTGCTCCTTAAACTACAATTAAATTAACCTTTAAATTATTTTAAATAATATCCAACATTTTTTTTGTCAAATTGTTAATTTTATCGTAAATTCAAGTAAGTACCACTGTAGCCCCATCATCGATCAAACATGTTTCACCAGCTAATTGAGTTTCATTCTCAATCGCTACAGTCATATTATTCTTCGTATCGAATGGAGCTATTATCGTAGCTTCATTGCTAACTGTGGAGACTTCCTCGCCAAAACCTATATTATTCTCTTGATACATAAACGGTCCCTTCGAGAGATCTACACTTTCGAGTATTTCCACTAACTGTTCTGCAGAGGGACGTTCAGAAGGATCTTCTCCAATAGCTTTTTTTAAGGCACCGGCAAATTCTTTTCCATAATTTTGATTGATCGTTTCACTGCCAGGAATAGTCCAGATATTTGTATCTGGAAAAGAAAATTTATTTTTTTTGTCATTATCTATTAATAGATAAGGTTTGTGTCCCGATAGCAACTCCCAGACAGTTACGCCGATAGCGAAAATATCCCTTCTTTTTTCATCATCAAATCTAAGTTTTCTTTTTTCATCCGTATCGTTACGAACCAAGCCACACATATTTTTTTTAGCGAGCTTAATATCGCCACGAGTTAAATAACCAGGGGAAGCTGCTGTTATCAAAGTTTTTTTGGGCAGCTCGCCTTTAAGATAAGACTCGCACTTCACTGCTTCGCCAAGGTCGGCAACTTTCAAATGATAGGCTCCGTCCTTGCTTTCTTCAACAAAAATATTCCCTGGCTTAATATCACCATGAACGATGTTCTTTATATGTAGAGATCTAACGCCTTTTAACAATTGAAGCGCATGGTTTTTACACTCTTCTCGGCTCATTAGCCCCGCTGCTCCGATATCTAAACTGTTCATCATACTACTAAGGTCTCCCTTTTCATATAGAGGCTCGATGAGCCCTACTAAGCGACTTGTTTTGTAAGCAGTGTCAACCATCGCCGTCGGAGCATCCTGTAAATTCTCGTTATTACCGTCCGCATGTAACTCCTTTAGAAAAGTATATTCATTCTGAATCGACTGAACCGCATGCTCCCGTTGAGTTTCAACCTTTGGAACAGCTAATTTCAAAGCTACACTTTCGTGAGTCATCAGATCTTCAATTTTTTGAACAGTTCCAAAGCCCCCTCTACCTAAATAGTTTGCTTCGCCTTTTTGAATATCTGCCTTACCGGACCAGCGATACACTTTTGGCTTTTCAGAAGAATGTGGTTGTAAAACTAAGTAGTTTTCTCCATCTACTTCAACAAAGGCACTCTGGTTTACCCCCAATTTAGTTACAGCTATTTCATAAATTGTAGAAGCTGGCAAAGAGGTCATCTGGAGTTTTTTGTGTGGTTCTTTTCGATCAAAAATAGCTGGCCCCGACACCCCCCATTCTTCACGCGTTCGCTTAGTTAGAGGCGAAGTCGCGATCTTTGGATTGTTTACGCTTCCCTCAACTTTTTCTAAAACATTCTCATAGAACGGACTTAAGTTTTCTTTACAATCACTTAAAAGTACCGTATTTAGTGGGCTCATCTGATTATTGTTAAGTGGGTCTGAACTAAACATAATAATCCTTTTCATTAAAATATTATTTATTACCTCAATTATAAAGTTATTATTTTAACAAAAAACAAAGAGTATATTAAAATTTTTTAAAGAAATATCTTGAAAATCTCATTAAATTCAGATAGATAAGGATGTATCTATAGTAAATGAAATTAAAAGTTTTAAGTGCAGGCAAGATTAATAGTAACATGGTCAAACCACAAAATATCGAGGTTTCAGCAGCAATCATCAACCACATCGGTATACACGAATACTACGACCACCTCGCTCCTCTGAGTGAAATTATTGACGTCCCCATTGTTATCGTGGATGACCCGACCGCTCTAGACCTATGCCACAAATTTTACCCTTCTACAAAAATTACCGAAATAGAGTACAGGCAATACACGGCAAAATATTTAGTAACAAACTATGACCTACTCATTTTTTCTAGCCATGTACAAGATGAACATCAATACTTTGCTGTACAAGAGGAACAACAAAAAAAACGACTATATAAAGCTTTTTGCCCCCATGGATTTTCCGACAAAACATACTATTGGCAAAAATATGTCGATAAAGATCTCACCTTTATCTACGGGCAAAACATGCTTGATTTATTCGAAGAAATAAACACCCCCCTCTCAGCCGACAAATACATCCTTATTGGAAATTACCGTTACGAATACTACAAGAAACATCGCGAACACCAAATGAAGCTCACTCAAGAAGAAATTGGCAAGAATTTAGCGATGGATCGAAAAACCCTATTCTACGCACCAACTTGGCCAGATTACTACGATGCATCTACATTTTTTGAAAGTATTGATGTTGTCATCAGAAATATGCCTGATTCTTTTAATCTAATCATCAAAGCACACCCGCGACTTATTCATGAATTCACCGAACAGTATTATCAAAGTATATTTAAGTATCGCGATCACGAACAGGTTGCTTTTATCGAAGAATTTCCTCTCATTTTCCCTCTTTTAGAACTATCTGACTTCTATCTCGGAGATATGTCATCTATCGGTTACGATTTTCTAACTTTTGATAAACCCATGTTTTTTATTAATAAAGAAAGGGAAATGCACCACCCCGGTAGAGAAACATTTTTATACAGATGTGGCACTTCAATCGATCCGAAAAACCTCAAAAATTTGTTCTCAATCATCGATCGAGAAGTTAAAAACGATAAAGATAAATTTTCTAAAATTCGTCCCGAAGTTTACAGCTACACTTTTGGAAGCCCCCTTACTTCGGATTCTGTTAAGGCGAGCTTCGAAGAAAAAATCACTAATTGGCTGCAGAATTAATAAATATTTTGTAAAATACTCCATAATTCATCTAAGAGGCCAACATGAAAAAAATTACGATACTCGGAGTTCACAGTGCAGGTAAAACATCTTTAGCTTATATTTTATCAGCACATTTTAAAATGAAGCATGCAAACGTCAAACTCATACATGAATCGGTCAGAGAAAACTGCCCCTTTCCCATCAACAATGAAGCTACACAAAACACTTGCCTATGGACTTTTCATAAACAGTTCCTCAATGAGCTCGAAGCTGAAGCGCAAGGCTACGGACTCGCCATTTGCGACCGCAGTGTCATCGACCCTTTTGTATACTACCATGCCGTAAACCCCCAACATCCCAACACTCAATCAGCTTTAGAACAAGCCTCCCAATGGCTTTCCACTTACGACGTCATTATCTGCATCGAGCCCGCCGGTAACATCGAACTCTTCGACGATGGATTTCGGGCAACAGATGTAGAATATCAAAACTTAATCAACAAAGGGTTTAGAGAGACGTTAAAACTTTATGGCCAACATGTACAAGATCAAATTATTAAAATTACATCCGAAGACATCTTTGATTTAGACAGGCGTAAAAATTTGATTACTCTCGTTGAGGAACAATTAGAAGCTCAACTAACGCATGCATAAATTCCGGTAAGTAATCGTAAAAAACAAAGTTAGGATGAAGCGTGACATGCTAAAGGGGCGATCTCCTGAAAGCGTCCCTTCCACCCCGTCAGTATCGTACCTGTCGGTTCCCCGAAGAGCTTATGAGGACGTGACACCTCAAAAGTTACTGAAACTCCAGGATTAGAAATGCGTTTTAATTCATGGCACCCGACATCGAGCTCGATACGATACACCCCTTCAGAAAAAAGTGAGGTATGAAGTTCCGACTCAAATTCATAGGTTCCAGCCTCTAAAGACAAAGGAATTCCACGATCACTAGAAATTTTGTGGTGAATAATTTTATTCCCCGCTTGGTTAAAGATCATAAATCCGACATATAAATCGACAATAGCTTCAACAAGCGATAGCCTAATGACAACCTTTGCCTCGTGATTACTTTCACCAGCCAGCCTCACAAACTCTAACTGATGCACGATCACTGAATTTGACTCAAAGTGCCCCGCCCATATATTTTTATTATTTGTCTCTGATGTAGCTCCTGAGTATTTTGAAATGCAGTCATTAAGATTCTCAGTTGGGATAATCCTCCCTTGATCTAATAATATGCCTTTATTGCAAAATTTTAGCGCTAACATATCATGAGAAACAAAAATAATCGTTCTACCTCGCCTGCTAATTTCTTCGAGTTTTTCGATGCACTTCCTTTTGAATTGCGAGTCTCCAACGGCAAGAGCTTCATCGATAACAAGAATTTCAGATTCAAGATGCGAAGCCACCGCAAAAGCTAGACGTACAAACATTCCAGAAGAGTACCTCTTTACGGGAGTATCAAGAAACTGTTCGATCTCTGAAAAGCATACAATTTCATCGAAATTTCTCTTGATTTCTTGCTTAGTCATCCCAAGAAGTGCGCCATTGAGATAAATATTTTCTTTTCCTGTAAGCTCAGGGTGAAAACCCGTTCCCACTTCAAGCAGCGAAGCTACCCTTCCATCAATCGTTACCTTCCCCTTCGTCGGTGGCGTAATGCGGCTAATGATTTTTAAAAGTGTCGACTTCCCTGCACCATTTTTGCCTAAGATGGCAAGTTGATCACCCTGATTTAACTCAAATGAAACATCATTAAGTGCCCAAAAATCTTCAATTTGGTGATATGGCTCAGCACCACGATTTCTTTTAAAAAGGCGAGAAAGACCATCAGTCAACTTATCTTTTAATGTTTCGGACTCCAGATGGCGTGCATGATGGATTACATATTTTTTCGAAATGTTTTCTATTTTTAATGTCATAATTACACAATATCGGCAAAAAAATTCTCAACTTTACGGTAATATTTCATCCCTAGATATACTACCACAGCAATGACTCCAACAGAAACACATTGACCAGGCAGATAAAGAACTTCCTCTTTTCCAATGATAGTCCAACGAAATCCATCAATAATCCCAACCATAGGATTGAGATGATACATCAATCGCCACTTTTCAGGGACAATACTACTGCTGAACCCTACTGGAGTGATATACAAACCAAACTGAATACCAAAAGGAACAAGCTGCCTACAGTCGCGATACCTTACATTCACAGCTGCCGACCAAATACCTAACCCAAACGATAAAACAACCAAAAGCCCTATGTAAACCGGCAATAACACAATTTGTTTGGGAGGAACAAAACCATAATAAATAATAATACAGCATAAAAGGGAAAGAGTGATTAGAAAATCTACAAAAGAAACAAACATCGTACTTAAAGGTAGAATCATTCTTGGAAAATAAATTTTCGTAATCAACTGATAATTCACCGTCAAACTCTCACTACAGTCACTAAGCGTAGCAGAAAAAAATTGCCAAGGAAGTAGCCCTGAAATTACCAGTAAAACATAAGGGTAGCTTTTACCTTCACCAAGATGCGCGAGCCTACCAAAAACGACAGTTAGAGTAAGCAACATCAAAAAAGGTTTCAAAAAATGCCAAACAAAGCCGACTACTGTCTGTTTATATCTGACTAAAAGGTCCTTCCATGATAAAAAATAAATAAGCTCGCGATAAGCCCATAACTCTTTCCAAAAATCGGCTTTTTTTTTCTCTGCTTCAATAACTAACAATATTAACGCCCTCGCATATGAAAGAGAATGATAAATAGTCTTTTGGATTTTGAAAAGATTTTTTTTGTAATAAACAATACCGATCTATATCTTAAATGTTATGAACGCAATTACGACAGTGATAACAACATACAACGGCGCTAGCCGCGGATATCTAGAACAAGCGATTCAATCCGTGCTAGATCAAACATACAAAAATTCACGCCTTCTCATTGTTGATGACGGCTCAACCGATCAAACAAAAGAACTTTGCCAAAAATATTTGTCTAACAACAAGGTCAGCTACGTTTATCGAGAAAATGGTGGCCCCGCTGCCGCACGCAATATGGGGATTAAGCTCGCTGAAACCGAGTTGATAACATTTCTCGATGACGATGACTTTTATGAACCTTCGATGCTTGAAGAAATGCTCTCGACCTTCACCGGCTACAATGACGCAAATATTGGAATGATTTACTGCAGAACCCAGCACATCAAAAAGGGAGTCGTAAAGAACGCTCCATTTCCATCAGAAGTAACAAACAGCTACGAAAAACTTTTTTATGGAAATTTCATCACCACATCAGCCTTACTTATTCACAAAAAAGTTTTCAATACGGTCGGATATTTTAAAGAAAATTTAAAGTATTCTGAAGACTACGATATGTGGCTGCGTATTGCAAAACAATATGGGGTCTACCCTCTTAACAAAACACTCGTAAACTACCGAGTACATGACAATCAGCTATCAAGCCATCCTCAAATAATGTACAACTTTCATCGAAAAGTGCTTAAAGAAGCGATAGAAAAAGCACCGGCCAAAATAAAAAAAGAAAAAGAGAACATACTTCTTAACCTGCACATTAACTATGCCAATATCAACTTGGGGTACCACGAATATACAGGCTTTAGAGAGCAATATCGACTAGCAAGCCAATATCAAAGACTCGGAGCGAAGTGGAAATTAAAATACCTACTTTCTTACTTTCCTTATATTATGCGCTATATCTCAAAGGTTAAGTAATACCAGTAAGAATAAATAAGGATAACTTTCATAGCCTCATAACTGATCGACAAAATTTTGATAGTTTTTACCCTGATCGAATTTGGATTTCCACAACTCTATAGCATTGTTTTGCTTTACAACAAGTTCTCCTCTATTTTGAAGATAGTATTGCAAAGCGACCACAATTTCAGCGCATTCAGGATTTTCTGATAATAGGCTCCCTGTATGTTCTGTTACTAGTTCAGAGACCCCCCCAACATTACTTGAAATAATTGGAATCCCACAAGAAAGCGCTTCCATCATAGAAACAGGAAGTCCTTCAGATGCACTTATTGAGATGAATACGTCAACAGAGTTATCTTTATAAAATTCATATACGAATTCATTTGAAACTTCGCCATGTATTTTCCAAGCGACATTCTCTGGTAAGTCACTCGCTGCCTGTTCAAGGAGACTTTGGTAAAGTTCGCCGCCACCTAAGTGATTCCACTTTACAGTTATCCTGGGATTATTTTTTGCAAATTTTGCAACAGAATCAATGATCTTATCAACGCGCTTTAAAGAAATTAAATACGCACAGCTCACTAGAGAAAAAACACCATCGTTAGAAAGGTTAGTTTTAAAATTTGGGGAAGGCACTCCTAAATTACTGACTTCAATTTTTTCACCACAAACACCTCTTTTTTCTAAGTATAATTTTCCATTTTCAGAAACAGTAAACACTTTCTCAATAGATGAAAGAGTCATTTTTCGTAGTGGAATAAAAGGGGGAGAATAGTCTTCTTCATAAATATCATACCCATGAGCACGCGAAACAATTTTTATTTTCGGATAAGACTGTTTTAATATTGCGAGACAACAGCTATGAACATGCATCCAATAAGAATAAAATGTGGCATGTTTTAGCTCCTTTCTCAAGGTTATTAGCTTTTTTAAAGAGTGTACACCCTCGAGAGCATAACTCAGAAACCCTATAATATAACGAAGATTCTTAAAGTTTAAAACTCTCTTCGGAGAAAAAAATATCTCTTTATAAAAATAGGGTGAAGATAAGACACGAGCAAGTTTTCTCAAATATCCTAAAAAGGAAGTATCCGAATTTTTTATACAAATATCAGTAAAAACTTCCACATTATCTGGAACAGGCCTTCTCTCGCTATCAATACGTAAAGGTACCAAAATAATTTTGGTGAACTTTTTTAAGTGATATTCAAGTTCTTTTTCTATAAAAAGTTCTCTGTCTGTAAAAGGATAAGCACTCGTGATGATAACTAATGTATTCTCTGACAATTATAATTCTCCGGCAGCCTTTTCCAAGCGTTCGCGAATGGTGCGCCAAAGACCCTCATGAGGAAAATCCATATCAACCCATGCAGTCTCTAACCCCACAGCATCCAAATGGCGCAAAGTATCGTATAGTCTATTAGCTACGGACATTGGATCTGATGTGGTTCCCAAAAAAATAACATTAGCATCCCTTAAATACTTTCGATCATCAAAACCTAAAATACAACGACAGTTAGTCGGCACTTCACCACCTAGAAACAATTGAGCCCTAGGAGCATAATGCCTATATTTTTGACCCGGACATGCTGGTTTTTGTGATTTACCAATAGAAAACTCTGGTTGATATCTTAATATTTTTTCAATATCTCTTGCTGAAATAGCTCCTAGCCTTCCAATAATCCAACGGCCATCTCTAAAAATAAGAACCGTCGATTCAAGTCCATGCTTACAACCCCCGCCATCGACAACAGGAAATTCGCTACCAAAATCGCTTTCTACATGAGCTGTTGTCGTAGATGAAGGCCTTCCAGAGATATTGGCAGAAGGCATCACAAGAGGTCCCGTTTTTTTTAATAATTTGACTGCTTCGACATGATTCGGAACGCGGAAAGCTGCTGTCGACAAACCTGCTGTAACAATGCTTGGAATAGAGCCTTCTTTAATAGGTAAAACGAATGTAATGGGCCCTGGCCAAAAGGCTGTAGCAAGCTCCATAAAACCAGGGGGATATTGATCAATAAATTCCGAGATGGCAGAGATGTCAGCAACGTGGGTAATTAGCGGATTATCAAGTGGACGGTTTTTGTAAGAGAATATTTTTTGTATCGCCTGTGGATGCCTCAAAGAAGCTGCTAACCCATAAACTGTTTCTGTTGGAACAGCGACAACAAAGCCATCATTAAGCAAATTTGCCGCTTGTTGAATCGTTACCTTCATTGTTAACGCAACCGTTGTATTACTGACTTTAGAGAATCGACAAAATAATCGACCTCATCGATAGTATTATATAGCCCAAAAGATGCTCTTGCTGTAGCTTCAACGCCAAAACGTTTCATCGCTGGCTGAGCGCAGTGATGTCCCGTACGCATTGCTATTCCTCTGAGATCTAGCATGGTACCAATATCAAGAGGATGTACACCTTCAACAACAAAACTGATAATAGCACCTTTATTTGGAGCTGTTCCTATAATTCGCAAAAAATCAATATCACTCATTTTCTGAGTAGCATACTCAAGAAGGTGCTGTTCATACTTTTCGATATTTTCAATACCTACACTAGTTAAATAATCGATTGCTGCACCAAGTCCCATTACTTCTACAATCATTGGTGTGCCCGCCTCAAATTTTAATGGCAAAGCATTATAGGTTGTCTCTTCTAACGTGACCTTCTCAATCATATCGCCACCTCCTTGATAGGGAGGCATAGCATTTAACAACTCTTCTTTTCCGTACAAAATTCCTATTCCCGTTGGACCATAAATTTTGTGAGCAGAAAATGCATAAAAATCACAGTCGAGTTCCTGAACATCAATTTTTGTATGAGGCACCCCTTGCGCGCCATCCACAAGAACCTTAGCACCAGTATCATGCGCCATTTCAATGATTTTTTTCAGAGGATGAATAGTACCAAGAGCGTTTGAAACATGCCCAACAGCAACTATTTTGGTTTTGGGCGAAAGAAGTTCTCCATATTTATCTAATAGTAGCTCACCACGATCATTTACCGGAATTACTTTTAAAATAGCTCCACGGTCCTTGCAGATCATCTGCCAGGGAACTATATTGGCATGATGTTCAACTTCGGTAATAATAACTTCATCACCCTGGTTAATAAACGTCTTACCGAAAGAATTGGCAACTAAATTGATTGAATCGGTAGTACCATGCGTATAAATGATTTCTTCAGATTTTTTAGCATTGATAAATCTTTGAACCTTTTCTCTTATTTTACAGTATTCGGCTGTGGAATGAACTGCAAGCTCATAGACTGCGCGATGAACCGTCCCATACTGTTCAGCCATGAAATCAGCCATCGTGTCAATCACGATGCTTGGCTTTTGAGCAGTAGCCGCTGTATCTAGATATACAAGTGGTTTTCCGTGCATCGTTTTTTTCAGCATTGGAAAATCTTCTCGATATTTAGATAGATCTGTATGAGACATGTAGACCTCTATTCCCTAATTATACGCATTTTACATCATCGAGACAATCCAGTAAACGGCTACCCTAAATAGTTCTCTGCCTTGGACTTCAGCTTTTCAAACAAAGACTGGATCCCCACTTGATCGATCACTTCTTTACAGTAACCGAATATCAACATGTTCTTTGCATCATCGTCAGAAAATCCACGCGACTTCAAGTAGAAAAGTTGTTCTTCATCTAATCTCCCGACAGTAGCTCCGTGTGAAGCCTTCACGTCGTCGGCAAAAATTTCTAGGTTTGGTTTACTGTCGGAATGGGCTCTTTCGCTCAACAGCAAGTTATTATTTAATTGAAAGGCATCCGTCTTTTGTGCTGCTTGTCTGACCAATATTTTTCCTTCAAAACTTGAGCGGCTTACATCGCGAAGAACCCCTTTAAATAACTGCCTAGAAAGGCAGTGAGGAGCTTGGTGGTCTATAAGAACATTAACATGCGACTCTTTTCTATCATTAAGCATCCATACACCATCGAGTTCAGCTTCGCACCCCTCTTGGGCAAGAACGACATGGTAATCATTACGATAACTATAAGTTCCTTCGTTAATATTGATCGAGTGAAAATGGCTATTTCGCTTGAGTGTTGCCCTAACAGCATCAAAATGCCAATTATTTTCACCATTCTCAACTGTCGCTTGCGTATATTTAACTTTCGCATTTTCATCGATAGCAAAATCAATCAGTTGATTAATGCCATAATCATCACCAGAAACGATATGCAAACTTGAATTAAAGCGTACTTCAGCGCTCTTGCCTGCAAACACCTGAACGCGCGGAGTCAACAACGCTGTATCTTCTGCCGTATCGACGATATTCAAAATTTGAATCGGCTGTTCTACACAAGTTCCCGGTGGAACATAGATAAATAAGCCACTTCGGTGCATTGCGGCATTGATAACTGCAAATGGATCGGTCTCCTCCTTCATCGTTTTCGCCCAATGGTTATTCAAAAAAGCACCATATGTACGCGACGCTTTATCCAAAGGGGAAATAACAACTTTTTCGGGTAGCTTAGAAAAACAAGAAAGCTCTTCGCGGTACTCTCCATTAACAAAAGTTAAGTATGCTTCTTTACACTCTGGGTAGACAAAAGACAGAACTTGTTCGGCTGATATTTCAACCTCTTTCGGTTCTACAAAGGATTTTGAATACAGCTGACGTAAGCGTATATATTTATAAACTTCAGTTTTTCTAGTAGGTAATCCAAGCTCAAGAAAATGATCCCACGCTTTACTTCTTATTTTTTTAAGGGTGTCGCCATCACTAGCCTGATCAAAAAGACCTTGCAACATTATTTGAAAGCGCTCTTCTTGCGACTGTTCTTGGGTCATCATTCTGCGACACCCCCCTCAACTTCTAGCTCTGGCTCTAACCAGTCATAGCCCTTTTCTTCAAGTTCTAAAGCAAGCTCTGCTCCACCGGACTGAACAATACGACCATCTAACATGACGTGAACAAATTGTGGCTGTATGTAATCAAGAAGGCGCTGATAATGTGTAATTAATATAAGAGAAACATCTGGATTCATCAGCTTTTTCACTCCACATGCGACAACGCGCATCGCATCAATATCCAGCCCTGAATCAGTTTCATCGAGTATTGAAAGATCGGGTTTTAACACTCCCATTTGGAGAATTTCATTGCGTTTTTTCTCTCCGCCAGAAAACCCTTCATTTAGATTTCTATGCATAAACTCAGGTTTGACATCCATTTCTTTCATTAAATCTGTCAACATCTTTTCAAATTCTTCGCGCGTCAGTTCTTTTTCCCCTTGCGCTTTTCGTTGTGAGTTATAGGCGGTTTCTAAAAATCGGATGTTTGATACACCTGCAATTTCTACCGGATACTGAAAACTCATAAACAGCCCTAGATGGCAACGTTCTTCAGGCTCCATTTCTAAAAGATTCTGCCCTTTGAACCAAACTTCTCCATTTGTTACTTCATAAGCTGGATGCCCCGCAAGTACTTTAGCTAACGTAGACTTTCCCGCACCGTTTGGTCCCATGATAGCATGTATTTCTCCTGCATTTACAACAAGGTCAAGACCATCTAGAATTTTTTTTCCATCAACAGTAGCGTGTAAATTTTTAATTTCTATCATCGGTTTATTAGTCATATTTTTAACCTACGGAGTGTTCTAATTTTAGAGTTAACAATTGTTTCGCTTCGGTAGCGAATTCGAGCGGAAGCTCGCGGATGACTTCTTTACAGAACCCATTGACGATCATATTAATGGCATCTTCAGCAGATATACCGCGCGACTGAAGATAAAAAATTTGCTCTTCATTCATTTTAGATGTAGAGGCTTCGTGTTCTATTTCGCTAGTATTGTTACCAACTTCAATATATGGGAATGTGTTTGCTGAACATTGATCACCAACCAGCATAGAGTCACACTGTGTATAATTCCTAGCGCCCTCAGCTTTAGGCCCCACTTTTACAAGCCCACGATAACTATTACTCGATTCATCTGCAGAAATCCCTTTGGAAATGATCGTAGAAGTCGTATTTTTTCCGATATGAATCATCTTTGTACCGGTATCTGCTTGCATTTTACCGTTAGTCAAAGCAATAGAATAAAATTCTCCAACCGAATTATCTCCTTGTAAAATACAACTAGGATACTTCCAAGTGATTGCTGCACCTACTTCGACCTGCGTCCAAGAAATTTTAGAGTTCATGCCGGCGCACTTTCCACGTTTTGTCACAAAATTATATACTCCACCTTTCCCGGTTTTTGGATCCCCTGAGTACCAATTTTGTACGGTTGCATACTTAATCTCAGCGTTATCGAGAGCGACAAGTTCAACCACTGCAGCATGAAGTTGGTTTGTCGTGAATGCCGGCGCTGTACAACCTTCAAGATAACTTACTGAAGAGCTTTCTTCAGCGATGATTAACGTTCGTTCAAACTGCCCAGACTCTTCATCGTTGATACGGAAGTAAGTCGAAAGTTCCATGGGACAGGTGACACCTTTTGGCACATAAACAAAGGAACCATCAGTAAATACCGCTGAATTCAAAGCTGCAAAAAAATTATCGCCAATAGGTACGACGCTTCCCAAATATTTTTCTACGAGTTCCGGATACTTATGAATTGCTTCTGAAATGGAGCATAATACCACGCCCGCATCATCAAGTTTTTTCTTAAATGTAGTTCCAATAGAAACAGAGTCAAAAACCATATCGACAGCGACATTCGCTAATCGTTTCTGTTCGTCGACAGGAATTCCTAACTTTTCAAAGGTGCGCAAAACTTCAGGATCGACATCTTCTAAACTATTCAATTCGCTCTTTTTTTTAGGTGCCGAAAAATAACAAATATCTTGAAAATCAATTGGATCGTGTTTGATATTTGCCCAACTCGGCTTATCCATCTCTAACCATTTACGATAGGCTTTCAATCGAAAATTTAACAGGAATTCGGGTTCGCCTTTTTTCTTCGAGATTTCACGAATGACATCTTCATTCAGACCTTTTTCAATTCGCTCGGTTTCTACGTCTGTTACAAAGCCATATTTGTACTCTGTACTGCTGTAAGCAGCATCTGTAGCCATGATTTTTCTCCACAGATTTGATATTATCAAAATAAATATAATAACGCCTTAGAAGATAAATAGCACTAAAAATAAAAATTTTATAATTCTACAAATAAAAAGCGACTTTCGGAGATGTAACATCAAAATTCGGAGAATAGAGCTAAAGATCCTCTCAGCCCGCCACTATATTTTATATCTAAAATCTTAATTTTGCAAGGGTAGGCGCAGACTTTTTCTGAAAGTCAGCGCCTACCTATTCCACGTAATATTAAGATTTTTTAATAGAAATTTTTTTAGGCCTTTCCTCTGTCGCCTTTTTGAAGTTAATCTTAACGACGCCATCTTTAAAGACGGCATGAGGTTCAGTATTTTCACATACTTCGCCCGGCAATGTTACGTGATAAGAAAAAGAACGGTTCGCTCTGTAGTGATACTTTCGCTCCTTATTATCCTCTGAATCCTCTTTTTCACCTTTGATCCAAAGAACTCCTTTGTCGAGAACAATTTCGATATCCTCTTCTCTGAGCCCAGGCAAGTTAGCTTCTACATGGACATACTCGTCATCCTCACTGAGTGTAATATTTGATGAGGATATCGTCTCGAAATCTTCACCGAATCCCTCTTCAAAAAGCGATGGAAGACGATGAAAGAAGGTGTCAAATGCAGAGCGGCCAACCGGCTGTTTTATAAGGCCAAATCTTGGTTTTAACATAATTAACCTCCTAGTTACTGTGGTTATAAAAGGGTTTTTCTCCCTCTCTAGTCATCATTGTAACAGAAGGCGAATTTTAAATCTAGCACTCTAAAAGCTCAAGTGCTAAAAAATAACACTTATCTTTGTTTTTTATTCTATCTATAATATCCACCAGGTGGCAAAACCCAAGTAGAGAGCTGTAGCGCAAACATCAGCGAACATCAAAGCGACAGGACCGGCAGCCACTTTAGGATCCAAATGAAAGGAATGAACAATGACCGGAACGATAACTCCGACAGCCGCCGAAAGACTCATAGAACAAAAAATACTCACTGCAACAATAAAAAGCGGAAGCTCGTTGCTGTGCATAATGAAAGCAATGCATTCAACAGCAAGTCCAGCAGTAAATCCAAGGAGTAGAGCCGTCTTCAACTCTTGCACCACCCTTTGGAATACTTCGCGCCAATTGACCTCTCGAGTATGTAAAAAGTTTAAACTCATCGTCATCGCTTGCATTGAGATCGATTCACTTAAAGTAAGCACTAGTGGGATAAACATCGCAAGAATAATAGCTTCTTTCATCACCTCTTGAAAATAACCAGCAATAGCTGCGCATGTAAACCCAGCAACAAGGTTTCCTAACAGCCAGGGCATTCGAATTGAAAACCCTTGTAGAGAACTTTTACTCTTACCTTCCTCGATCGATATACCAATCAGTTGAAAAATATCGTTGTAAAGAGTCTTTTTAAGGTGCAACGAGTTTTTAGCTTCTCCACGAAAACTATCGAGAGAGACCTGCATTTCTACAACTCCTTGTAAGATATCATTGTCATCGACAACAGGGAGGGCGACAAGTTTGTGCCTTTTAAGTTGTTCGATAGCTGTTTGAATATTATCATTGACTGATAAGGATATGGGATCTGTAGCCATCATTGAGTTAAGGGGCGCTATCGGATCACTTAATAATAAATTATGTGAAGAGGTAACTCCCACCAGTTTATGCGTTTCATCAACGATAGGAAAGTAGCGAATTTTCACTTCTTGAGAATGAGAGCGTAAATAGTCTATGGCTTCTTGTACTTTCCAGTTAGACCTAAGAGCAACATAGTCGCCTTCAAGTTGTGGTCCAAGCTTACTTCTTAAATCGATACGATTAAGATCTTTATGCACATCTATACGCATAACTTACTACCTCTTAAAAAAATTCTGAAGAATCATTCTAGTCCCTAAAAATGAAATTCCTTGCGTGGCATATTGCTCCGTTTCTAACGGAATTAATTTTTCTATAATTGTTTTTGCTGAAAGATGGGCTTTTTTACAATCTTCACTAGAAGAGTCCTTTAAAGCAAACTTAACCTTATCTGCTTCAATTAAAAACTCTTTTATAATTTTTTGTTTACCTTCATCAAATTCGGAGTGGCAAGAGACCCTCTGCAAAAATTCCGGTGTTGTTAGCGAAGGAGCCTGCAATTCAAAAGCTTCTTCAATAAAACTTCGTACAATATCTGTCAGTTTGACATATAATGTTTCATCATGATTGTAATCTTCCCTTTTTATGGTATTCAAGCTCGATATTGCTTTTTGGAAAGCTTTTTGATGAAGAATATTTTTAGGAATTTGCGACTTAGAATTACTAAAAACCCTTGAAAACGCAAAAAAGGCTATTAGGAGTTTAATCAATAGAAGAATCCCAAAAGCAATTGCCGAGTCCCCTCGATTTGGAAAAAGAGCGCGATTTTTTTCCAGCTCAATTTTTTGTAGGTTTGTATTGTCAATATACTCTAAATAGTTTTCTGTACTGATATTCACAGGAAATTCTACTGAAAGAGGCATTAAAGGCGCAATGAGTCCTGAATAATCAATTTCATCAGTAGGTGCAATCACTGAAACGGGAAATACCCCCGATAGCAACTTTACTGAATCTCCCCCATCATTTTTTAGAAACTCTATAACACCAAAAGATAATAAATAATTACCCGGATACTCAGGATCCAAAGTGAAGATTATTTTTTGTGTACTTTCCGACACCACAATAACTTCTTCATTCACCAAAATAAAAGGTGTAGGTCGATAGCCATAATAGCTCAATAGATTATTTCTAAGAGAATTTTTATTTAAAGAATATCCACTTGGCGAAGTAGCTTTTAAAATGACCTGAATCTTCCTATCCACACTTGTCGATGTAAATGACTGTTCAATCAACACATCAAATCCCAAGTCACTTTTACCTTCCCATGAGACCTCAGAAAAGATAAAACACGGAAATATTAAACTGATAATAAACAATATCTTCATCAATATTTCACTCTTCGCATACTAAAAAATTGACGTAACGGTTCGGCATAAGACTCATTTGTTTTTAAAAACACATAACCCGAACCAGTTTTAGTCATTAAATTTTTGACTTTTGCTACACGACCATCAAAATTTTTCTCTACTTCGCTCATCACCTTGAAACTGGATGTATCTACAATTCTTATTTCACCTGTCTCTAAATCTCTTAAACTAGCAAGACCTATTTTAGGCAAATGATGCTCTACATCATCGGCAACACATATACTAATTAAATCGTGACGCTTAGCTGTCACTGCTATTTCATGGGGACAAAGCTCGAGAATAAAATCGGAAATTAGAAAACAAACACATTTTTTCCTCTGTACTTTCCCAAGAAAATTAAGAGCAGACTTTAAATTAGATCCTTGTTTTTTTGGATTAAATACTAAAAGATCGCGAATGACTCGCAATACATGCCTCAAGCCTTTTTTAGGAGGTAAATACTCTTCAATATCCTCACTAAAAAGGAGTAAACCAACTTTATCATTATTTTTGATAGCTGAAAAAGCGAGTACTGCAGCAATTTCCGCAATAAGTTCTCCTTTAGTCTGATTCCCTGTACCGAATCGCGATGAAGCTGAAATATCAACAACAAGCATTACTGTAAGCTCGCGCTCTTCTCTATATGTTTTTATATGTGGATCATTCATGCGTGCAGTCACATTCCAATCAATGGTGCGCACATCATCTCCTGGAACATAGTCACGCACCTCCTCAAACTCCATTCCCCGTCCTTTAAAAGCTGAATGGTACGCACCGACCATAATATCATCGGCAAGGCGCGTCGTGGCTATTTCAATTCGACGTATGTGCTTAAAAACTTCTTGAGTTACCCCTGTCATGGTCACTCCCTTTCCTATGGAACTAAGAGCGTCGCTAAAATTTTGTCGATAATTTCATCGGGCATAATATTTTCAGCCTCCGCCTCATAAGACCGACGCAAGCGGTGACGCAAAACATCTGGAGCGATTTCTTTGACATCATGAGGTGTCACATAAGCGCGACCCGACAAAAAAGCATGTGCTTTTGCTGCAATTTTTAGTGCGATACTTGCGCGAGGGGACGCTCCATACAATAGATAATTTTCAATGGCTATGCCATATTTTTTGGGATCTCTCGTCGCAAAAATAATGTTAAGAATATAATCTACAATTTTTTCGTCGATATAGATATCATCGACAACTTTTCGGGCCTCAATAATCTCTTCTGCAGTCAATACAGGGTCAGCAATAGGAAAAGCCTCTAAAGTTGCCATCCGCTCCATAATCTCTTTCTCTTCTTCGAAAGAAGGGTATCCGACACGCACTTTTAACATAAAGCGATCCGTCTGTGCCTCAGGTAAAGGATAAGTACCTTCTTGTTCAATCGGATTCTGTGTCGCTAAAACTAGATATGGCCTACCGGCCTTAAACGTTTCGCCCGCTATTGTCACTTGTCTCTCTTGCATTACTTCGAGCAATGCCGCCTGAACTTTTGCGGGCGCCCTATTAATTTCATCAGCAAGAAGTATATTAGTAAATATAGGTCCTTTTTTTACACTGAATGTACCCTCTTTGGGATTATATATCGAAGTACCTATAAGATCCGCTGGAAGAAGATCGGGAGTGAACTGAATGCGCTTGAATTCGCACTGAACAACTTTCGCTAACGTATTTACTGCCAATGTTTTGGCCAATCCTGGTAGACCTTCTAAAAGAACGTGCCCATCGGCAAGAAGAGCGATGAAGAGGCGATCGATGACGATCCTTTGCCCCACGATGACTTTAGAAATTTCATCGCGCGCTTTTGTAAACTTAAGCCTCGTACTTTCAACAACTTTACTATGTTTATCGATATCTACTGTCATAAAGACTGCAACCCCTCAGGTAGTCATATATACCGGCATCTTGCCACAACATATGGTTACAGTGCAAATGGAGTCTTATACACATCGCAATACCTATCGAGCTTTTTTCTTGAAGTTATCTTAATCATTGTTTATCAATCTATTCTTAATTCAATTCACTAAAGGAATTATTAGAATGTCAACTCAGTTTAACGTATGTTCTTACAACATGTCCTCGGACGAACGCGATTACAAACTAGCAATCGATCATTTATACCCAAAAGGTATTAATGAAGATCAGATCCCTCTTAGATACGAAGTTGCCCAAGAAGAGGTCGACAAAAGACTTCGAGAAGAAGCTGATGTTTTTTTACTTCAAGAGTTCCAACAGAATATTTTCAATGATCAAGGACCTCCAAAATATACTGTGGATAGACCTTTAATCAACTCCTTAATGAACAAAAAATTCATCTTTATTCAGCATCATTTCAATGATAGTGGAGATAATATACTCTGTACAACAGATGCTGCGATAGCACTCAACTCCAATAGGTTTCAACTCATTCAAAACCTCTCTATTTCAGACAACTGCGCTATCGCCTTAACCACAGACAAAGTGACTCAAGAACGCATTCTATTTGTTTCTGCTCACTTTAGAGGATTTGATCTCACCAAAAGTGCAATAGAACTCACGCGAGAATACCAAAGAAATGGAGGCCCTCGCTCAGGAGATGATGAAGTTGAAACTGTACTAAAAAAACTTCTAAGTCACGAAAATCAGTGTAATCTTCAAATCATTGGAGCTGACATGAACTGCAACCCAGAAAGATGGTACAACCGATTTTATAAATTTGTAGACCGCGGATTTACCACTCACCGAACCGGAAATCCAACAGCTCTTAACTCTAAAGACAAAGAATTTCAAGAAAGAGAAATTGACTTTCTATTTTCAAAACACATCAGACGTGATCAATTGAGTTTAGAGCAGCGATTGTTTTCTTCTTCAATTACAAAATATGTCGTAGAAAAGAAAATACTTAAAGAATTTGAAGAGTGGGACATTGAAAAAAATCCCTCAGACCATAAACCGATCTGCTTTACTGTCATTCCCAAAAAAAGTTTTTTCAAGCGGCTTTTTTAAACCCGGGAGACTCTTCCATAAATATAACGAACTATTTTACTCGTCAACTTTCATGTTGACGGGTAGTTCAACGGTAAAGGTTGTTCCAACACCTTCCTTAGACTTCACACTAATTTTGCCGAGGTGCTTTTCAATGATCGTCTCCACAAGAGAAAGCCCAAGCCCTGCTCCCCCCATTTTCTGGGAGTGAGCCCTATTTACCGTATAAAAACGTTGAAATACATTAGGAAGGTCTTCTTCCGAAATGCCTATCCCTTGATCTGCAACATCAATCTCGATCGTTTCACCGCAATGCCTTAAAGTGACGTCAATTTTTGCAGGGGTGGTCGAGTATTTAGCTGCGTTCTCCATCAAATTTATCAACGCAAGCTCAAGAAGCTTTGGATCGGCAATAATATTATAGGTCTCATTTTTATCTTTATGAAAACTCACAATTGCTGTTGGATGTGCATCGTTCAGCATGCTGAGGCAGTCCTCAATCACGTGTGTTAAGTCACATGAAACGAGTCTTGACTCTGATAAATGCTCAATATCGGCCAAGGTAAGCAAGTCTTTAATGAGACTCGTCATCCTTTCACAATTACGCACAATTTTCCCAGTGACCTCTACAGTAATATCTTCAGCTAAATCGGGATTATCGTGCAGCGTCTCCGCAAATCCACGAATGATGGTAATTGGAGTTTTAAGCTCATGAGAAGCGTTAGCAATAAAGTCTCGGCGCATTTCTAAAATACGATGGTGGGAAGATTGGTCTTGGATTACAAGCACAGCCCCCGTACCAGCTGCTTTAGGAGCTGCGACTACATCAAAATAAACTTTACTCCCTTTGAGCTTAAGGATGATAGAGTCCGTTATGATTTCTTGTTTTAGTATGCACTCTTTTACAAGCTCATGACACTGAGGCATCTGAGTAACTACCATCGTGCTCCCCGTCATCTTATCTCTATTAACATCGAGAAATTCAAGGGCTGCACTATTTGCGTAAATAGCTTTTGCATCCGCATCAAAAGACATCACGCCCTCAATTAAAGACTCTAAAACGGAAAGTTTTTCATTTCGTTCGTATGTCAGGGTATCAATATGCTCTTGAATCTTTTCAGACAGGGAGTTCATCGTATTTGCAAGGCGCCCAAAGTCGTCGTTAGGGTTTGTCGATGTGATGTGAATCCTTGGAATTGTCGTCTGCTCTCCTTCTTGATAAGGGCGGACTGCAGTGATGATTTGCTGAATCGGATTAGTTAAATGATTGATAATGAACCAAGTCATAAACGTAAAAAGTAACAATACAGCAGTTGCAAGTCCTAAAAATCCAATTTCAAAATTTTGTGTAAAATCTAGAATATATTGATAAGGAACGGCAACCCTAAGAACATAAGTTTTATCATGAAAAGTAAACGCTTTTGCTAAATAATACATTTTTTGTTCTGAAACATCCGAGTAATCTTCGTATTTTCCTAGACCCGTTTCGTAAGCTTCATTTACCTCTGGATGATCAACCACATAATCTTGACTAAATTTTGGTCCTAATTTGCGTTTTGTATGTGAGTCATAAAGGATCTTTCTATCTTCATTATAAACGCCCACTCGAAAAAAAACTTTATGTTTTGACTGCTTTAAAATAGAAACCAAAGTAAAATCGTCAGGCGATCCTCTGAGAACATCGATTAATTCATCAGCACGCTCGACCATACTTTTAGCTACAATATCATTGACCGTTCGTGTTGCGAATGGAAAGAGCAAAGCTATGAACAAAAAGAACACGGCAATGTACGATAAAAATATTTTCTGTCTAAAACTCAACATAATTAGTAATACTCATATTATAATATCATTATATAACATTTTACAAATTATCTTAAATCAAAAGAATATCTTTAAAAACAGTTAGATAGAGGGACTTACAAAATAGATCGATTTAATCTACTCCTAAACACTCTTTATTTATTGAAAAGACTTAAAAAATATATTTCAACTCTACAAAGAACATGGGAGTGCCCCTGCAAAATATATTTCCAATGCAGTGTCATAGATACTGACCTACCTCCGTTTTATCGGGCATCATCCCCACCAAAAACGTAACCCATTGTATATCAATAAAGAGATTGAAAACTCATCCTTCATCTTCATAAAAAAGGCCAATATTAATAAGAGATCAGTAATAGGCGATTCTATTCCATTCTAGCTTTTTTCTGTGAGTCGATGATTTTTATCAGATTACTTCGAAGAACCTTACTATTTGGATATTCCTTAAGAAGTTCGATCGTCAGTCCCTTTGCACGCTCCCAGTCTTGATCTGAATAAGCCTTTCTAGCAAGAAAAGATTTAGCTTCTGCTGAACTATCTTCAATCGAAGAGTATAATTCATCAGCACGACTCATATCACCTTCAGCCATCGCTATCCGAGCAAGAGCCTCTACCCCCAACATGTTGTCCATAAGGAGTTTATTTTCCTGGATCGTAGCGCGAGCCTGTTCAAGTTTCTTTTCTTTTAGATATGCCAATCCAAGCAACCACGATGCACGCAAGCCAACTTCATCATCATCAGACTGCAACTTTTTAAGTTGGAGCATGGCAGCATCGCGATTATTTTGTGTAAGCATGATTTCAGCTGTAAGTAGATCTAACACAGGTGTCTGATGTTGTAAATTTGCATACTCTAAAGCTGCGCTCCCACCACGATTTTCACGAACAGCTTGAGTATAGGCATATGAAACCCACTGCGGAGCATCTTTTGGGATAACTTTCACTTTTTGAAGTTCAAGAGCTACCTCACTCCACCCCGCTGCGAGAAATGCCACAGAAAAAGCATTTGTATCCATAAGTATAGCCTCTATATCTCTTGGAAGCACAAAATTTGGGTCGTCCTCTTGCTTCTTTGCAATTTCATTAAGCTGTTGAAAAAACTCAATCGGCGTTTTACTTTTCTCAGTGATTGATTCTTCCAAGCTACTGAACTCAAAATCATTAACATCGAGAGACAATTTTTTATTTTCTCTGTAATTGATAATCCTCATTAAAGCTAGCTCTAGGTCTGGGTTCCAAGACTCATCCATAAAGGGGTTATGGGCTAATAAATCTTTTGCAACCTCATCATTTTCATTTTTAAGAACGGAAATGAGGCGCAGCCACCATAATACTTGTGAAGTGTTTAAAAATTGTTGGTTATTAGGGATTTTATCAAAAAGTTTTTCATCCCAATACTGCCATGGTTTGAGATTGATGATATATTGTATCAAAGGCTTCAAGTCACCATTAGAAATCTCTACTGACTGCCAATCGACATCGATAGGCTTAACAATTTTACTCCAAAATACCACCTTAAGTAGCATTGAATCTGTAACTTTTAAATTTTCTATACTTTCTTCATACACTTGCAGCGCTTGAAGATAACGTTTATGCCTCAAAAAAAACTCTGCAAGTTGATCTCTTATTTGAGGATTTTTTGGGTCTGCTGCTGATGCGGCAATATACTCAGATAATGCTAAAGCGTCTTTACCTGATGTCTCTAATATTTTGGCTCGATAAGAAAAAACCTTTGCATTATCAGGATCTTTTTTTAGACCTTCGGAAAGATACTTCCACGCTTCATTGCTGTTATCGTTCACATGAAGCAAAGCTAAGCGAAGCAAGCGATCGACATCCTTTTCTCCTTCAAAAGATTGCGATTTTAGTAAAGCTACTGCTTGATCTCTCTTACCTTCAAGAATGAAATAATCTGCGTCGATATTAAGCCAACGATTTAATTTTGTTTCTTTACCTCTCCACTCTTCTCTAATTGCCTTAAAATCTTCATTCTGTCCCTTGAGCAATAAATCTTCTGCTACCAGCACGCTCGCTTCCTCATTTTCTTCAAAAGCTTCAGGGCTATACTGATAAAGAATAAGAAGCTGTTGAACATCTGGAATTTGTACACTAGCTTGTACAAACAGATCTAACCACTTTGGTCCCCACTCGCTATTGTTTTCAATATTTGTGCGATATTTCTTGATAACTTTGATCGCTTCCTTAGGCTTTCCCTCTCTTAAAAAATCTTGAGCACTCTGATAATCAGCTTTGGGATCATCTATAAAAACAATTTCTGTTGCTCCTGAGGTAATTCCTGTTGAGTTCCAATAGGCGAAGAAACCTACAAGCGATATACCACATACAAATAAAGCGATAGCGAACCAAAACTGTTTCATGTATAACCCCTACACTTACCGGAACAAAATTTTAATACATTCAAAATCCATACTACTAAAGAACTCTATTATCTGTGAAAACTTTTTTTTTGAATACTCAGCTTACATAGTCAAAGCCTTGATAAGGATATCACAGCTTATGTGCAAAGGAGCCTTAAAACTCGGGAGGCTCTTGCATAAATAGGAGCAAAAACTGTGACCATTAAGACAGCTTCAAATACCTTGCCTAACTTTTTATCGCTTCTGAATTTTTTGATGACACCGATTTCAAAGCATCTTCCGTAGTGGCATATATTTCAAAAATTTTATGCATAGAAACTAGTTCAAACATTGTTCTTACAGTTTTACTCATATTCGCCAATTTAAGATCTCCGGATTGTGAATTTACAACGCGCAGCACTGCAAGAAAACTTCCTAACCCTGAACTATCAATAAACTTTAAATTCCTCAAATCAAAAATGAGATTTCTTAAGTTATTAGCTGTAATCAAATCGATAACTTTTTGTTTAAAATCAGGAGCATCTTTAGCATCGAGAGTCTCTGACTCCAAAGTCACAATTAGGGTATCCTCTTCTTCCTTGTGAAATATTTCCATAACCTCTTCTCCAAAATGGTATTGTTTATAAATTCTTAGGTGGTTCCAGCCATCTTCATTTTGTTTTGATACATAAGCAATTTGATCTGCTACACTTCTAATAATATGCCATCCAAACCCTCCGTCCCGATCTCCTGCAAGGCTTGGCTCAATAACTTCTGAGGGATCAAAACTAGGTCCTTGATCCGACAGCTCAAAAACAATACCATTCTCATTATAACTCACCTGAATGATAATCGTAGCTTTAGGGTTATTTTTATAAGAGTGTTCAACGATATTGACAAAGGCTTCATCGACAACAAGTTGCAACTCATTTGCAAGCAGTTCTGCATTTCCCGGCGTCTTTTTACATGCCTTATCAACAAAATCGCGGACCGCTTTTAATTGCGATAAGTCACTACTAAATCTTGCCTGCATCAATTTAGCACTATGATTAGGGATGTTTTCGTCTACTTTAACAACGATAAGAGTTAAATCATCATCAAAGTGACTTTTTTCAGCAAATTCTACTACAGATTTTTTTATAACATTGACTAAATCTGTAGCACTTAAATCAGCATTTTTTTCTATGATTTCTTGCAGGCGACTGGGGCCATATAGCTCACCTGAAGGAGATCGACTTTCTGTAACACCATCAGAATAAAAAACAAAAAAATCACATTCGTCAAATTGAATTTTTTTATCTTCATAAGTATCTTTTTCGACCATTCCTAACGGAAAGTTCTGACCTTTGAGGACTCGAGATTTTTTCTTTTTATACTGATAATGAATTGGCTTAGCTGACCCACAATCGACAAATGAAAACGTACGTTTATCGAAATTAAAACGCGCGTAAAATAGGCAAACAAAATACTCTAAACGAATAAGTTTTTCAGCGATCTCTTTATGAACTTTTGAAAGAATTTGCCAAGGCGTAAGGAGATCCTCTTTCCATGCATTTAGTTTATCATAAATTTTCGACTTAGAGACAGGAGTAGCAAAGCGTATCAACTGCGTTTTTACTGCTGTACCCACTACAGCTGCAGGAATCCCTTTTCCCATAACATCACCGATAACGACATCTAAAATGCCAGGTGCTGGATTATAAAAATCGTAAAAATCTCCATCAATTTCTTCGGAGGGTATCGTCGTCGCATCCATCAGCACACCATCGATACTTTTTGGAACACTACCAAGTAAAAGAGTTTCGTGAATCATTGCCCCTAACTGTAAATCCCTTCGCAAGCTGGCATGTGAACTCGCTAAAGCCTTGTGTTTTTCTAATAATAAAGCCTGTAGAGATCGATTCTGTTGTATCAATTTATATTGTTCGATACCATTTTGCAAAGCCTGCCGTAACTGATTGTCATCCCACGGTTTAATAAGAAATTGACTTACATTCCCCTTGTTGATTGCTTCGATCGCTGTCTTTTCATCACTATTTCCTGTAAGAATAATCCTCACTGCATCGGGCTGCAGCTCAATTGCATGCTGCATCACTTCTGTGCCTGTCATATTGGGCATTCTCTGATCGCATAGGATCACTGCAATAACTTTTTCTCTAAGAATTTTAACAGCTTCTTCCCCATTTTGCGCTGTTATGATATCGTGTCCTTCTTTTTTGATCGTCTGTTCTAGGGCCATTAATACTAGAGGGTCATCATCAACGATAAGAACAGAACCAGTCTGATAGGCTAAAGCTTCTCCAAACTCCTCTTCTGGAAAATCTAACTCAACTCCCATTTCACGACCTCTATTCTAATCTCTTATATTTGTGTATTATGTAGACACAATACCTAATTCTCTGCATACCCCATTTTCCTTTAGAATTACATATATTTTTTTCTTGTCAAGCATATGAAGTTGGAGTAAAAGTGAATTAGAGGGAAGGATCCCAATTTCACTGTTTCACTCTCTTCTCTGAGAGTTCTACATCGTTCCCTTAGCCACATAATATTAGTAAGATAGGAGGTCTTATGGCTGACCAAATGTCTCTAAAGCAACACAACAAGACTCAACAGTCGCTGAAACAAACCCAGCGCCTCATCATGTCTCCCCAAATGCAACAGGCTATTAAGCTTCTTCAAGTTCCTATTCTAGAACTGTCGCAAACCATTCAACAAGAGTTAGAAACCAACCCTGTCATCGAACTTGTTGAAGAGCAATTAGAGCGAGACTACGAAAATGAACAGCTAGAAGAGTCCATTCAAGAAAGCGAAAGCGACTTTTCAGAAGGTGATGAGCTCAATTTTGAAAACGAAAACTTCGATATCATAGACCATCTTAATGATGACTACAACGATCTCTTCGGAGAAGCGGAGAACTACTCCTTAAGAAGGTCCACAGAAGAAGATAAGCTAAAAACCTTTTTAGAAGCAAACATCCAGAAAAATACTTCTTTGTACGATACGCTTATCACGCAAGCGAGAGAAACTTTTGAAACTGAGACCGAAATTCAAGCTGCAGAAACTATTATTGGAAGCTTGGATGATAAAGGATTTCTATCCTCTACATTGCATGAAATTGCTATATTTACTGGAGTTAATGAGAGTACCCTTAAAAAAGTACTACCAGTCATTCAAACGTTCGACCCTCCAGGGATAGCCGCAATTAGTCTCAAAGACTCACTCCTTTTACAATTAATGCTTAAAGGCAAGCAAAACAGTCTCGCCTTCAAAATCATTCAAAACCACTTTAAAGACCTTCTTCACAATAAAATAAAAGTAATTACAGCAAAGTTACACTGCACACCAAAACAAGTTTCTGAGGCTGTGTCCAATGATATTTCAAAACTCGACCTACAACCTGGAAATACTTTAAGTGATGAATACCCACAAGGGATTACACCGGACCTACATATTTTTATCGATGAAAACGGTCAACTCGCTACCAACATATCAAACGAATTTATTCCAAATCTTAAAATCAATTCAAAATATCTAAAAATGATCGATGACCCTAACGTTCCGGAAGAAACCAAAAGTTTTATCCAACAAAAAATCTCCTCTGCACAATGGTTATTGAAAAATATTACAGAAAGAAACAATACCATCGAACGTATAGGGCTACTCTTAGTAAAAACACAAAAACAGTTTTTCGAAAACCCCAACGGCAAACTTGTCCCTATGACTATGAAGAAATACTCCGAAGAACTTGATCTGCATGAGTCAACCATAGCACGAGCTGTTTCCAATAAGTATCTCTCCTGTGACCGGGGTATCTTTCCATTGAGATTCTTTTTCACAAACGCTATTGAATGTGATGATGGGAGTAATTTATCGTCTACATCTGTAAAAGATCTCTTAGATGAATTAATAAAAGGTGAAAACAAACTCAAGCCCTATTCCGATGAAATTTTATCGCGGCTATTGAAAAGAAAAGGTGTTCGTTGTGCAAGAAGAACAATTGCAAAATACCGCGCTGAACTCAATTTAGGCAATGCCCAGCAACGTAAAAAATTTACATAATTGGCTAGCGATTTTGAATTGATGCTCAAACAATAAATTGATAAACTTATCTTTTCATCAATCTCATTAAAATTAGGGTATCAAATGACTACTTCAAACATTCAAGTCGATCCAACACAAGTACACACTAGCCTACTTGAAATAGCAGAAAATCGTGCCGAAAAAAGTGCAGTCCAAGCCCTAAAATATATATTCGAAGGCGCTATAGAAATAATCGAAAAATACGAAGAGATTAAAATAGACGCTGAAATAAAAAAACGTATTTGGAAATACATATCTCCCGATTCTATAGCATCGCTCAAAAAATTTATTCTCTTTGAACTTAGTTCTAAAAATCAAATGAATCCTGATAAAACAGGGAGCATACTTTCAGAATCTAATACTTCTAATTTATTAATAAATGAAGCGACTATGTTAACCTCAGATTGGGGCAAAAAAATCCTTCGCTCTTTAGAAAATGAAGGGATCTCCATCACAAAATTTGAAATACACCCGATTACTTAGACCCTAACTGGGACCCAATGATGTCATAATCTATTTACATCTATTTTCAAAAAAATAATTGCATTCCTGCACATTTCCCTATATATCAAAAATTATTTTCTTATGTGCAACACAAATTCATTGGAAATTAGGAGTTGTTATGAACCCAGCATCAAGTCTACTCATTTCAAATCTACAGGAAATTTATAGTATCGTACATGACGATAATCGAGACATTATTGCAGCACCGATTGGTAAGCATATTTATAATGCAAAATATGGGTGGGGGAAATTTTGGAAAATCTTCTTTGTCGTCTATGATTTTTTTTTTGGACAAAATTTCAAAATAAGAAAAATTAAAGAGGCCTTACATGCTACCGATAAAATTTTTAATAAGAGCATACAGAAAGCACAAAACCATCTAAATTTATTTGAACAACAACTTATAAAATGCATAGAAGATCACGAGTCTTTTTCTCAAAAAAAATATTCAAAAGAACAGTGGATTATCACTCGATGGAATGACTCAACAAAAGTATTTCTAGATACAATCTGTAATAAAAAAAAAGAAAATTTCCAGTCGTTATTGGAGCGCTATCGAATTGATGATCAAAAAAAATTCGATACCTCTCAATTTGCTGATACTTTTTCTAAATATCAATCTATTATCAACCTTGAAAGGCAACTTCAAACGCCTACTCCTCTGAAAATTTTAAATAAATTATCTCAAAAGAAAAACATCACTAAAAATGAAGAAGGAGAAATTACTCGATGGATAGAAATCATCAATAAATCTAAACGAGTCACTGTTGGAAAATTCCATAAATCCTTATCAGCACTCATTACCCATATCTCGAAAAATCATACTATTTCTGGAATCGATCCCGCAAACCTTTCACATCTAGAGCTAGAACTTACCAAAAGAAATATCACTATCTTTAGAAAAAAAGATGATAAACATATTACATGGAGAAAATCATTGAGGCCCGGTTCATCCCTAGAATATAAGGGTTCTTATATTACTCTGGGAAATGAAATCAAATCTAACAAACGAACTAATAATAATAATATAATTTATAATATCGAAAATGATCCTAAACACGTCATAATCATCGGAAAAAATAAAGCTATATTGGGGATAAAACATCTAATTGTAAATAATTATTCTTGGGGAGTCTGGGCCACAAAATGGAAGTATGTCGATACATCTGGTGACTATGGAATTATCGAACGTCTAGAAAAGCCTCTCACAGAGAATTCTTGGAGCAGCGGCATAAATTTAGATAAGAACGATAAATTAATCCTAAGACCTATAAAAAATCAAATTGAATGGCTAGTTAAAGTAAACAAAACACCAAAAAATTTCAATTTTAAAAATTTTATGTACAACAAAAAAGGGATTTTAAAATGTTCCAAACCAACAATTGTTGGGGAATTTGATTTTCCTGCATTGGTAAATTTTGCAAAAGATTGCTCAAAAGGGAATTTCAAGGTTTTCGAATACCTTATGAAAGAATCTGGATTACTCAAACATAAATACGTACGATACTTTCAAGAGGTTGCAGAAAAGACTGTTGAAAATGAAAGTATTGACGTCAGTGATTTAGCTGCATTCCAAAGCTATCAAATACTCGACCTTAAAGTCATTGACCAAGCAAATGAATTGAAAAAAGACATCGGCTCTCTTCAAAAAAAATGCATGGATAAATTAATGAAAATGTACGAAATAGATGATATAATCGACATTGCCAATGAAATAAAAATCAACTTTAAAAAATACTACAAATTTGATAAAAGCGTTTGCTTTTTGTGGCCAGAACTGAAGAAACGCATAGTTAGCAAAATTATTAGAGATAAAAACCTGCTATTAAAAGAAGAGTAATTAAAATTACTCGTAAAATCGTTAAAACATCGATGAGTTCAGTGCAAGGGCTATTTCTAAATAACATTAGCAGCAAAGACTTCTAAAGGTTTTGCATTAATACTTATTGTGTTTCTTTTAGCAAAGAGCTGTACTGATTATTTCACAGCAGCATGGCTTTGGACGCAAACCGGATTTCAACATCAACGGTATTTTTTAGGGTCTGTTTTTGTTATTGAAAAATCCAATAAATCGAGTGAGATATTGGGTGTCACTTTATTTTCGAACATACTTATGAACCTTTGTGTAGCTTCTAAGGTATCTAAGTTACCGTTATTGACTTGACTGTAAAAATACTCTCGAGTTCTCATAATTTCATCCGTTGTCGATTCATCGAAAATAACTCGTAAGAGAACTTCAGAGGCGAGAAAGACCCTAATTTTTTTTCCCTGCTGAGTTGTAATATATTTTATCAAAGAAGGATACCCCTGAAGCTGCATCCCTTCTTTTGTTTCGTATGGGTATTCAGCTCCCTTTAGCATTTTATAGAACACTTCATTTAAGCCCTCATCGTTCAATTGTAAGTTGGCCAAATCTTTAGCTTTATTGACGTTTAGATTGTTAGGTAGATTATCTTTAGCATAAGGAAGAGCATTGATAATTTCATCGATAAAGTCGGAGCGTTCTTCGATAATAGTTTTATAAAATTCAGTATTTGAATATAAATTTTTCATGAGATCTTTCAGAGCATAGCGTGTTGAAACATAAAGATTAGAGTCAATGGGAATGTTTTTTTGTAAAAGAATACCCATGGGCAATTTTGATGAATTATAATTTCTATTATTTTCAGTTCCACCTCTTTTTTGAACATAAGTAGCCTCATATTTTGCCACAGCTCTTTCATTGATATATTTACGTTCAACAAATTCCATATATTTTTCAAACTGAGAATTTAAAGTGGCATTCATTTTATACTTATTTAATTTGGCGTAAGTCATAACACTAAACATCATGAGCATTGCCATTACAAACATTAATATATTCATAACTATCTACTGACTGTAAATTATATTTTCATTACTATTAGGCAAAGGGAATACAAATACTTTTTTTTCTTTATCATGACCTATTCCTTCTGTAATTTCGATTTTTAATAGTGCAGGAAGCTGTTCATTACTTTGCTTCCATTCCGCAACCCATGATCCACTTGGAAAATTCATATTATTCACAGTAAAAAATGAAAAACGCAAATCGGAAACATTATCAAGTAATATTTCTCGCTTTAAAGGAATCAGTCGATCTTCTTGCCAACGCTTTGATGTTGGTGATACCGCTAAAGAAAGATTATTTTCGTTATCCAGAAAAATTCTACCTATCACATGATTTGAATATTGAGGATCTACTAAATTAACACTATTGTCAAACGTAAAAACAAGGTATGGATTTCCTACTTTATTGAAAGTATCGGAGCTAGTCCCTGAAAAAAAATAAAAATCTTTTTGCTTATCATTTGGAGCAATTGTTCTCGGAAGTACGGACATTAGCCTATTTTCAAGATAGCGTAAACGAAAGGCTTTTGCTTCTATTTTTTCAGACTCACGATTCAACTGATTGATTTGATAGTAAAAGTATGTCAAAGCCGAAAGAACAAGAGACATCAATGCCATTGATATTAACAATTCTATCAGAGTGAAGAAAGAGCGCCTTCGATAAGTCATTCTAGTTCCTCCTCAACACTTTCTTCAAGATCTGCTGTCACATTACGTAGAGCAAAGATTTGATATGTATACACTAAAGGTTTACTACTTTTTGAATACTCTGCATTAAATTTAAAAGTCAACGATAGAAGAACTGCTACTTTAGATAGATCTTCACTTTCTTTTTTGCGCTCTACTGCAAAGTGGTACGTTCCTTTATAGGGCACTTTTTCAGCGATTCCTGCACTCACTTTAAGCTCATCGTTAATTTCAATGTCTCTACTGTCAAAAAGATCTGACCATGGAATTTCATTTGTGTACAATCTTGATAAAAATTCGCCATAAAGCAGGTTGACCTGATGATCGAGTTCAATTTTTTGCGTAAATTCACTTTGCTGTTTAATAATAAAAACATGTGGGTAAAGTAGAGGAAAAAGACACATCGTGATAATCGTGAATGCAATAAGGACTTCAATAAGGGTAACACATCGTTTATTTAGCGTTTTTAATCTCACTAATCTCCTCATAAGTATATTTCGCTAAGTTTTTCACAAAATCCCCTTCTTTTTCTAATTCACAGTGAGGGTCTTTTTTCTCTACTACAATAGGTTGAGGGTAACCAGGTAAGCAAATATAGCTCGTTAACGCTCCAAAATCTTCATCAGAACGTGATGTTGAAAGCCGAAGAACACCTTTAGTCATTCCTGCTTCTTCAGACAAGAACTTAATATTCATCGACCCCTCTTTTTCGACACCCTCAATTTGGAACCAATGAATCGCCTTTAGCTTTGGCTGGGGAGCTTTCACTAGGGCATTCCACTGTGGAGGAAGTGGTAGATCGGTATCAAGGCGGTAAACGATACCATCACCCTCAGGTGCCGTCTCAAAAGTTACGGTTACACCCACGTCCATAATAAGCATCAAGTCTTGCGCCAGCCTAAGCTGATCCGCAACGCGAGCTACTTCGCTCCTAAACTGTTGTTCGCGAATAGCTTTAGTCACGTTAATGCCGATAACGCCTGTCATAATCGTGAGAATACTGATAACAACCAGCAATTCCAACAAAGTAATTGCCGGTCGTCGTACCGTACGAAAGACATGAATCATCGCGATGACTTCGGAGTTTTCTTATATTCTATATATTTAGGAGATCTCACCTTGATTACATTTTCCTCAACAGTAACCGTATATGGCTGGCCCCAGCCATCATAGATAAGAGCTTTAGGGTCTTTCACCAATGGATCTGTTTTAATAACTTCTTGCCATGAAGACTCTATACTATCCATGAGACTCGGATCTTCAGCGACGCGCAAGTTGAGAATCATTTCAATTTTTTCCATGCCTGTTTTCGTTTTAAAGGCCTTACCTTCATCTAAACTCCCTCTAAAATTATAAGCGAGAGCTCCCGTGATAAGAGCAATTAAAAACATCACGATCATGATTTCTATCAAAGTGATAAATCGGCGTTTTGTTTTATGTAATGTTTTGTGTAATTTTCTAGTCATAAAAACCTCTTAAAAAGAAAATGAACTTACGTCTGTTAAAGGTAATAGGATCGCTAACATAACTAATCCGATGATGGATCCCATCACAATAAGGATTAAAGGCTGCGATAACGCCATTACTCGATCTAATGATTTACCGATTTCCTCTTCATACATATCGGCAATTTTATTAAAAATTAATTGTGTATTTCCCGTTTCTTCGCCCACTGACAACATACGGGAAACCATTTTTGGAATCCACTCCGATTTAGCAAATTCTATACTTAGAGCGCTTCCCTCAATAATTTTTTCCTCTGCATTTTTTACACTTTCTTCAAGAACAACATTGCCAATGACTTCACGAGCAATTCGAAGAGATTCAATCATAGTAAGACCACCTGACTGCAGCGTCCCCATTGTCCTACAAAATCTCGAAATTCCCGTCTGAATGATTAGGTTTTTAATCAACGGCACTTTTATTGAGTTCCTCTGTAACCAAAGTTTACCTTTAGGCGAGCCAAGGAAAAAATAGGCATAAACCATAGCACCAATAATCATTGGTATGTAAACCCACCAATAGTCACGTAGAAAGTGACTCACGGATAATACGGTTTCAGTAAAGCCATTTAACTCACGTCCTTCAAAAATACCTTCAATCGAAGGCACTACAAATCCAAGAAGAAGGGCAATGATGAGCAACGAAAAACTTCCAAGGATTGCTGGATAAATCATCGCTGTTGAAAGTTGTTTTTTTAGTTTATCGCGTTTTTGTAAAAACTCTGCTAATCTTGTTAAAACTAAATCTAATGCACCAACAGATTCTCCAGCCTTAATCATTGCACAATACAGGTGTTCAAAACTTTCAGGGAATTTTGCCATAGCATCAGATAGAGGCTTTCCCGCCTTAATTTGCTCACTGATACTTAAAATTACCCTGTGAAATTTTTCTCCACGATACTGTTCTTCCATAGCAAGGAGGCTGTCATAAAGAGGGACTCCCGCATTAACGAGCTGCGATAGTTGAATGGTAAATGCCAGTAAATGCTCACCACGGATATTTTGTTTAGATGATACGCCTGCTTTTTCTGTCAGGTGCGTCACCATGACTCCTTGACCGCGCAGAATCGCCTTAATTTCATTTTCGTTAGAGCCTTCAATAACTCCAGACTTCTTTTTCCCCGCAGGATCTATGGCTTGGTACTGGTATAGAGGCATCTCTACTCCTCACTTTCGATTCCACGAGTTACTCTCAAAACTTCTGAAACTGTGGTAACTCCGCGTTTCACAAGCTCTCTACCATGGTGCAACAATGTAATCATACCAGACTGAACCGCAATTTTACGTAGTTCTACAGCATCGGGACTCGTCACTATCTGCTTTTGAATCGGACTATTCACAACCATCAACTCATAAAGTCCATGCCGTCCTTTATAGCCGGAACCAAAACATTCCTTACATCCTTCACCATAGTGTAAGCAGTTATTTTCTAATTCACTAGAATCAATTCCTAAACTTTGAAGCTCTCGAACAGTTGGATGATAAGATTTTTTGCAAAATAGACAAATTGTTCTGACCAGTCTTTGCGCCATAACACCTACGACTGTCGATGAAAGTAGATAGGGCTCCACGCCCATGTCAACCATACGGGCTATAGCAGAAGGGGCATCGTTAGTATGTAGAGTACTCATAACAAGGTGTCCCGTCAATGATGCCTGTATTGAAATTTCTGCAGTTTCCACATCGCGGATCTCTCCAATCATGACCACATCGGGATCTTGACGCAAAATATGACGTAAGCCCGCAGCAAAGGTTAGATTAATTTTAGGGCGTACACCAATTTGCGCTATCCCTTTTAAATTATATTCTACAGGATCTTCTATTGTCATGATATTGACTTCATCGCCAACAATCTCGCAAATAGCGCTATAAAGCGTTGTTGTTTTACCACTTCCTGTAGGACCCGTCACAAGGATTATCCCTTCGGGTAAATTGATTAATTTCGTAAAAGCCTCATACACTTCGGGAAGCATTCCTATAGAGTCTAGTCCTAAAATGACATTTCCTCTATCCAAAATTCGCAACACAATACGTTCACCACTAACGACAGGCACAGTGCTTACTCGAAAATCAATCTCTCGAGGACCCATTCGGAGCTTTATTCTCCCATCTTGCGGAAGCCGATGTTCAGCAATATCCATTTTAGACATCACTTTTATCCGTGTAATTAGCTGTTGCTGGTACTCTGAAGCCGGTGAGTGCCTCAACTGCAACACACCATCAATACGGTACCGTACTTTGAGGCCATCATCCGATGGATCAAAATGGATATCTGAAGCCCCTTGTTGAATCGCTTCCGTGAGGATCATATTGAGTAATTTAACGATAGTAGCCTGGTCTTGACGTCGATCAAGTAAATCATACGCTTCCATTTCACTATCAACTTTCCCATCATCCGTGCTATCTTGCATATCAGCAAGCATTTGAGAAGCCGCACCTTCCTCTTGGTTATATACTTCGTTAATGGATGTCAAAATAAGATTTTTCGGACAGTAAACAGCTTTTACCTCTTCTTCTAGCATCATGCGTAGCTCTTCAAGAGGCTCTAGGCTCAGAGGGTCAGCAACAGCCACTACTACCTCATTGCCTTCTACTTTAATAGGAAGAAGAACATTGTTTTTTGCAAAGGAGTAAGGTATTTTCTCATAGTATTTGCGGGGAAGTTGAAAACCTGAAATTTCATTGTAGGTTTCCATTCCAAATTTGTCCGCAAGTGATTTACTAAGATCATCACCTGAAAACATTCCTGAACTTGAAAAATCGTTTCCTTCGTCAGCATTACCTGCATCTTCCATCATACTCTCCGGGTGGGCAATAGATTGGTGCGGGCTCGTTACCTAAAATCATCGTCATGTAGCCTGTAAAGAGACGTTTCTTTTCGCGCTCACGAGCTCTGTCTAAACGTCCCAAAAATGCAGGTATGTCACCTGGACGACGGCAAAGCTGCTGATGTCTTAACCGTACCATCTCTTCAGCTGGATCGACAATAATTTTCGGAGTAATGAAAATGAACATTTCGCGACTATTATCTTCCATACGTGTGTCACTAAAGAGTTTTCCTATTCCTGGCAACTCTCCTAAAAGGGGCACTTTTTCTCTGAGATCTTTTGACTCTTTACGCCGAAGCCCACCAATAATAACACTTTGACCATCGGCAATACGTGCTTCATTGACAATATGACGCCTTGTTACATCAGGGCGGTCAACAGTAGATGGTTTGATGGTGTCGAAGGTAATATCCGATTCAAGAGTAACATAGTTAGGCTCTTCTGAATCCCACTCATTATCCTCGTCACGCATATGGATTGTTGGGGTTACTTTGATCGTAATACCATACTCCTCGCGGACAAACTGATTGTTAGGAATCGCGCCACCAGTGGAATCGATCAATAACGTTCCCGTATTTACAGATATCTGCTCTTTGATTTCTATTGTTGCTGTCGTCTGGTTGATGGCAACAACGGAGGGGTTGGAATTGATGGTGACATCATCGCGCGACATTAAAAAGCGATATGCCAAATCATATGCTGCCATTCCTGAAGTACCACAAACGCGACTCAAACAGAACTCTAATATTCCTCGATTTCCAATGTTCGATGCAGCCCCTACAGGGTTAATATCGTTGAAAGTCAGGCTGGTGATGTCGGTATTTGATGCCTTGTCGCCCAGCCTCAACAGGTTTAGTCCAAATACACTATTTTTATCGATCTGCTTCTCAAAAAGCAGCACTTCAATCTGCACAGCTTTTTTAGGAACATCTAGCTTTCGAATTAATTCCTTCAATTTAACCAAATAGATAGATTCGACCACCATCACAATGGAACCGGTTTTAACGTCGACAATAAAATTATTTCTACCTTTATTTGGTTCTGGATTTCCCTGCTCTGAACTACCGGGGTTAATCAAATCCGAATTGATCACATACGAACCCTCTTGAAAGTATCCTGGGTTGTAAATTTGATTTGCTGATAAAGTGTCTTCGTTAAGACTGATTTCGGTAGATGCATTACTAGTGCTAGAGCTTCTACTTTTAACCTGTTCTTCGGTAAGCCCTAAATCAGGTACTAGCTTCCCTTGCGACTGAACCATCATGGCATACACGCGATCTAAAATATCAGCAAGTTCTGCGCTATCAGTATGTTTTGTCTGATATGTATAAACAACTTTTTCTCTCGCTTCTCCAACTTCGCCCTCAACTTGATTAATGATGTCTTGTGCTTTATTGAGTTCTTCTGGAGTCCCTATTAAAAATAGGGCCTGAGCTACATTGGCTAGAGGAATGACTTTTAATCCATTACTTCCATAAAATTTTGCCGTATTAGAATTTTCTGAATCGTTCGAAGCTGCCACTTGGCGACTTGTAGCTTCCTCTTCATTTAGCTGATTAAAAATCGATGCGAGAACGCGGCTCATTTCTTCTGCATCGACGCGATGAAGAGGAACTACTTTGTAGTCTAAATTTCCACTATTCGCTTCGACAAATTCATAGAGTTTCAACAATTCACGCACTTCTCTTACTGGAGCAATGATAAGAATATCGCGCCCAATTAACTGAACCTCTGAGCTATTGGGATTTACAAATTTTTCTAGAAAAAACCAAGCTCGATTTACTTCGGGAGCTTTAGGCGATAGAACAAAACAAACACGAGCATCGCTAGGAAAAACTTCTAAATCAGTTAAGTCATTTGTAATCACCTGTACATTAGACTTATCCTCTTTCAAAAAAATCAACTGTCGAAGGTAGGGATTTAATTGTTTTATACCAATTCCGTTTTGTGTCAATATCATCTCTAGCATATCCGCCCAAGCAGATCTAGGAATGGGAATATTTGAACTTACCGATAGGGGTGTCTCTTCAATTTCAGACGACATCAAGTAAACATAGTCTTGAGAACCATAATCGATTACCAACTCACCAAGAGTCGCATCTGGCTGATGCCAAAGAGCGTACTCTTCTTCTTGATTATTATCGACGGCCATTTCATGCCAGCTTTGTTCTAAAATTTTAATGTTGTCTTTGACTTGATTAATCTGTTCAAGCAACTTCTGATACTCTTCATCCGGAGCCCCCTCCTGATATAGGTCTTGCACTTCTCCATAAAGAGACCGGAGAACCCCCTTTTGCTCTTTTAACTCTGCATTCACTTGCACAAGAAAACGATGCATCTCCTTAGTGAGATCTCCACCACCGCCGGCAAGTAAGCTTGCTTTTTTCTCAGCAATTGTTTGAGTGAATCCCGAGCCTGCGAAGGTAACAAAGACCGCGATCAGGATCATCTGAATGATTTTCATAGTATTGCGCATATTTCTAAATTTCATTTATAAATTACTATTCCATTACTCTTTGTATGTCAGTTTCTGCTCGTCTCTCTTTACCGTTGACATATTCTGAATCGGGCTTCTGGCTAAGAGCCCTTTTCTGCCGTTTTTTTGTATCTTTTTCTACCTGCTGAAAAACAAGACCGTCCTTCTGAACAGGCAGTTCTATATCGTGGACTTTTGTGCGTGTCGGATTAAACATTTCGCCTCTAAGAACCTGTTGATCTCCAACGCGAGTGATTCCATCAAAAACAAATAAAGTTCCTCGCTCTCGCAAATCGACGTAATCATCTATTTCATCAAGGGTATTTAATTTGACCCAGCCTTCCTCGGTTAAGAGCAGCCAATCGTGAGGACTCAACAACATTTTTTCGTCGTCAACTTCAAAAACAAATTGAGAGCGGGTTCGAGCACCGAGAAACTTAAACTCTTGTTGTAAATTCTGCGGCATCCATGTCTCCATCGACTTCAGCAAATTCAACGCTATCTTTTTCTTTCCCTCAGAATCCCATAGCTCAAGATTCATCAATCTTTCATCAACTTTTTTCACAAATAGTAGTGGATAACCACGCGACTCTTCTCCAGGAATGACACTTTCCCAGCTCTCCCCATTCCAAATCAAAGCTGAACCTTCACCGACGAATACAGAATATTTGTCGTCGCCTTCATTGAATTCGATCCGACTCTTTCCTGCGATATCTTTATATTCCTCCCCACCATGACGTTCTAGAAATTTATCGACGCCGTACCAACGGGCACGTTGACGTGCTAATAAAGTTCCATCAACTCGCCACTTTCCTATCTCCCAGGCTTTACCGCCAAATCGCGAAAATTCTTTTTCTTTCAGTTTAAAACTCGCATTTTGATCGGGAGTCTTAACAACATTCCCATCTTCATCGTACATGCCCACCAGAATAGAAGCTTCTTTAGTTCCAGGAACAGCTTCTACCCATAGTGAAGTCTCCATGTTATTGGGGCTGAAGCGGTATGTTCCGGCTCCTCCTTCTTTATCGTAGGAGAGAAATAACTTTTCACTAGGGGGCACAGAAGCGGTAGTGCCGTCGATATTAAAGTGTAGTAGGGATGTATTTGAACTAGCATCGGGACGATTATTTTGGCCATAATAATTCAATTTTTGCTTTAGATCGGGCAATTGCATTCTTGGAGGGCGATATTGCAGGCTCAATATTGGCTCACCAATTTGATCGTACGCCTGTTGCGATTGAGCAAAGGCTCGTTTCGGCAAAGATGTTTTTCTGACTGTAACCTCTTGAAGATTAATAACATCAGGGCGAGCCCACTCGGTCACTAACGCATGCACAAGAAACGCAGCAAAAGCGATTAGGACCCCGTAATTAATCCATTCAAGCCATTTTTTTATCATGGCAATATTCTCTTAGCAATTAATTCAGTTGTTATTATCTCTTTCTTAACCTTAATTTTACCACAATTACAAGAAAAATGCATGCTCAAAGGATAATTTTTCCTCTTTTCACAAAAAAAATCTACTTTTCTAGCAAAAATTAGAGGGGTAAAAAAAACCGCGCAACAATTTCAAACAGTTACAATTAAGTTATTTAATAAATACTAACACTACCTATTTAAAAAACTAACGAAAATAGATTGATTACGACAAATTAATATTATAATATGACACTTGAAAGGGTTAGCTATTCTGCCCCTAATATTGAGAGGTTTACTATGGTAGACATTGAAGGCGAAGAAAAAAGAGAACAAAGCTCTGTAAAACATGAAAAGCCTATCAAAGAAGAAGAGTCTGTAAAAAATAAAATCACAGACACAATCGACAATTTGAAAAAAAATGAAAAAATTGAAGATCTCTACAACTACGCCAAAAGCAATACTGCCGATACAGTAGCTTATGTAGCGATGATCCTCGGTCTCCTGATTTTATTTTTCGAACCGTTTTATGGAGGTACCATCATTGGTATCGTGACAGGTCTCTACTTCTCCAAAGAAATTATGAAACCGGTTGGCAACCTAGAAAACTTCATCGAAGAGTTCGGAATGGTGAGAAGCCTTATTCTCGGCGGACTGCTGCTCGCGTTTTTTATTAAAACACCGATGATTTTCATAAGTGCTGCTGCTGTTGTTGCTGTCAAACAATTGATTGCGCCAGATAAAAATGGATGCGAATCAAATGGCAATCAAAACAAAAAGCCATAAAAAATATAAAAGTAGCATCATCAGAAGCAAAAAGCGTCGTGAGAGAGACCGTTTAGTAAGCATCCAACCGAAGTGGAAATAGCTTATAAACAATAAACTCTTAATGCTCAAGCCAAGTAGTCGAGAGTCTCTCCGCGGCCACTTGGATGGGCAATCGAAACATTTCTTTGGCTAATCTAGCGGGCGCTTACTAGGCAATGTCATTCTTGATAAATTTCATCAATAACCCCGCGAGGAGCTGACTCATCATTTTTATTTCTTGCAAAAGACTCCTTATATCCATTAGTATATCCAGCAGAGAATATTATCTTTTCACAAAAAGGAATTATATGAAAACTCATAATTCTTGTTGTCAATGTGTTGAATGGTTCATGTCTATTAGCTCTTCTCCTGAAGAGATTTCAGGGGGCGTTTTTTGTACTCATGGCTATCGTCCAGTTAATCTAAATACTCCCTACAATACTTTGAAGGGAAATCATGCAATCACCCATTTACCTGAAAGTGTCTCTGAAAAATATATAGATCTACTCTGTAAAATTGAGGGTTGGAAGGTTAATCAATTGAAAGAAGTCATGTGTAAGGAAATAGCGTCTACACCCACTAAAAAGGAACCTGCAGACCCTAAGACAGAAGTTCCTCAAAAAAGCTGTTAAAACTTCGATCTATACATTTGATGTTATAGCGATCAAATAATAGCCCTTGAGGCTATTATTTAATCACCAATAGATCTTTTGGACGACAGGTAAGATTTTCGTAGCCTTCGCTATGAATAACAACAGTATCTTCGATGCGAACGCCCCCTTCTCCAGGAACATACACTCCCGGTTCAATAGTAATTACCATACCGGGCTTAAGGGTTTCCTTACTGTTACTACGCATAAAAGGGAGTTCGTGAATTTCAAGACCCACACCATGACCTAGGCTATGCGTGAAGTTTTTTTCATATCCATAATTAGCCATTACACTTCTCGCCTCAGCGTCGATATCGCCAATTTTCACTCCGGGCTGACACATCTTCAGAGCGGCTTCTTGAGCTATTTTTACCACATCGTAAATTTCGCGCATCGCTTTTGATGGTTGACCAAAAAATGGAACGCGTGTCATATCGGAGTGGTAATGACCCAAATTCACCCCTATATCGATGAGAACAGGTTGTCCACGTTTCAGTTTAATATGACCTGGCTTATAATGGGGCATAGAGCTATTGGCTCCAAAAGCAATAATGGACTCAAAGGCAAGCCCTTTACTTCCTTTTCTTTTCCAAAAAATTTCAAGCTCTCTTGCTACTTCTATTTCTGTAATTCCAGGCTTTAGTAAAGAGCAAACGTAATCGTAACCTTCAGACCCAAGTTTAGCAGCTTCACGTAGTGCAGAAATTTCATCATTATCCTTAATGCTTCGGAGTTTGATCACCGGATTATTTAACGCTTTGAGTGTGATACCGTGCTGTTTTGCACTTTTTCGATGTGCCATAAATTTACTATGAGAAGTTGTTTGAGAGTCGAAACCTAAAGATTTAATACCCTGAAAATTTTTAAATTTTAAAATTTTTTCAAAAGGATCCCCCTTAAGTAAAGTCACCGGAATAGAACAGTCATTTTTACAGGACTCGTAGTACCTATTATCGACAACCAGGCAAGCAGCCTTTTCTGTAATAAATAAAATTCCCAGTGAAAGGTCTTGACCCGTCAAGTAAAATATATTGAGAACATCGTCAACGATGAGCGCGTCACACTTTAACTCTTTCAGTGAAGCTTGTAGTTTTTTTATTCTATTTTTAAAGTTCACGTTTCTTCCTTTTTATCAGCAATTATTTTTCCCATATATTTCACATAATACTTCTTTTATTTATACAAAACAAGGGGGCACTCCTACTTTATACCGTCACCTTTTGGTAAATAATAGCAATTGCATCTACAGAGATACTGTGATAGAGTCTACTCTAAAATTTTCAAACACTCTAAACTAAGGTAATTTATAATGAGCATTCAATATATTCAAACCCCCCTTCAATTCCAAGATAGCGATCTTAGAGCACTAGAATTAAACGATGAAAAATACAAACCTCTATTTAAGCTTAACGCAACAAAACCAAATGCTGATTCGACATCCGAATTCACCACATCCCTAGATCTTTTCTTAAAAACGTATCCCAATAAAGATATCTCTAGATATGTTTCAAAGGGTGAAACTATTTTAAATCACGTGATTATTTCGCAACATTTCGATTTAGCAAAACTTTTTATAGAAAAACTAAAAGATTTAGGTAAACCTGAAATGGCTGCAAGATGTATCAATAATGGAAATAGCGAAGGTCTATCTCCTTTTATCCAAGCTGTAGAACACTACACAAAGCGTGAATCCGACGAAGAGTACCAAGTCATTAAATTCTTCATAGAAAATGGTGCGGACCTTTTTCTCGCTTGCCCTAAAAATCAACAGCACAGTCCATATAATCATAGCCTCCGCTTTAAAAAAAGGGATACCCCCCTCTCAATAGCCTGCAGAGCAAAAAACGAAAAATTAGTTAAACTTTTCCAGAAAAAAATTCTAGAACAAGTGATCGACAACAAACTTTCTCTTTCAACACAGGAAAAATGGTTTAATAACGAATGCTTAGAAGAAAAGGTATAATTTTTTGCCTTTTCGAGATAGTTCATAATCTTATTAG
>JAYZJO010000048.1:0-43798 GCA_036164375.1 Chlamydiota bacterium | reverse complement strand
AACTTCATTATATAATTAACTATATTCCCTTGCAAATAAATTTAATTATAAATAAATTATTAATTATTTGAACAGTTAATTTTCTGTTAAGAAAATATTTAACTATGCAAAACTGCTAATATGTGATCACACCCCTCTTCTCCACAAGTACAACCTACAGGAGAACCCAAAAAGACCTTATACTGTTTATCGACATTTAATTTATCAATAACTGTAAACAGTTGATCTCCGGACTGCTGAATCTCCCACTGTTCAAACTTTAAATCTTCTTCTGTAACCTCATCATCACTCACATCATCAAACCCCCTAGGGCCGTCAATACTTACAGGATTACCTATACTACCATTAATAGCTCTTGCTATTTGACAGTGTGGACAGTTGCAGTGTGGCTCTGATTGAGGAACTTCTAAAGCTTCATCGGGGGACAGTATTTTTGCAATCGATCCAATTTTATGTAACAACTCCTCGGGAAGATCGGGAGCATCTGCAAAATCAGGATTGTGCTGCATAGCAAATCCCAATGAATCCATCCCTTCAATTCCGCCCATACCAATTTTAAAAGAAGCGCTTCCACCGTTTTTAAAAAGCTCGTTATTTAGAGTTTGACCAACCTTGCTTTCCTCTGGAGAGGCAGAAACTGTTTTTTCTACGTCTTCAAGAACATTACTATGGACTTCAAACAAAGCTTCAAGGTCTTCAAGATCGAGATCTGGCACATACACATGCGATCCGTCAGCCAGAGAGACAACGAGTTGATTTCCTGACATATGCAACGAAGTCACGTTGGACCAAGCAGTAGATATATATGGGGGAATACTTAAGTATTTTTTGTTAAATTTCATTAGAACCTCACAGCTAGAATTTATGATGGCAGTGATGCAGGCGTTCACATCCTCAACTGTTTATGATATCAGATCAAGGGCATTGAGTCAAGAAAACTTAGCACTCTAGCTAATAGACTGCTGAAACAAACCCTATACAATCCTTGAGAACAAGGAAAATTTCAAATTTAGTTTCACCAAAAGTTAAGTTAAAGTTATAACTAAATTTGCTAGTTGATATGACACCAGAAAGACCGTAAACCTTCCTCGCCCTTAACATCTAAAGAAGGCGAAGAGGCGAACAAGACAAAACAGGAGCACGAAACGTAATGAGTAATAAAACCTTTGTTTTAGACACAAACGTCCTTCTACACGACGCCGAATCAATTACACAGTTTCCGCGTCACAAAGTGGTCATTCCCCTAACAGTCATCGAGGAACTCGATACAATGAAGCGACTCCCCAACGAACTGGGAAAAAATGCTCGAAGCGTCTTTCGGTTTCTCGACTCGATAACCACAACGAACGAAGGCAACCTTCATAAAGGCGTCAAGCTCAAGAATGATTCAACCATACTCATCCAACTAGAAATGGAACCCGATCAATCGCTAAACCTCCCTTTGTCAAATAACGATAATAAAATTATCATGACCGCGCACTCCTTACAAAAACAGGGGGAACACGTCATTTTTGTTTCAAAAGATTTTGCTGCAAGAATCAAAGCAGAGGCGATTGGACTAGAGTCCGAAGACTATGAAAATTTAAAAGTCGCCTACGATGCACTCTATAAAGGAATCAGAGAAATTGAAGCTCCAAAACATAAAATAGACAGTTTTTTTAAAGATGGAAAACTAAAACTCGATGTAAAAGACCCAAAACCTAACGAATATTTTATTATAAAGTCTCCTGAACACTCCTCTGCTGTCGCAAAATACGACGCATACGAAAAGGACCTTCGCCCCCTTCCAAAAGCGAGTAATATATGGGGAATTAACGCTAAAAACGTCCAACAAAAATGTGCACTAGACGTCCTTTTACGTGACGAGATAAAGCTTGTCACATTAACAGGCCCTGCAGGAACAGGAAAAACACTTTTAGCTTTAGCATGCGGACTAAAAAAAGTCTACGACGAAGGCAACTACAGCCGCATTCTCATCAGCCGTCCGGTTATTCCACTTGGTCGCGACATCGGATACCTACCTGGCACGAAGGAGGAAAAACTATTCCACTGGATGCAACCAATCTATGACAACCTAGAGTTTCTTTGTGCAACTTCAGGGAACGATCCATCTGCAACTCTAGAGTGGGTAATGAGCAGTAAAAAAATCGAGCTTGAAGCTGTCACATATATCCGCGGACGCACACTTCCAAAAATGTATATCATTGTCGACGAAGCGCAGAACCTCACACCGCACGAAGTAAAAACAATCATTTCAAGAGCAGGAGAAGGTACAAAAGTTATTTTAACTGGGGACCCGACTCAAATCGACAACCCTTATCTTGACAAAGACTCGAACGGTCTTACCTATATTATTGGAAAATTTCAAGATCAACCTCTCTTTGGACAAATTTTCCTAAATAAAACCGAAAGGTCGGAACTAGCAGCGCTTGCAGCTGAAATTTTATAAAAAAACCATAAAGTATTATTAGAAAGCTAACTCGCTGCTCAATACTCAAGACTTCAATTGATCATTTCATTTATTGATGATTGATATTTATAAACGGATGGTGATAAAATCAACAATCCTAACTAACCCAAAATTGGAAAATCTAATGTCTGCAAGCATTATTCCTTCTCTTCTAACCTCTACAGATTACGAAGATCCGAACGACAACTTCTTTTCCTTTAAAATTACCTATACCAACAATACGTATTCTAACACAGGAATTCCTTTCAGCTTATACGCGAGGCAAACTATCGAAAGATGCAAAGCCGTTGAAAAAGCTAACCGGGATTTTTGGGACGTAAAAATGCCTCGTGAAAAACCTAACTCTTCACACACAATCATAGCCTCTGACAAGACACAAAACTGCGTATATGAATTTTATGGCGACGGCAATTACACCACAAAAGATACAATAGAGTGAGAAATTCCATCATGAAAATTACTGTTATCGGAGGTGGAGCTGCTGGATTTTTCTCCGCCCTCACAGCAAAAAAAGAAAATCCATCTGCGGAAGTATTACTCTTAGAACGCTCAGCGCAACTTCTCAACAAAGTTCGTATTTCAGGAGGAGGGAGATGCAATGTGACGCACTCTTGCTTTGACCCCAAAGAACTCGTAAAAAACTACCCTCGCGGCCACAAAGAACTACTAGGTCCCTTTCATCGATTTCAACCCTTAGACACCATCAATTGGTTTGAAAATCGTGGCATTTCACTCAAAACAGAGGAAGATGGCCGAATGTTTCCCACAACCAACAGCTCACAAACAATTATAGACTGTTTTCTACAAGAAGCTAATCAGTTAGGTGTGAAAATCCACACAAACGCCAAAGTGAAAGGGATCAAAAAAGTTGAAAATTTTTTTCATATAGACATTGGAGAAAGCACCCCATTAGTAACTGACAGAGTCATCTTAGCTACTGGAAGTGCTCGCGCTGGATGGGATTTTGCATCACTCCTAGGTCACTCGATACAGCCAGCTGCCCCCTCATTATTTACTTTGAAAATTTCGTCCTTTCCTTTTACAGAAATTGCCGGTGTTTCCGTTAACCCTATAGTCATTAGCTTAGATAAAGGTCGCTTGAAACAAAAGGGACCTCTATTACTAACACACTGGGGGTTTAGTGGGCCTGCAGCTCTCAAACTTTCCGCATGGGCCGCGAAATTTCTAGCAGAAAAATCCTATAACGCCCCTGTTAAAATCGACTGGCTTCCCGACTACACTCCTGAAGAAGTAAAGCAAATGATTCATGACGAGTGCAAATCTCGACCGGCAAAACAGGTTTATGGAATACAAATTTTTCCTATCCCTAAAAGTCTTTGGCGTGAGCTTTGCAAACGTTCTGAGCTACCGAGTGACTTCACACTACGACAACTTAGCAAAGCGTCCATAGCCAAACTATGCGAAACACTAAAAAGTGACAAATATACCATTAATGGAAAAACAACAAACAAAGAAGAATTTGTCACTTGTGGGGGTATTACTCTATCAGAGATTCAATTCAAAAACATGGAGAGCAAAATCTGCCCTGGGCTTTTTCTTTGCGGCGAAATTCTAAATATCGATGGCGTTACAGGTGGATTCAACTTCCAAAACGCTTGGACAACAGGATGGATTGCTGGAAAAGCTGCTGCTGAATAATTTTAGAGATCTAAACCTGTGAAATATTTACAATTCACAATAGACGCCTGAAAAACCACCTCTTGCAAGGTCTCATCAACAAAATACTTTTCTAAGGCGACCGAAAGTTATTTTAAACTAAGAACGATCCGATTGAAAGCGTTCATGAGACTAATACAAGCCGTCAAGTCAACGATCTCCCTTTCAGAATAAAATTCTCTAAGCAGCTCTCGTTTTTGACTAAGATCTTCCGCAATCCTCGTAACAGACTCACTCCAATGAATCGCAAGCTTTTCTTCTTCTGAAAAAAGTGACGAATTTGAGAAATCCGGCAATTGATCAATTTTTTCATCCTGAACACCAAGCTTTCGAGCCTCTTCTGTGTGTATATGACAACAATAAGAACAGCCATTAATCTGAGAAACTCGAAGTTCTATTAACGCAAAAATTGTCTTATCGAGTGGGGAATCTTTCAAGGATTTTCGGCTTTTATATAAAAATCCAATGGTCTCTTTTGAAATTTCTGCATAGTCCATGTATTGACACCTCAACGTTGATTTACACTTTAAAACACACCATACAATATTTGAATAGACTTTGTAAATATCTTCAATCCTTCGAAAAAAAACAGTGAAAGATAAAAATTTATCGATGGATTACCCTGTATACTGAATAAAATTTAAAATCATGCTTGATAGTCAGAAATTTTTGCTTCTGACGAAGTGTGGAGATCGCAGGTAACTTAAACAAATTATTAAGATCGAACACAAAATCAGAGGCAAAAAGAATGGTTATCAAGCGTAATTTCCAACTTCATTCAGTATAATTAATGGTGAAAAGAAATCTATCCATACAATCTTTTCAAAGAAAGGATCCTTAACTACTTTACCATTAAATAATTCTTGAAAAATAATTAACGTTCATATACATTGTTAACCAACACTATTAAAATTTCTTTACAGAAAATCAACATAAAAAGTAATTAATTACTTTTTTTACTTAACAACTTTAAATAAAAAAAACTTAACCTTAACGAGGTAAATTATGTCTCTAGGAAATATATCTTCTTCTCACACACCCTATGTAATAAACGCTGGTGATCAAATAGGCGACAACAAAACTGATATAAAATCTGATCTAGATACGACCATAGAAAGAGTGTCCAAGCTTTCGATAAGTTCGCAACCCAATGATGTATCAAACGAAGACCGCGAAGAAAAACCATCAGTAAGTACTTACAATTCCAACCCAAGTAGTCTCACACAAGAAATTATAAATAAATATGAACAAATCATTAGCGTTTGTGAAAATGTGCGTCCCGCATATGAACAGTTCTGCCTTCTCTACAAAGAAATTCTTGAAAACGACCCCGATTTGAAGGATTCAACTAAAATGATACCCCACTTGTCCGGTAATAAAGAAATCAAAGGAAGTGATATTATTGAAATTAGCGATAAGTTACTATCATCTCTTTTAAATTGGAGTGACCTTTCTGCAAGAGTTGCCCAGGGTAAATTAAACGGCATTAACCCCTCTTCTGAAAGTGATAAAATTAAAGACCCCAACACCGCTCCTGAGGGAAAAAAATTCTCTACAAGCATGAAACTTACAGTACTAATATCTGGTTCATACATGTTTCTTTCTGCCTTTAGAGGGCTATTCAAAAATTCAGATAGATTTGAAGATTTAAACAAGGCTCTAATTTCCCTATTAAATAGCATTGCTAAACCTCTCTCTGAAATTCACGAGTTAGTAACAGACTACAAAAAGATATTTCCTTACTTAAAAAAAGATTTTATCGACGATAGTAAGAGTGCAGATATTATTATTGCACTACTTCCTATCTTTATTCAAAATTGCACAATTGAAGAACTAACAACTTTAAACTCCCTCATCCTTTCTGAGAAAAGTCTTAGTTACTTGTCAGGCGAAAGTATACAAGCTTTTAACACTATGATATCAAATGTAGAAAATAGTTTATATCATAAGACCTTGAACGATGTAGTGAAAAACCACTAAAATAACACTATCTGGCAGTACTGTTTGGAGCACACCATAAACTGGTTATAGTTAACGTCCATTCAGTACTGCCAACAATTCACAATAGAACATCTCGCATTGTTCAAGACAGTAACTGTTACATCCTAATTACAAAGAATAGCGCTAAAGCTTCACAATTTGTTATAGCTCATCAGAGCATCGAGCGAAATGGCTACGATCAGATTAACAGAAGAAAATGTAGAGTCTCTTTTAAAATACCATGCGTGAATACTTTGGAAATTGTCGATTTCATCCTCATTTAAGCTTAATATTGTTTTCCTATTTAAATCTTTCAAATTAAATGACGCCATCCCTTTCCCAAGTGTCAAAATAGGACTCTCTCCAGATGCTTCCACTAGATTCGTATAGTAAGCAACAGTTTCTTCTAAATGTCGTTTTTTGTGTGTTAACGCTACCGATTGTTCGCTTGTTGAATCGGCACTAGAGATTATTTCCGCTAATTTAGCTTTACACTCTGTAAGATAATCTTCCCACCCTTCTTCATATCCTATAAAAACATTGTCTTCGCCGAGTGTTTTCTTGAAAATTTCCTCCATCACTTTCATAGGAGTAGTAATCATATGAACTTTTTCTGGATAACGAAATTTCATAACTTGAGCACCATAAGCGTGGAGATCCATTGAAATAGAAGGATGCCTTATCATCTCATCAAATGTTTTCTGCGCAAATCTAGAAGTCCTTGTAATGCCCATATGAGTGGTAAATGGAACATTTTCAGATGTTGACACTGTGCATACCATCTCTATATTTTCAGGAGCACATTGCACATCTTTACTAATAGAAGTCGTTGATGCATACAATACCCATACTTCGTGTGGAGATGTGCGTTGATAAATTCCATACGATTGCAAAGCATCTTTAAATCCCATGTATCCTGCAATTAGATTGGCTTGCACCTTACCCATAGATTTTCGGTAAGACTTTTTAGCTATCTTTTGCTCTTCAGAGTAAAATTTACTCCAAAATTCAACGTTTTCCCCCGTCATTCGCTCCATCACAAAATAAAGAGACTCTTCTTTTTTTCGGACATATAATCCATCCGTGACCTTTTCATTTGCCACATGCTGAAATATTTTTTCACTTGAATCTGCTGTTATTGTATTCATATCATCTCCAAAACAAAATTTGTATTAAGAACATGATACAGAATTAGGAGAAAAATTAAACTTAAAATAACGTAATTAACGCCTCTATTTATATAGGATAAATTTTTATAATTTTTAACAAAATAGAAAGCAGTTAAATTATCCGCTCTGATACGATGCTGAAAGCTATGAAAAATGATGTAGCAAAACTCCTGGAGGAGATATGCAAAAAATATCCGACGAAAGTATAGAGCTAGAAAACCTTATCAATCTTGACAAAGACACCTGTTTAAAAAAACTCACAAAAGCCCCTCCCTCTCAAATATGGAATGCTTTTCTTAATAATCAAACTCGTCTTTTTTTCAAACACGAATATAAATGGTTACATCAACAAGTGTGGTGGCAGAAAAGTAAAAATATTCTCGAAATAGGGAGTGGTAATGGTTCCTTTTTAAGTCTATTATCTAAAAAACATCCTGAAAAAGTCTTTTGTGGCGTTGAAATAAGATCTACTTATGTCGAAAGAGCTTTAGCACTATACCAAGGTGTAAATTTAACATTTCAAGAGGGAAATGCTGAGGTTTATGACCAAAGCTTAGCAGAATCCGCGGATACCATAATTTTTCGGGCAACTCTTCAATACATTAAAAACCCTTTAAAAGCGTTAAAGCACGCTGCAAAATATTTGCTGCCCGCGGGTCACCTTTTGATTATTGAAACTTTTGACAAAGCTCATCATGATACCCCTTACATGCCAGCAGTAGCAGAGGCCATGTCGCTAGCTTACATGCAAAATAATCAAAAAAATAGCAACCGTAGGGTGTCATATGAGCTCTTGAAAAACATCAAATTGGAAGAAAATGATTTAAGTGAAATATATGAAATCGTTTTCAGCAATATAGATATCAATGAAAACATTATATATGAAACTACCCGCTTTAAAGAAGTCGAAGATCGCCTCAATTACTATAATCATGTTCTGTTACACCTCACAATATTCCAAAGAGTTTTCGGTATCCCTGTTAATTTAGACGAAGTTCACGACCAACTTCAACTGTACCTTAAAAACCAAAAGGGTTGGACTCGTCCAGGAGTACATTTTTTGGTACTCAAAAAAAAGGAATAAGTAATTTGCTAATTATTCTATAAACCTTTTTTCTCTTTGTATCTTGTAAAAAAACTGATATAGCAATCACCTTTTTAAAGAAGGGTAGAGCGATGATTCAAAAGCAATTCAAGAGTTTGCTGCTAAAAAGCTAAACTAATAGTTTTGAAAAATACTCAAAAAAACCGCATGAGAACCTTCTCATGCGGTAATTTACAGCTAAATTCTTCCTAAGAGAAAAAGGATCAAAATGATAATCAATACAGTTCCTAAAACCCCACTAGGGCCATACCCCCAATGAAGACTATGATTCCAAGTTGGAAGAGCTCCAAGTAGAAGCAATATGAGTATAACAAGAAGGATAGTTCCTAACATTCTTAACCTCAATATTTAATATATGAAATGTTATTGTAAGCAACCTCTTACTTCTTTAACAAAACATTAAAGGAAGTCAAAAATCAAGAGAATATTGAATTTAAAGAAATAAGACCCCCAAACATTTCAAATACTTAACATTTAGTTATTTAAAATAATTTAAAATACCTTGATTAAATTCGAATGGATCAAATATACAGAGGACATACCCGTTATTTATGGGAAATTCTTTAGTCATAACAAAGGAGAGATATATGAAAAAAGTTTTACCTCTAGGGCTTGCACTGTCACTTACACTAGCACTTTCACCACAGTCGGTTCATTCTGATGATCAAAGTACATCAAACAAAAACTATTCGAACTATAAAATTACTGATCGAGAGCTTCAGAAACGAGTGAATGATATCCTCAATGGAGGGTGGTTTACAACTAATTACCCAAAAGCTCGCGCTACAGTCAGAAACGGCATCGTGACTCTTGATGGAAAAGTTGAAGATTCAGATGCAAAAGATTCACTTGAAAATAAAGTGGCTGAACTTGCAGGTGTTAAAGCTATAAATAATAACGTAATGATCAACAACAGTAAAGAAGACGACTCAAGTAATGGATATAACAACTCAGATCAAAAGAAAGTGAAATTAAGTGATCGTGAATTACAACGCAAAGTGAATGCTACTTTAAATGCTGGTTGGTTTTATCGTTCTTACCCAAATGTTGGTGCTAAAGCCTCAAGTGGAACTGTTATTTTGAATGGAACGGTAAAAACCCTTCAAGATAAACAAGCTGTCGAAAAAGAGCTTCAAAATTTACCTGGAGTGAACGAGATTGAAAATAATATCGAAGTGAAAATGGACAGTTCTTATTCAGATAATAACGATCAGGATAGAGACACACTAATCAAACAAAACATCGATGATATTTTTGATGAAGTATTTTATTCAGACAGATTCAAACATGTACAAGCCGAAGTTTCCAACGGAAGTGTCACGCTAACAGGTGAGGTATCCAGTCTTCGAAACAAACGTAAACTGAACAAAGAAATCAAAAGAGTTCCAGGTGTAAAAAAGATCATCAACAAAACAACTATCAACTCTAAATTAAGATAAATATCGAAAAGGCGGTGATTCCTTAAACAAAGAGGTCACCGCCTTTTTACGAAGTGAACAATCATCTATTTGCTATTTTCACACAAAAGATCTTTACATCAAAATTGCCTGCCAGGTTCCCCTTGTAGATCTATAAAGACTTCCTATTGACAAAGGACAGCTTTCGGATGAACTACGCAAGAAACGTTTGAGAGTCTTTCCAGAAATTTTCTACATCACCCAATAAGAGCTGGTTACGATCTATATACTATCAATTAAACATAATTCCCCTAGCCACTAATGAGTTAGATTAAAACAAGGAAAACAGCTATGGAAACCATCTACTTTTTAATCACTTGTGATATACCTACTTTTTTATGTTCGCTTCTGTAAGATGAAGGAAACAGGAGGTTTGATATGCTTTATTGGGCATTAGTCTTTTTTGTTGTTGCTATAATTGCAGGTTTATTTAATTTCTCACAGATTTCAGCTGGAGCACTAAGCATTGCAAGAATTTTATTCTTCATCTTTATTATTCTATTTTTAGTTTCACTTATCGCCTCACTTTTAGCTATCGGATAAAAGATGACGCAGTCTTACTGACTGCATGAGTTTGTGAAATGAATGATAAACAGCTTGAGATTAGCGAAAGAAGTCTATTCATTGGTAGAAAGTATTTAATCCTTGTATTTACACTATTTTGCACAACGACTTCTCTTTATGCAAAACAAGAGTTAATTGAGCTTACGAATGATGATTCAAAGATAATAGAAACGAAAGTTCGAGTCACCCCTGAAGCTGCAGACGATGAAATCTCTACACGCCTTAAAAACATTTATTCTGCTACTGGTTGGTACGATTCAGTATCTATAGAGGTTAAAGAGGGCGTTGTATTTATTAATGGTATTGCTGAGTCTGAAGAGAGTATTCAGTGGGCCACAGATCTTGCCAATAAAACAGAGGCTGTCGTTACCGTTGTCAATAAAATGGAAGTACGACAGCCAGATTTTTTTGATTTTTCCCCTGCTATATCTCAACTTAAAAAAATCACAAAAAATTTTCTAAGAAATCTTCCTTTCTTTTTTATTGGCCTAATCTTGCTCGTTATCTGTTTCTTAGTTACCCGAGGTGTGGTAAAACTTCTTAAATGGGTAATGAAAGGTAGAGTTAAGAGTACTCTTCTACGAAACTTAATTGCTAGAAGCGCAGCGATTCCAGTCTTTCTTATTGGGCTTTATCTGATTTTATATCTTACAGGATTATCAAAACTTGCGGCCACCGTAATAGGTGGGACGGGAATTATTGGTTTAATTTTAGGTTTTGCCTTTCGAGATATCGCTGAAAACTTTTTAGCAAGTGTCCTAGTAAGCATTCACCGACCTTTTAGAATCAATGATTTAATATGCGTAAATCAATTTACTGGCTATGTCCAAAGTGTAAATACACGCGCAACTGTGCTGATGACTCAAGAAGGCAACCTGATCCAAATACCTAATGCTGATATTTATAAAGAAACAATAGTAAATTATACTGCCAATCCGCACACAAGAGACTCGTTTATCGTGGGAATAGGTTATGACGATTCTATAACTGATGCGCAAAGTATTGCGCAGGAAGTTCTAAAATCACATTCAGCGATTTTAAATGAACCTGAGCCACTAGTTTTAGTCGATGAATTAGCTGCATCTACTGTTAACTTAAGACTTCTTTACTGGTTTGACATTTCAAAATACAGTCAAATTAAGGTACGTTCCGCAGTTGCACGGATCGTAAAACAGTCATATGATCGAGCTGGTATTAGTATGCCTGACGAAGCAAGAGAAGTTGTATTCCCTAATGGCGTACCTGTTGAAATTATTAAGCAAAATTCAAATCAGCCATCTATACCTTCTCCCGGTAAAGTTAATAATGCAGATACAACTCAAGCTGAAGGAGAGCTCATCAGCGATGCTGATGAGATAAAAAAACAATCAAAAAGCACTAATTTTTTAGAAGACAAACACGATATTTTAACAAAATAAACAAGGATAGTGAAAAAGATTGAAAAGCGCGTTTATCATAACTATACTAATACCAATCGAAAAGAAACTATCGCTATGATTCTAAAAATTAAGGTTATCCCCAATTCGTCGCAGAATAAAATAGTTGGATTTGAGGGAGAAGTATTAAAGATTAAATGTACTGCAACCCCAGAAAAAGGCAAAGCTAATGCCGCCATTATCTCTCTCCTCTCAAAATATTATAATGTCCCGAAAAGTGCTGTCACTATTCTGAAAGGAGAAACTCACACACGAAAAATTATTGAGATTCAAAAGCCAAATAATTGTGAAAGCATATAACGACTTATGATTGAAAAAAAGTGTGAATTTGGGTATTATGAATTAACCCTATGATGATTAATTAACTAGAAAATCTACAAGTAACTATCAAAATCACCAAGTTTGTGTGAAATTTTGATGTTGCCTCAAGACTATATCGTAAGAAACGAGTAAAGGATGTTTATGAACAATTTACCTAAATGTAGCAATTGCAACTCTGAATACACTTACGAAAATGGAGCCTTCTATGTTTGTCCGGAGTGCGGTCATGAGTGGAGTATTCATTCCGATGACGAAGAGAGTAGTACTCAGTCTGTTGTAAAGGATGCGCACGGAAACACCCTCCAAGATGGTGATAGCGTAACGATTATTAAGGATTTAAAAGTTAAAGGCTCATCATCGGCTTTAAAAGTCGGTGTAAAAGTAAAAAATATTCGGCTAGTTGATGAGGTGAATGGTCACAACATCGAAGCTAAAGTTCCTGGCTTTGGAATGATGATGCTCAAGTCGGAAATCGTCAAAAAATCTAGCTAATCCCCCTTTGCTCACTTTTAGCTGCTGCCTCAATAAATTTCCGTAGCGTCGTCAGACAAAAAAGCATTTTGATTCTGTTCCACAGCTACCTCCAACGACTCGCGTGCGAGATTAGAAGCTTTTGCGGCATGACCTGCCAGATGATTCACCCCTAATTGACAGTAAACATAAGTGGGTATACCCGCAGCTTCCAGTCGATCTGCATATTTTTGACCACTCTCTCTAAGGTCATCTTGTTCAGCTAAGATAATCACTGCGGGCGGTAAACCCTCTAAATTTTTAGCGACCAAGGGAGAAGCATAAGGATTATTTGCATCTTTAGGGCCTAACAAGTATTGGGTAGCTTGCCACCGTAGCGTATCGAGTGAGTCGTTCTGTTTTTCGATTGTTCCCTTACAAGTTAAATCAGGTGCAGGGTTGATGAGGACCTGTATATTTATTTTTGGCCCAAATCGATCACGATTCATCAGACAAAGAGCTGCTGCAATATTTCCCCCTGCACTATCCCCTACAACAGCGACCCTGTTTATATCGGCTGCAATCTCAATCCCATGTTCACCAATCCATTTTAACGTATCGTAACACTGATCGAGAGCTAAAGGAAATTTTCCTTCTGGAGCATTTTGATACCCCACTGATACAACAACGGCTTTTGATTCAGAAGATAAGTAGCGAGCTAAATTGTCGTGTGTATCTAGGTTTCCGGCTACCCATGCACCTCCATGAATGAGCAAGACGACTGGAAATTTCTCCCCTTGAGTAGGAGTATATATCCGAATGGCTGTTTTTCTACCCTCCCGTTTTATGCTTCTGTCTACCACGGAATAAACTGGAGGAGTAGCTGCTTCGATATCCATAATACGCTTATTAATTTTATTGCGGACCTCTGCAAAACTCAAATCCCACCATGAAGGATTTGAAGCATGGCTATTTCCCTTACACATAAAGGCTCTCCAAAAAAGTGATCGCTATCATTACTGTTACAAATAAGGGTAAGGTGCTGGAGAAGAATTTGATAATCTTATTGGATATAAATAAAAAAAGACTGATCAAACTGTGTCGAGCATAATGATACTTATTTGTTACGCTTTTTATTAGAGGTAGAGTAGCAGTTTTTATGATTAAATGCATTGCTTTAGGATTTTCACTTACTCGAAATAAATCATAAACTGAAGTAGCCTAGTAATTATTTATTAAGTTCATTAAGATCACGATTTTCAAAAACTTATGAACCGTAATGGGCATGATGATTTTTCTTCAAGTTTCAGCATTTACTCTCAATAAGTTGACGAACTCAACATGTTCAGCTGATACGTTGATTTTTAGAGAAAATTTAAACATCTAAATAATTACCTCCTGAAACACTTTTATTAAACAAACTAGAAATAGCATGCTCATTAATTTAACTTATCTCTATCTTAGTATAGTTGAAAAGTAGTTCAGGATATCAAACATCAATAAAGCGCTGCTCGACATCATTTTTTCTAGAAATCAAGAACTTCGTCCGCAAAGTAACAGCCTCTTTATTTTTTTTCAAATTCACTATATTTACTTGTTTTAGGTTGGGAGTCTTCACTTTGCTGAAGGCTGTATTAACTTCGCAGTCGTATGTATTGAGCGCGCACCCAACAAACCAGATAGATGAGGCCCTACTTATCAGTTCATGTGCTTTGCAAGTTACAGCATGAAGAGCTTCGGTTCTTTTCAAACACCAGTCGTAAAATTCCTTCTGTTTTTCACACATCCAGCTTGTGTCAGGGATTATTAGAACACGAATGAATTCCAATGAATTGTAAACTTCAGTCGGAAGAATCATTGTCTCCGAGTGGCTACACAAGCCGTGCCATTGAATGATTTTTTCTGTCCTTATATCCCATAGAGTAGTATCCCAGTTAAGTGTTAATATCCAATTTTTACTTAAAACTTCCTCAACTTCTTCATTATAATTTCGCTTACCAAGTCTTTTTTCAGCTTCTTTATAAACTTTAGCTAGTTCAGACCGCGCATCCTTTAGCAGCTGCCACTGCTTATATAACTTGTTGAAGTCCTCAAAAGTTTCACCTAGTTTTTTGGGGTCATACCAGTCAGCCTCAAAGTAACTATTATCGTAAGGCGGGTTTAGATCTTTTAATTCACGATTGATACAGTTACGAAGCTCTTTTCCTTCACTTTTTTTGCGGTGGTTGAGAAGAGCTACAATCAAGTGGTATGCCAACCTTAGTGTGACGACACGTGAGTATTCACCAATCCACGAACATAAAAATTCTGCATAAAGAGTATTTTCAGCATTATCTGGAGGGTTAAAATCCAAAAGCAATGCAAGCTTTTTGATATTTTCTAATAGCGGTAACCAGCTACTTTCACCTGCATCACATTTGATAGCGCCACTTCCGACGATACATAAATCATTGCATTGATCATCTTTACTTCCTTTGATTAACAAAAGATTTGTCATTAAAATCACCTAACTTGCTTAAATGTAAATTATCTCTAAAATTCGAAAAATAACATTTTTATTAATATTGATTTTTTAGGAATGTTAAAAAATTAAAAACTCTATTTACTTCACTCCGTATTAGGCCGTAGCTAATTTCCATGATTTTCTCTTTTAATGAGTCGATTAATATGATATCAATGAACCTATTGGTCTTGCTCTATTTTAAAACATCCACAAATATTATGTACATAAATTCAGGCTTTTAACGCTTTGTATGACATCATGCCGGTCTAAAGAAAACAGCTCTGGAAATTTCATTACTCTACACGATGGTATCGTTAAAGTCCTAGGGTATTTTCCCCCTTAATTGAAGCTTGTGAAACGTCAACTGATCGCTCCTCTGAATATACGTACTTCGTCTACTCCAAACTGTACTTGAGCATCTCGATAAGTTACTTGCATCAGTATCTTTGATACCGTTTGGCTTTCAAAAATCGAAATGGAATTTCTGAAGGAGCCTCCCCCTAAAAACTACAACCTCCTACATTGTTTAATAAAACTGGAGGCTAAGAGATAAGTTCTGAACTTTTGGGTGGAAAAAGTTTATGGCACCCTGTAAGTTCATGATAGTTCCAGTTCCATAAACAAAAATGGTAGGTTTTTAAATCAATGAAGATTCCATTAGTGCTTATTTCAGGGCTCCTTTCCAATGAATTTCTATGGAAACATCAGGCTAAACATCTTAGCGAAATTGCTGAAATACACATTTTTTCACCCACCGAAAATAGCTCCGAAAAAATGATTGAGCATATTCTAAAAACTGCACCTCCAAAATTTGCATTAGCAGGCCACTCCATGAGAGGATGGCTTTGCTTTGAGGTACTACGCGCCGCACCTTCACGTGTTTCAAAAGTGTGTCTGATTAATACAAGTGCAAGAGATGATTCTATGGCTAAAAGAGAGAACCGACAAAAGATGATCAAGCGAAGTAGAGAAGGACAATTCCAGGAAATTACAAAAGAGATTAGCGACTTTTTTATTCAAAATCCCCTACTAAAGCAACAGGTGGAAAAGATGTTTATAGACGTTGGCTGTCACAGTTTTATTAATCAGGAAGAGGCTATGATAAACAGAAACCCTTCTGAGCCTATTTTACCCACAATCCGGTGTCCTGCACTCGTCATCCATGCAGCTCAAGATCAAAATTTCACACTTGAGGAACATATCGAGATGGTTGAAAAAATACCAAATGCTAAACTTGCCATAATAGAAGATTCTGGGCACATGAGCCCATTAGAAATGCCTCAAGCTGTCACTACACTTCTTCGTTTTTGGTTATCCTATTTTTAGTAATTCCATATGTGACACTTTTTTACTCAGCTTCTATATCCAAGTCATTTGTTAGCGTACGTTTGCCTAGCGTGATTGACAGATTTTAAAGTCGTACCTTTCAACGATAAGAACGATATAACGATACGAACGATAAAAAAATTACAAAGTATTTAAGACAATTCAGATGTACGGATAACTGTGAAGTGAGTTGAGGGATAATTTATTATCGTTATATCGTTATATCGTTATATCGTTATATCGTTATATCGTTATATCGTTGAGAACTATTTACCTTTGCCATTACACTCAAGCACATTTTTATTAAAATTTAAATATCCTTTGTAGGCAAACTATCGCAGCCACATCAGCGCTTTAGCTGCGTAAGGTGAGTAATTTAGATAGTTCATTCACCCAGTTATCACTTCCTAAATCGACTCCCCTCTTGTAAAAATATTCTAATTCAGCTACTAGTCTTCTTTTAATCAAGTATTGGAAATAATCAGGTGAAACGATACATAAGCATTTTTTTTATCTTAGGTCTACTGTTAACTGAACCATGTAAAGCCGAATTTGGAGGTGTTTATTTTGGTCAAAGCTTTGGAAATGCTCACAATAAGGCAAATTTTTCTTCAGAAACTAACTCGGTAGCGGTGTTTGGCCTCCCGCACACAATGACTATATCATCACAACCCAAGAATGATAATGAATCTTTTTGGGGCGAAATCTATGGAGGATATGGCTGCACATACTTTTCACATCTCTACGTGGGTTTAAGAGTTGGAGCTAATTTATCTTATTTTGATGTTAAAAATCGCAATTCAAGCAGCTTGTCACAAGCGCTTACACAAGATATTTCAATTTCAAGTACGATCACGAATCACCCAGAAGTAAAACTCTGGCTTCCGGAAGCTACTTTTGACCAAAAAATTGGCTGGGTATTCTGTCAGAAAACATTAGTATTCGGACTGGTTGGATTCGCAGTAAATAGACCTTCCCTCAAAGGCTCTGTTGTGGCATCGGATTCAGGTAGTGGCGACACCCCTTTTGATGGTGAAGTCAACTTTTCACTACGTAAAAAAGGACAGTACATTCACTTCCGATGCGGTGTTGGACTAGAGTATCAATTCCTCTGTAACTGGGGACTTCAATTTCTTTACACTCACACAAACTATGGAAAATTAAGCTATAAAGGGGTAGACACTTACACTGATAACAGTTCTGTAAGTCTAACAGCTTCAACGAGTATCAAAACAAAAATAAATAAAGAAGTGTATTCAGTTGGCTTTGTCCACTATTTCTAAAATATTTGATCCTAAGCTAACATTCGAAAATTTAAAATGTTATAGAAGTAGAAGCGCAAGTTCCGAATTTTTGATTGGGTGAAAATGGATGAGATTCTATCTTTAAACACCTAATAACTAGCTTTTAATCGTATTATTTAGTCCTTTTCAATCAAAATTATAGATACCTTTTGTAGTAAGCATAACTGAAATATTATCCAATTTATATTTATAGAAACCTCTCGTGAGTCAAAGATTTGATTTTGTAGGTGAAATTTTAAAATAGTTGAATAATGATTACTGTATTGCTAATTTTATAATTTTAAGGAAGAATAAGTGTAACTTCGAATTTGCATTTTGCTGAGGCAATTTTCTGCGAAATAAGTTCCCTCGCTAAAAAAGTGACAAAGTCGAAACTACGCATTATCAAGTTAGAATGACAAACGGGATAGTAAAACATGTGTACACGAGTACTTTGGAATACCAATCAATCAATAGTCGTTTGTGGACGTTCAATGGACTGGCCAGAATCAACAGAACCTAAGCTTATTATATTTCCTCGAGGAATAAAACGGGATGGTGGAAAAATTGGTTCAGATGTCCTTGTTAAGGAAAACCCGCTTCAATGGACTTCAAAATATGGTAGTGTTGTCACTTCAGCTTATGGCGCTGGTGCTGTTGATGGATTGAATGAAAAAGGGCTAGGCGTGAATATGCTCTATTTAACAGTAACAGATTATGGAGTGCGCGATAATCGTAAGGCTGGAGTGCAGGCTATGTTATGGTTGCAGTACCTGTTAGATACTGCAGCAAGTGTCAAAGAGGCATTGGAGTTGATGAAAGGTATTCAACCAATCATGGTTGAGTTTAATAATCATAAATTGTCGGTACACCTAACTCTAGAAGATGCATCACGGGACTCAGCAATAATTGAGTATGTGGATGGTATGCTTAAGGTTTACCACGGACTTCAATATCAGGTAATGACTAATGATCCGCCTTATGATCAGCAACTAATTCATTTTAAGAAATTCGATTTTACAAACGCCACACGTGAAACCCCATTACCAGGAAATGTAGATCCAATATCTCGTTTTATACGTTCTAACTATTTCTTGAAGACTCAACGCGAACCAAAGAGTGAGCGTGAAGCAATTGCTGCCATTCTTTCGATTGTCCGTAATGCATCTGTCCCCATTAATGCACCTTATAAAACCCCAGGTACTATCTATGACACCGAGTATAGAACTGTATTGGACCTAACAAACAAACGTTATTTTTTCGAACTTGCAACCAGTCCCAATTTAGTTTGGTTAAGCTTAGAGAAATTTGACTTGTCAGCAGGTGCATCAGGCTGGGTTTTAGATCCAAATAACATCTCTTTGTCCGGTGATATATCCGATAAGTTTGAGGAGGTTGAGCATCTACCTTTTTAATAAAAAAAAGTCCTTATTGAAAGAAAGTAGATGATACATATCCTTTAGGAAGATTGTTTCCAGCCTCCTGATCAGTCAGTAAATCGACTAATTCATTAAACTTCATTCCTTTTCTATAGTGAGAAACAAACTCAAAGTCGTCTGTAGTTTGAGATTCTGAATAAGCTTTGAGAAAGGCTTCTTCATCACTGTTTGAAAGCCTTCTTACCACCAACGATTGATCTGTGTTCACGATTTATCCATATATCAGGGGTGATTAAATCATATTTATAAATGCCATATTTTACATGTTATTTTTATAAAAACACAGTTCATCATTTTAACATACCTTTGCTAATAGAAATGACAAAGAAAAACAAATTCAGATTTTTTGTCAGGAATAAAATAAAAAACTCAACTTTTTTCAATTCTTCTAATCGGGCTCCGAGGAACGATTAGAAGAAACTTAAATAGAAGTCAATTCAAACATCAAGGAAAATTTTCGTTGCCTTTTTGCCAGTTTTCTGGCATCTTTTTAAAGTGGAAAATGCATTTGTCAACAGTCTGAAACAAACAAGGTCTATGATGAAAAAAAATCCAATAAAAGGGCAGACAGTTTTTATTACAGGAGCATCAAGCGGTATTGGTAAAGCGTGTGCGGAACAGTTTGCAACACTTGGTGCGAATATAGTTATTACAGCACGCAGAGAAGATCGTTTAAAAACCCTTGCACATGAACTTTCATCGGAATATGGAATTTCTTGCATTCCAATTCAACTTGATGTTCGAAGTTATGACCAAGTTCAAGCTGTTTTTACGAAATTGGAAACAGACAAAATCGACATTGATGTTTTAGTAAATAACGCAGGTCTTGCTTTAACTTCCGATAAAATTCAGGAGGGCCAGGTTAGTAATTGGGATACCATGATCGATACTAATGTCAAAGGGCTTCTCTATGTGACAAAAGCTGTATTACCATCAATGCTTAAAAAAAATCATGGTCATATCATCAACATTGGCTCTGTAGCAGGCCATGGATGTTACGTCTCGGGAAATGTCTATTGCGCAACAAAATATGCGGTAAGAGCACTTAGTAAATCAATACGCATGGACTTAATAGGAACAGCTATTCGAGTCAGTGAAGTTGATCCAGGAGCTGTTGAAACAGAATTTAGTGAGGTCCGATGGAACGACAAAAGTAAAGCAAATAAATTCTATCAAGGGTTTCAGCCTTTAGCCGCAGAAGATATTGCTGACGCTGTGATCTACTGTGCAACAAGACCTCCACATGTGAATGTGGCGGAGCTGATTGTTTTCCCTCAGGCGCAGGCTTCTCTTACAGATCTTTATAGACAAGGAGATATTGAGAAAAATGTATTTGACGTCATTAAACAAAAGTAAACTTAGTTTAGTTGTAGAGAAAACAAAAAAACGGAAGGAAAAACATCCTGGTCATTGAGTTGAAAAGCAAACGCCTTTCAAAAGTGCTTCACCCTGATTTGCTATCAGCTAAAAACCGTGTCTGAAAGCCATCTAAACTCATCCTTCAGAATCTGAAAATAGAGAACGAAAGTGCAGAATCCAGAGCTTCCGAATTCTCCATAAATCACCACTCTGTCAAATTTCGCCTAGGAAAGATCACCCAACAAAAATTGGGCAGTATGTCACTTTTTGGAAACGTATAGATAAAGGCCCATTTTACCCTATGAATTTACTGATTCTTTTGAGTTTCTAGTAGTCAGCGTACGTTACGAAAATCATTTTGGCCAATTTCATTTTCCAAAAACCGTTCTCTGTGACAAAGGAATTGTATCTTGCCATGAAAAGGAAGGTAAACGAGCTATGCACATTTACCCTCCTTAGAAAAAAGCTGATAATGAAGGCATGGCGTTAGTCGGTTGAAGTATCTTTTGTTAGCTCCAGGCTTCTGAGATCGTTCCGACTATTTGATGGATAAAAAAAAATGAAAGAATTATCCTAATTTATTCCTTATAGGAGTATAAATCATGCAAGCGCAAGACTATTGGAATAAAATTGGCGTAAAAAAGGATTTTGAAGACCCTATTTACTTTGAAAAGCTTACCCCATTTATAACTCCAACCTCACGTATCGTTGAATATGGGTGCGGCTATGGCCGTATGATGAACATGTTTAAGTCTAGGGGGTACGTCAATCTTGTTGGCTTTGATTTTGCGGAAGGGATGATAGCAAGAGGAAAGTTGGAAAATCCGGACTTGGACCTGAGGCTTTTGGAAATGTCGTCAACGATTCCTTATGATACTGAATCTGTCGATGCAGTCATAATGTCTACCGTTCTCTGCTGCATGACTAATTCTGATGAAAGAAACAAATTGATAGAGGAAATCCATAGAATTTTGGTGCCAAATGGCGTCTTTTACCTCACAGATTTTTTATTATGCAACCACCCTTATTATGAGGAAAGGTATGCGCAGGGAATGAAAGATTTTGGAAAGTGGGGTACTTACAAAACAAGTGAAAACCTTGTCGTTTGCCACTACTCCTCAAAAGAGATTTTAGCTCTATTAGATATTTTCGATATACAGTGGTTCGAACAGTTTAATTTCAAAACAATGAATCAAAATCCCGCACAGACCTTTCATTGCATTGGGAGAAAAGGTAAGGAAACTAAGGATACAGGTAAATGACTTGAGTTATACTGTCATCGTAGGGGCTGCTGATATATTCAGCGATACAGGCAATTAAAGCTTGGGTTGACATCAAAACCTTTCTAAAGATTAACAAATTCAGGAAAGGTCTCTTGAACTTACTAACTCACCTTACGCAACAGACTCTTGAAGTAAAAATGTATTATCACAGATTTTTCGCACGTTGGTTAATTTAGCGATTTGTAATTCTATTCTATTCTATTCGATACTATTTTTAGATACGCTACCATTTTTACTCAGTATCTATATCCAAATCCAAGGGATAATTTTCCTTATCGTTGTATCGTTGAAAACTATTTAAGTTTGCCATTACACTCAAGTACATTTTTATTAAAATTTAAATATCCTTTGTAGACAAGCTATCACAATGGGAGTCCAGAGGGATGTCAATCCTTTGGCGGGGGTTTTTCAGGGCAATCGGGTGAAGATTTAATTATACACACCATTGAGCACTTGAGTTAGATATTTATAACTCCAGTCAGCTTTGTTTTCTCTAATAGTTTTAGCCATCTCTTTTTGACACCTCAACGAACTCTTAACCTTCTGATACACAGATTTATAAATATATTTTACTTGTTCTTGCGAAAAACTACGGTTTCGCTATAGTAAGATTAGTGAAATAAAAAATTTGGGATTAGATAAGTTGTATTGAGCATTATTTTTTTGTAGTGGAAATAATTGCTTCTATATTCAATTTCAAACAAATATCAGCTGGAGGACTTAATATTGCTCGTATTATATTTTTTATCTTCTTAATACTATTTGTTATTTCGCTGTTTTTCCACCTACTTGGGCAAGTTTGATAAAATTTGATTTGATTGGAGAAACCCTGTGTTTACTAAAAAGCTGTGCATTTGCATTTTCTTTTGTTTTACTTCTGCCTGATGAATTATTATTGGGATTGGCTATGAAGACTCAATAGTAGAGGCGCAGTCAGTAATTATGAATGTAAATGCCCTTGTTAAGGCTGGTATTTCGATGCTGGACGAAGCAAGAGAAGTTGTATTTCCTAAAAGAGTGCCTGTTGAAATGAAGAGCGAGGCGGTAGGAAAAACACAAACTCCAAAGGAGAACAATCCTGATGAGAGTAAAATAGAGGATGATTTCAAAAGCAAGTCTGAGACTGCCGAAAAGCAAGGCAAGAGGGCTAAACAACCCGAAGGCACAGAAAACTTTTTGAAATAATTGATAAAACAAAAGGTGTTTAAATGGTTTTTATAAACAAAATTCAGGATTTTTTAAAAACAAGTCTTTGGGTAATTCCAGGTTTTATGGGTATGTTTGCAGTATTGATTTTCTACCTTACACTCATGGTAGATATTGAATCGCTGCTGATTGAAAATATTATAGAAAAGTCTAGCATAAATTCTCAGCTGTTATCATTAACTGTAAGTACCCTGTTAGCTGCAATAGTCACTGTTTTTGGTATTTTACTACCAATGATGGTCTCTATTATCATGCGAGCATCTGCACAATATACTCCGATTATTCTAAGAACATATCGTACAGCTTTGCCACCAAAATTTTTTATTGGGCTGATTTTATCTACCACTATCTATCTTATTCTCTCATTGCTCTATTTAAATTTTTTCGAACAAACAGTTGTTTTTCTTTCTATTGTAATTGTAGATTTTTTCTTGATTACTTTGAGCCTTTTTTCGATACCTCCACTTCTCGATTATTTGGTGCGTAACATGGAACCCACTTTTTTAGCGAGGAAGCTCTTAGATGAGCTAAAAAAGCTAGTTGAAAAACATGATACGAAGGTAGAAAACCCGAACAATCTAGCCATTTCTCAAGATCGGAGTATGCTTGCTAAAAGTAGTTACAACAGCTTTATTCAGTCTGAAAGAGAAGGATATTTACAGTCTGTTGATATTAAAAAACTTTTAAGCTTAGCAAATGACGAAAAACTCATTGTTGCTATTCCCTACCGTGTGGGTGAATATATCAATATAGACACGGGGGTTATTTACGTGAAGTCTGATCGTGAGATATCGGAAAAGACTGAGACTAAAATAAGAAATTGTCTAATGTTTGGAGTAGAAAGAATTGATGTTAATGATTTAGAGCTTCAAATTGATGGTTTAGTTTACATCACTCTCAAGGCCCTTTCTCCAGGAGTAAATGATTATTCAACAGCACTTCATTGTATGAGTGTGATTGGATCTTGCTGTAATACGATTGGGAACCACCATTTTAGTAACGGAGTTCACCGCGATGGAGATGGTAAAGCTAGAATATACTCAAAAGAATTCGATTATTCTGGTTTCATAGAGTGCGCTTTTGATCGACTAAGAATTGCTCTAAAAGATCATCCAAAGCTTGTAAAGTTTTTACTAAATATTATTCTTGAGCTTGCGATAAATTGCCAAAGCCGTCAACGCGTAAAACTTTTAGCATCAATTGCTGATAAGTTGATAGCCGAAACTAAAAGTGGGTGTATCGAGTCTGATGTACGAGGGATGGAAAGTATTCAAGACAAGATAAATTCCATTTTTTAACTCAACTTGTGAGCGCAGGATTCATAAAACGACTTAAATCAGCTGTGTATGCTTTTGGTGCATTACTCAATATTGTCGAAGAAAAAACATTTTCTAAATGAAAAAGCCTATCGAATTAGTAGGCATATATAATGCTTGGAAACTTTGAAGATCTAAAGAGATTTTATTCCTTTGTAAAGAGTAAACTAACCCTTTCTTGAAAGCTCCAACACAATTCAACGAGGTTTTCAGGAAAGGTCTCTTGAACTTATTAAAACGTATTTTTTCGATTTGACAGCTTCAAAAATCTCTTCTGGATTGATCAATTCATAGAATTTTTTAAAATCTTTTTCTTTAGATGGATTCTTCTTCAAAAACTCTAGAAAACGATAGAGCGCACTCGCACTTGCTACACGTTTATGAAAGATAAAGATCATATCGTAAAGAGCATTATTCTTCACGATAGTGTCGTTGGAGTCTAGGGTTTCTTCAGCCCTTAGTTGAAGCTTGTTAAGTATCGACAGATCGATCCCCTCAATGATATATACTTCGTCTATTCCAAATTGTACATGTGCATCTTGATAACTATCTTGCATCAGCATCTTTTATACCGTTCGTGTTTCAAAAATCGTAATGGGAGTCCAGAGGGATGTCATCCCTTTGGCGGGGGTTTTTAGGGGGCAGCGCCCCATAAATGGAGGTGGAGAGAATCGAACTCTCGTCCTAAGTAAACTACGTACTGACCACTACATGCTTAGTGCTCTGTAAAGTAATCGGCCTCGATGCAGAGCACGCCACTAAGGTCGATTAGCTTCATTTTATCTTGAAAAGCGGGTCCCTAGAAGCGGCGGTACCTGCAGTTCATACCAAGAAAACTTACGATAGAACCCAAAACTCTTGGTCACATTTTGGACTATCGGAGCCGCTTAAACGGTTAAGTTTATGCAGCCACCGCCATTGGAGTAGAGAAATCTACTGCGATGACTTCTGCTTTTTTCTCAGCATTTATTGTTTTTACCGGTTTTTTAAGGAGGCCAACCGATATCCTCCGCATGCAATCAATATTTCACTTCCTAGTCGAAACCAGTACACCCCCGAAATATTTAAAAGGGCTCTCTTTCTAGTGGTATTGTACCAAATGGCAATTAAAATCACAAGGGGCAGAAAAATCAAATATTTCCTATGATTTTTAGTACAAATAGCGACTGGACATTTAGTAGCTAAAAGGAGATAATCAGTGCAAGATTATTAAATACAACGCTATTAAGAGGCCACTATGCTCCGAGAGCTTCCCAACGAAAGTTTTGATGAAAGAGAGACAAGAGTATTAGATTTTTGGAACAGGCACAATGTTTTCCAAAGATCCGTCGATAAACATGCATATAATCCACACTTTTCTTTTTACGACGGCCCTCCTTTTGCGACAGGACTCCCTCACTATGGTCACCTTCTTGCCGGTACTATCAAAGATGTAGTTCCCCGCTATAAGACGATGAAAGGGTACTGTGTTCCTCGTCGATTTGGTTGGGACTGCCATGGATTACCCGTAGAAAATGAGATTGAAAAGAGTCAAAATCTATCCGGAGCGAAATCTATCGAAGAGTTTGGAATCGCCAATTTCAATGAAGAGTGCCGTAAGATCGTGCTTCGTTACACTGAAGAGTGGAAAAGTGTGGTGAACCGAATGGGGCGCTGGGTAGACTTTGACAACGTTTATAAGACGATGGACATCACTTTTATGGAGTCTGTTTGGTGGGTGTTTAAAGAGCTATTTGACAAAGGTCTCGTTTATGAAGGTTTCAAAGTGATGCCTTTTTCTGCGAAGCTTGGCACTCCTCTTTCGAATTTTGAGGCTACAGAAAACTATAAAGAAGTCGATGACCCATCGCTAACAGTTGCGTTCACCCTTACAGACGCCCCTGACACCTCTCTTTTAATTTGGACGACAACCCCATGGACATTGGTATCGAACCTAGCCGTAATGGCTGGCCCTGACATCGAATATGTCAAAGTGAAAGATGCAGAAAGTGGTAAACATTATATCCTTGCCAACGCACGTTTAGCGCAATATTACAAATCGGACGACATGTATACTGTTGTCGAAAAAATGCATGGACGTGACCTCGAAGGGTTAAAGTATCAACCCTTATTCCCTTATTTTAGTGATCGAGCAGAAAAAGGAGCATTCCGTGTATTACTTGAGGAGACTGTATCTGTCGATGATGGTACAGGTCTTGTTCATAGCGCTCCCGCTTTTGGTGAAGTAGACTTTTATGCATGCCAAAATGCAGAGATCGAATTAGTCTGTCCTGTTGACAATAACGGTAAGTTCACGAGTGAGATTCCAGAATATACGGGATTATTTGTTAAGGATGCCGACAAGGATATCATCAAACGCCTGAAAAACGAAGGACGCATCATTCAGCAAGGAACAATACATCACCGTTATCCCTTTTGCTGGCGATCAGATACACCACTTATCTACAAAGTTGTAACAACGTGGTTTGTTGCTGTAGAAAAGATTAAAGATAAACTTTTAGCTGCTAACGAGCAGATCCACTGGACACCTGACCACATCAAGCATGGACGATTTGGAAAATGGCTGGAGGGCGCTCGCGATTGGGCAATTAGTAGAAACCGGTATTGGGGCACCCCAATTCCCCTGTGGCGTTCTGACGATGGTGACATTCTCGTTATCGGAAATATCAAAGAGCTAGAAGAATATACAGGAACAAAAATCGACGATATTCACAGGCACTTCATTGACGACCTTACTATCGAAAAAAATGGAAAGACCTATAAACGTATCCCTGAAGTGTTTGACTGTTGGTTTGAGTCTGGCTCCATGCCTTATGCGCAGAACCACTATCCATTTGAGAACAAAGAGCTTTTCGAAAACTCTTTCCCTGCCGAATTTATCGCTGAAGGTTTAGACCAAACCCGAGGGTGGTTCTACACGTTAACAGTTCTTAGCTGTGCTTTGCAGGATAAGCCAGCATTTAAAAATGTGATCGTCAACGGAATTATTCTCGCTGAAGATGGCGCGAAGATGAGTAAGCGTTTACGTAACTATCCTGACCCGATGGAAGTCGTTAAAAAATATGGAGCAGATGCTGTTAGACTTTACATGATGCACAGCCCTGCCGTCCGTGGAGACGACCTATGTTTTAAAGAAAGTGGCGTAGAGCTTACCCTCCGTCAGGTTCTGATTCCTCTATGGAACGCATATAGTTTCTTTGTAACATATGCACGTATTTATGAGTGGGTACCTTCAGTATCGCTAGAAGAAAGTAGACCCGAAAAGCCTGATGCAGTCATCGACCAGTGGATTCTTTCCCTTCTCAACAAACTTGTCGAAGATGTTGAAAATGGGATGAACGAATATGATCTGAGTAAAGCTGTTGAACCCTTTATTGGGTTTGTCGACCAGCTAACTAACTGGTATATCCGCCGCTCGAGACGTCGTTTCTGGTCTGACAAGCATACACCGGATCGAGACCAAGCATTTAGCACCCTTTATCAAGTTATTATCGAGCTTTGTAAGATTGCGGCACCTTTTGTACCTTTCATTACAGAGGCTATGTACGTTAATTTACGTCACGACACTTCGCCAGATTCCGTGCATCTGTGCAGGTTTCCCGCATACCAGCCTAAAGAAAGAGACCTGCATTTAGAAGAAGCGATGGCCGCTGTGCAGAGAACTGTAAGTTTAGGTCACGCGCTAAGAAAAGATAATAAATTAAAAGTGCGCCAACCCCTACAAAAGGCAACGCTCGTTTCTCATAATGAAACAGTATTATCATTCCTTAAAGAGCAGCAGCATCTTATTGCTGACGAGCTCAATGTAAAAACTGTGGAATTTGATACAAATGAGGAAAAGTACGTCCAGCTAAACGCGAAGCCCAACTTCCGCGCCCTTGGTAAAAAGGTAGGGAAGTTAATGCCAAAAGTCCAAAAAACTGTAAATGGTTTCGACAGATCACAGCTTGAAAAACTTAAATCAGAGGGTAGCATCACTATTACTATTGATGGAGAAGAGATCGAACTCAACACTGAAGAGGTAGAGGTTTCTCGTAGTGTCAAAGAAGGATTTGTTGCAGCAAATGCTGGCAATATCACTATAGTACTTGATACACATCTAAATGATGACCTGAAAATTGAAGGTTTTGCCCGTGAAGTTGTCAACAAGATTAACACCATGCGTAGAGATCAAGGGTTTAATGTCACAGATAGAATTAGAGTCAGCATAGACACTAGTGCAGCAGTGAAAAGAAGCTTCGATGTTCATGGTGAATATATTTCCAATGAAGTTCTTGCTGATTCTGTTACTTTTGTGACAGTTGCTGATGGAACTGAGTGGGACCTAAATGGTGAACCTGCAAAAATTGCCATAGAGAGGTAGAGCGTCTCGAGTGAGCGATAGTAAACTTGAAAGACTTTATATAGTTCTATGCTGCATTTTTGTGACAATTGTAAGTATCACAAACGCTATTAGCACAAAACTGGTCTTCGTTTCGTTTATTGACTTACACGTTCCTGCCGGGTTAATCTCCTATCCTTTTACTTTTGTGATAAGTGACCTTATTACCGAAGTTTATGGCGGGGAACGTGCAAAGTTCCTAGTTAGAACTGCTCTTGGCATTAACTTATTAAGTTTAGCGATCATTCAGCTATCAATGGCTTTGCCCACCCATGATATTGGTATGAATGAAGCTTTCACAAAAGTTTTCCAAGGTAATTTGTATATTGTACTTGGGTCGCTGGTCGCTTATTTTTCCTCTCAAATGATCGACATCAATATCTATGAAAAGATTAAAGAGCACACAGGAAATCAGTATATTTGGCTAAGAAACAACGTTTCCACACTGTTTGCTCAAGCTGTTGATACAGTGATTGTATTTTCCATTTATTTGTGGTGGGGGCTAGGGTTAGAGAGTTCTGAAGTCCTAAGGATCATGATATTTTCGTATTTCTATAAAGCGCTATTTTCCTTACTCGACACTCCCCTTTTGTACTTTTCACTGTACTGCATAAAACATTATATTAAAAACGACGTTGCATACGAATCGGAATAAAGAATGAATATTATCCCCTCTACATTTAATCAGCTACAAATTGCCTCAGACTCTACGGTTCAGTCCCTAAATTTAGCTCAAGATAATACCGAAAAAAGCTTGAACATTACTCCTACTCCACATAGTGTGAAGGAAGTAATTTCTTCTAAGGGATCTTGTTTACTCCCTTATTATGAACGTCCTTTATTAGTTACACCAACCCAGTATACCACAACAAATGGTGCTTTAGGCATATATGAAGTTAATGGAAAACTCACTGTATTATCTAACTCACAGAAAGCGTACTATCGAGAGAACAGCATCTCACTAGAAACGGCCTTATATTGGGCTTGTTGTAGTGCTTTTTGGCACGACAATCAGGAAAAAAGCAGTTTACTTGAAGCCATTAACCACCCAGACTTTCAATATCGCTTAACGCCTTTCGTCAAATATATTTTCAGCACTTCAGAACATACTTCAAAACTTATAGCTCTTAACTTTGATAGTGAAGTTCTATTTTATTTTTTAGATTACCTACACGAGAATGATATTAGGATAGAGTCTTCCGCCATAAAACAATTGTTAATAGAATTTGGATATTATGAAGCAACATGTCAACGTTTTTTGAAATATTTCAAAAGTGAAGTAAGAGAATATGGGATTGAGATATTCATAAATACCCTTAAGTTTAAGTCGGACTCTATTGATTTACTTTTCAGCTTTCTTGAAGAACAAGGAGTAGTTTTTAATGATTACCATACATTGTTATTAGCCGTAGCAAAAAAAGAAAAAGCGAATGAACATTTTATACAACAGTTCAACGAACTGAGTTTAGAGAAGCAACAACACATTTGTGATACCGCATTCGTTTTCAATAATCCCGACACATTTTACTTACAAGCAAGCGACACTCCGATTGAGCCGATTGAATACACAATTAATCTAATATGGCTTAATAAAAAAAGAATGTCGGATAGTCAAGAGTTCCTCATAAAGGGCACAGACTCTAACTCAATTTACCACCAACTCGTAAAACCCGTTTCCGGATGGATAAAATCAAACCCAAACACTTGTGTCAATCTGTGGTATGACAGTCTATTAGCCACAGTAAAAGCAGTCGAAAACACAAGGGCGAAAATTCTTAAGACTTTAACTGACGATGAATCAAATCATTTTCATTTTAGAGACATACGTGAATTGACTTTTGTCAAAGATCAAGAAAATTATTTTGAGGAAGATATTCCTGTATTTTGGAAAGTTGATATGCTCAAAGAAATAATATCATCCATAGAACTACCTAAAAAAAACGAAAAATACACTGTATGCACAGATTTGGACGTGACTCCCATGAGACGCTCTCACCTTTTTGACAAGCGAACAGTCCATTTTCTCGAAAAATTTGGAACACTTTTTGCCAAAGAGGGCTGGGACGGCTTCGAAAACAGTTTCAGAATTACTAATAGAGAACACATACCAATAAAAAACACGATTTTCGAGAAAACAATTAAACTGAGTCTTAAACGAATAGACTCGGAAGGAGTTTTTTCTACCTTTTCAAAAATGTTTGAAGACTTTCTCCTATCGAACAAAATGATTCCTAGTGTTCATTCTAAGTATTATATCACGCCAAGTGGAGATATCGACTATAATAAAAAGTATGAATCTCAATTTGAGAAAATGCCTAAAAAATTTGTGATAAAACCTCCCTCTCATTTTGGTCACGATGATAACGGATAGGAGCTCACGTGTTATACATGGATGTCGATGTCTCGTCTATAATCGTTTTTATGAGGTTCGTCGTACATAATACCTGCACCCACAGAATAGATGCCGTAGTATAAAGGATCTTGCAATTTTGGGAGAAAAACAGAAGGATCCTCTGCACCAGAAAATCTTTCTCTGATCTCCTCAGTAAGCGATCTATTGATTTCTTCATTCCTCAAATCTAATAGTTTACTGAGATGATCGTTGAGAAGATTTCTTATCGAATTTTCACCATCCAAAATTTGTTTTTTAAGCTGAGATTCTACATCTAAACGAATATTTTCTTCTAAAGATCTCAATTGATCTCTAATTTTATCAAAGAACAAAGCTCTAAATTGTACATCTGTTAAGCTAGAATCAAATCCTGGAATATCTAACGGTGATACATGTATTCCCGGAATATGAATTCCAGCATTTTGCGCTACAATTTCGGCGCCTCTTCTGTTAATTTCGTAAATATCTTGCAGAGCACTACTCAAGGCATTTTGTAAGCTAGCAAGTCGCCCTTCAGCGCCGCTAGCACGTCCATCACGTACAATTTCTCTTTGTAATTCATCAAATCGGTTTTGTAGTTTGACGATATTTGCGTTATTAATTTGCTGATTGAGAGCGTTGTCTTCGATAACTCCTCGTTGAATTAAGTCTGATTGAATGTTATTATGATTGATTGTAGCCATCAACTGATCATTTTTGATGATCGTAGCTGTTACTTGATCTGCAAGTTGAGCCGCCTCAATCAAGTCTTCAGTCAATTGTCTACTCTCTCTGATGCCATCTCTTATTGATCCAGCAATTAAATCTTCGTTAATTTCTGCTTTTTGGATGGAATTACTTGTAATAATATCATTTCGAATACCCTCTTTTATAGAGGACCTTGTAACATCTTCAGATATTTGTCGAAACTTCAGCGCATCATCTTGAATAACTGACTTTGTAATTAAATCGGACTGAATTCTACTATCAACGATATCATCGGCAAGAGCATTTGCCTTTCCCAGCTCAGAGGATGAGAGGCTCGTTCCTATTTGGTTTTCTCTAGCAGTAATAATAGCATCTCGAAGAATATCACTTTTTAAAATGTCGTCATTAATTTGAGCCTTTAGGATATTATCATTGTTGATGTCTCTCGCTAACCGATTTGCTTCTATAGAGGACCTGGTGATTTGATCTTTAAGTAAGGAGCCTGATACTTCAGAGGCTTTTATTCTATCTTTTGCTAGGCTGTCAGCAAGAATTTTAGATTGAGTTCGCGCTTCCTTTATTGCATTACGAATAGCTAGAGCTGTCGCATCAACGCTCACAGATTCCTGACTTGTCAGCTTTCTGCCAAGCAAGGCTTCTTGTTCTTGAGTGATAATATTTCTTAGGTTCTCTCGAGAGATTCCTTCTGCTGTCCTTCTAGCTTTACGAATTCCTTTTTTTATTATTTCAGTAGGCAATTGATCGGCAGTAAAAGCTGCGTTACTCCTCGCTAACTGAAAGAGAGGAATAATTTCTCTTCTACCAGCTCTTTGGACAAGAAAATTAAATGTATCGATAAAACTTTTAGGTGTCCTAAAAATACTTGTTGTCTGATCGAGTGTTGATCTACCAACAGTAACTCCTCCTTGATGAAGCAGTTGATTTAATCCTGCTATCACTCCAAATCTTTCTAAGTTTAGTCTTTGTAATGTCAGCCTTGGAGCTGCGGTTGGTTGTGCTTCTTGTGAGGTTGGAACTCTACCGCTCTCAACGACCCCTCGAATTCGCTCAATAATACCGGAATCTTGTAGGGCTGGAATTTGACGAAGAATGGCACCTGGAACACCTTGACCAAATACCCTTCCTATTTCTGACAAGCCGTTAAAAAGAAGGGAAAGATTAAAAATGGTGGTCAGCTCATCAACAAGTTGTTGTGGGGCTCTTCCTCCCAAGATATCAGAAACTTGTTCCTCAATCACATCTAAGGTGCTAATAGTCCGTAATTCTTCGAGAAAACTAAGAAGTACTACAGGGGCGATAGGCTCTGCTTCAGGTTCAGTAAATGCTCGCAATGATTGAAAGGGAATTTGCCCAGATAACCGTAACAAGGACGGCGTAAAAGCTCTCGCTGTTGCTTTATTAACAATTTCGAAAGATAATGTCTGAAACAAATCAGTTAATCCAAATGAATCGATTTTTATAAAGCGTGCAAGGACTGTGATAAACAATTCTGATGTTAATAGCTTTTGAAATGAGTGCGAAGTTAAACCGATTCCCATAATTGCTGAAGGCGTTCCCTCTGGAACTTCCGAAGGGTAAAGTGGAGAGCGCCGACGTTCAATATAGGCATTAGCGAATTCTCTTCTCCGCCCTCTAATAAAGTCTTGAAATTCATCGAGCGCTTCGATGTGATCTAAATATTTTTTCAGGTTAAAGGCTCCCTCTGAAAACTTACTAAATCGATCATTTAATTCCTGCTGAGCGCTTTGATCAATAAGGCTTCCTTGTGTTATCTCCACCACTACATCTTGAGCATTTAATAAATCTTGAGCTGTACGGTTTTCCAAAATTTGAATATCACCTTGGACATAATCTGTAAGAGCATAAGTACCACCTGCTGCAATATTCGGTAAAGGGGGTGCTGGCATCGGATCCCGCAAAGAAACGTTGAATCCATCAGGGATTTCGGGTAGACCCCAAAATGACAACGATTCATTTGCCTGATTTACTTGATCGGTATAGTCCGAAATTGCAGCATTTAAATCAGCGATATTTCCATTAACGCTAGGGCTATCGGTAGAAATCTTTTGAATGTAACGAGACACTGCCTCTTTCATTTCTGTGGGAGTTGCAAGACCATTATTAAAATCTAAGATAACTTGATTAAGTTCATTGATCACTTCATTTTCATACGCCAATCCCTCTTGAGCCGTCAAAGTAGTATTATATTCGATGATATCTGCAATCAAAGGGGCGTGATAATTATCCCTTAAATCCACTAAATCACTCGTGGCTCCCTGTAGAGAAAAATACTCAGGTAGGAGCGTTGGTGTTGCATCGAGTCGACTGGGAAGCTCCAAAAGAAACTCTACATTTGAGTAAGGAAGACGATCTTGCGAGACATTTTCTAACTGCCCAGGTACAGGGTCTTTAAAATCGGGAACTTCAGGCATAGATGGCCTTCCGACCAAACTTTCTAGAACATCAATCTCTATAAATGAAAATGGTTGTAACGCTGTATTAATATCTCCTATCATGCCTGCGATGGAAGAGTTCACAAGTGATAAAGTGTTAGCGTTAAAAAGAGCTAGCGCGCTATCTAAAGGATCTATTCCTGTTACAGTGGTAGCGTTTAAAAGCCCCCCACTCTCTAAAATTTCACTATCCCCATTATAAGTAGTAACTCCGGGATTTTGTAAATTGTCGATTCCAGTGAAGTACACATTGGGATCTACAGCCGCAGAGACACTAGAAACATCACTTGAAAAAGTTGTATTTGCTGCATCATTAAGAGCTGCAATCACACCATTTTCCGAGTCAGCTACCGGCGCAACCGTATCCCCTACTTGGTTATTATAGTCATCGATTGTCGCATTAATATCGTTGACACTTGGATTTCCTCCTCCAGGTACAACCGCTTGAATTGTTGCATTCAATAAAGCTGATAATCCGTAAAAAGACTCTGATTGCCCATCAATGGTCACCATCGTATTTGCTGCTGGTAAGCCTGTTGGCATTGTTGTAACGGGAGAAAATTGAGGCAGTACGGTCAAAGGACCAATAAGCCCTGCGTCGCCAAATTCACTATTAAATGCTGCTGCAAAAAAGTTGAGAGTCCCTGCTGGATATGTTTCAGTATTGATATCAAATTCACCAACATCATTTAAGTTAAGGTCGTTAATAATAGTGTTGACATCGGCGACAGCGACAGAATTAACCAGCGCAGAATACGCATTGTACTCATCAATTTTTTGTTGTAGAGCGGCTTGACTCAGCGCTGGTACCTGGTTGATAGCATCGAGTAAATCTTGAGTCACCTCTTGTTGCGTAGTTGGATCAAGTAGCACATTTGGACCGGATACAGCAATTGCAGGCATGCCACCAGGATCTGGAGCTGTAGCGCTAAGGTAGTCACTAATTGCATCATTATATTTTGTCGGTATTGAAGTAGGACCATCAAGAAGAGCTCTGTAGTTTGTAAAATTCACATCTTCAAGTTGTTGATTTGTTACAAAAACAGCTCCCTTAACAGAACAATTAGCTGATTGAGCTTCTGTAAAAATAAAATCGGCTTCGACAGCTGTTTCTGACATCAGTGGAACTTCGGCATAGTTTGCTCTTGGAGAAAGCAAAGAAAAGGACGAAACATCAGCTGGATTTGCCCCAGAAGAAATTGATGGTGCTACAGGCATCAAATTTCTTGTAGGCTTTTCCTCATAAGTCGGAATCAACGGTAAGCCATAATAGGCTCTCGAAAGATTACTGATGGCAATTTCATTATTTAAATTGGTCAAATTCTCTGCAGGAGGTGCCGCTGTGCTGCTGTTGTAATCGGTAACTTCTGGATTGAGAGTATTGATGATATAGTCATTAAAACTCCCTGCTTGTGGCGTTGTGGCGGAAAAGCCTGAGCCCCCATATACAGCAGTATTATATACATCAATTGCGGCTTCAAGAGTTGCAAGATCTCCTGCTGTCGGATTTGTAATTCCATTCCACGTACTAATAGCTGCGTTAAGAGTAGAAATAGCCTCATTTTCTGTACCTGCTGCAGGAGAAATTATAGTCCCCACATTGTTAGTGTTATAGTTGTCAATGGATGTATTGAGAGTATCGAAATAATCGTTGATATTTCCATATGGGTCAGGAGTCACCGGTGCGGGTATCTCAGGGATATTTGTAACTGGTGGAAACTGATTGATAGAAATTGTTCCGTCAGGATTTAAAATCGGATCAAACGAAGCAGGAATCGTTGTAATATCTACGCTATCGGGCAAAGTTAATGGGTGAAAGGAACGGTCAGGTATCTGCAATGCAACAAAACTATCCAAAGTATTATAAGTAACTCTTTGATCGATATTTGATGCTGTCACCGGAGCTGCAGGCATCAAATCACGCTCTGTTAATGTAACGGTTTCATATTGTAGCTCTGCTGGAAATAATGCATTGATCTCTCCAATAGCATCATTGATCCCCACACCAAGCGTATTGTTAAATCCCTCCGTAGGACTAGAAACCACACCAATAATTTCTTCGTTAAATTCAGTGATTAAACTATTGAGATTTGGTGAAACACTAATGGCTGTTTGATAATCTGCAATCGCAGTATTTAGGGCTGCAGTATCTCCAAAAAGAGCATTTCCGGGTGTGTTAAAAGCATCAATAGCCGCATTCAATGTACTGATAGCTTCTTGCTCTGTAGGCGAAACTGGAACTCCTCCTGTTGCAGGATCTAGCACGATATTAGCATTGTAGTAGTTGATTCCATCATTTACAAGAACGTTGCCACCAAATGTAGGGGCAACAAGGGGAGTAGTGGTTAGTTCGTCATTGAGAGCTGTAAATGCGTTGTATGGAGAAAGTGTCCCCGTCACAACAATAGTCAGGTCTGCATCAATCTGCGATGTCATTGCGAGGTTTAAGTCTGCTGGGGGGAGAGCTGAAGGGAGTAGATCGCGCTGTGATAGAGTCGGAAGAAAAGTGAGAGGTGCAAATACTCCTGTTCCTTTATACTTCTCATTAAAAATTTGTATCGATTCGTTGATAGTGCCGGGAGGATAAGTAACTGCACCCCCAACACCAATCGTTGGTTCTCCTACGAGGAGATTATATTGATCAACAGCTAAGTTATAAGCGTTGATGTCTGCATTACGTGCAGCAGCATACGCATTGAATGCTGTAATAGTCGCGTTAAGATTAGCGATATCTGTTGCTGTTGGGTTGGGGATGGCTGCAAAGGTTTGAATATCTTGATTCAAATCGTTCACATTTTGTACTTCTAGATCTATGTCTGCATTTCCCGCCCCTAAGATATTTGTCTCAATGGCGTTTGTCATATCGACAACAGCAGAATTCAATCCGTCATTGATAAAACTGATATAATTAGGATCTGAAATTTGAGCATCAAACACTCTATCCACAATTTCACAAGAACACCTAAGTGGGGATCTAGCACTTGCTACATTTGCGCCATAGAATCGCTTTGTAATGATTTCGTCAACAATTTCTCCATAAAAAAGCATTTCACGGAGGCGATTGACAGAGTTATTAACAATTAGAGAGTAACTTCTAATCGATATTTCGTTGGGAGCAAACAGTACTGGTGCATATGTTTCTTGCGGCGCCTGTCCTGGAAACGACTGAAGAGTACCAGCGGGTGGTCCCTTGGTGTCGTCATTACAGACTTGTGGATGCCCCCCTGGATCAAGCGGCAAATTTGTTGGATCAATAGGCAGTACCATCAGTCACCTATAGCATTTTATATTAACAAGTCAATTGTCTGATCCCGTGATCGATCTTCAACACCAATATTATTCAGAAGGGCATCTTGAATTAATTTTAAGAATCTCTTCCCGTTAGCATTAAGTATTTCAGTAAAAAGGTACGTATCAAAATTGACCTGTGTACTACTCGTCATCGTGTCGACAACACCCTGCAAAATTAATTTGCGATAATTTTTTGATTCCACCTGTTTTACTAAAACATCGACTTGTTCTTTAATTATATCTAATACAGAGCGATCAACAGGACCTGCTCTCACGGTGAGAGGTCCGATAAGAGTAATAATAAACTCTTCGCTAATGCGCCTTGCTTTTCCTAAAGGTATGGCATCTTTAAAATTTTCAACGATTAAATTTGTCAACTGCTCACGTAATTCGAATTGAGGTAGTTTTTTTGAAGCGGTTGATGTAAACAATGGATTTACTCCCTCAATAACCATACCGACATTTAAGCTACTGACAAGATCTTTTGCGTCAGATTCACTTAATATTTTGTTATTAGCTATGACCCCAGCTAATGTACTTAAAAATGTATTTTTATCAGCGAAAGCATCGGGGTTTCTGTAAACTTCATCAGCTGTTAGAACAAGAGCATTTTTTTCATTTTCCGTTAAATCAAATTTTTCTTCTGCTCGTACTATCAACTCGTTCGCTAATAACTGTCTCAAGACGACATCGGAAATCACGATTTCCTTAGCAATATCCGCAGCGATTTCTCCTGATAACAATGCATTCCCAGCTTCTAATTCATCACGCAATGCATTTCTAAATTTCGATTCATTGTCAGCAACTCCGCGTTTATTTAAAGTTTTTAAAACTGCGAGCGCTATGGTATTTTTTAAAGAGTCAACACGAATATTTTCTTCCGAAATCACTCTCTTCATTGTGGGTGATGTCAAAATTGCGTTTGTCAGCTGTTCCTCGGCAGCATCACTTTCGATAACTTTCCTCTTAAGAATTTCTGGAGTCATATGTAGATCGATTTCATTAGATCCAATATTAAATAAATTTTGTGCAGCTCCTGTCGATAATTTATTTGCTTCTTCTTCACTAAAACCTGCGTTTTGCAAAGCATTGACAACTGCAGTTTTCATAACCACTAAATTAAATAAGCCATCAACACGTAAAGACTCTGACATCCCTTTTGCTGTTTCCGGACTAACTCCAATAACATACAAAGCATCTTGAAAAGCCTTTCTAAAATCTTCTTTACTATCTAACGCACTTGGTATACTTAACTGATTATTCACCACTTCTTGTGCTAATTTTTCTATTTGCCCATCAAGAATACTCTCTGCATCCGCTATGATATCTGCTACTCGATTTGTTAATGAATGCATATCAATTACTGAAAGAGCTTCCCTATTGTTAGCTACCGATTCCACTACTTCATTTGCTTTCAAGGCGTCTATCTCTAAAGTTGCCACTAGAGCTTGTCGTATCGACGACCTAATTGCGTCCTCTGCTGACCGGCTTTCTGAACTTGCTAAGACATCATTGACAACAATACCCGCCATTGCATCTGCGCGTTCGGCTTTCTCACCATTGGCTATCAGACTTTGCGACAGCTCTTCATGCAAGGCTGACTTGTTAATAACGCTACCTAGTAATTCATTAGAAATTAATCCTAACCCTTCATTGGCTTCACTCCCCCATCCTCCCTCGAGATTTGAAAGTAGAGCATTTTGTAAGTGAACAGTACTAGCAAAGGCCCCTTTTACATGCATTGCATTTTTTGTGACAACTGAAGCGAGTGCCATTGACTCTGTTAAGTCCGTTGCATGTTTCAACTCAAACAGTTGTTCGGCGAATTTTTTTTCAAATGGTAAGGAGTCTAAAATTTTATACAAGTCTATCGCTCCCATGACCTCATTGGCATACGAATTCGAAGTATAGAAATTTTTAACGAAAATCTCTTCGAGATAATTGACAAGTCCATTTGTTGGTTCAAAATTAAATGCACTCAAGTGTGGCGCTAATACATTGGCGAGTTTTGTCGCCAAATCTTTTGAGGACCCTGATGCAACAAGCTCACTTTGAAGCAAGGTTTCACTAAATGAATGACTCATTAATGCAGAAGCAATCGTTCCTCTAGAGTATCCTTCGATCGGTTCTGCAGCATCACCAAGTTTAGGATTTTTTATTTGCGATGATAAAATTTCTTCTGCTAGCCTTCCAGCCATCGAACTCTCGATGTTTATACTCTTATTTTCTGAAAGAAGAGTTCTCAGCGAAATACCGAGCGATGGAAGGTCCGTTAAATTAAGATTACCACTAACAACATCAGTCAGTTCCATGACTGCATTAACCTGATTGGGAAATTGCTTATTTAACACGTCAAACATAGCGATTTCGGTGATCGTCTTTTTCTGCATCAATGTACTATTGATTGCTTGTGACGAGGACTCCACAATACCAATATTATTTAATTCACTGGGTGCTGATGTTGCTGCCAAAACGGTATCTACCGAAAGTTGCTCTGATGCTTTTTTTGGAAGTCCCAAACCTTCGTAGAGCTGCTGAAACCCATCAATTGCTAATCGTAAACTATTCGGAGTGACAAGAAATCCTGCTTTAGCCCCTTTAGATTTTAACATATAGCGCATGGTACTCTCTGCAATACCCAGAGCATCTTCGACACTAACTCCTTGACGGATCAAACCTCTAAAAAGTACTACCAACACTTCTTTTAATACTTCAGGCGCATTAAATTTTTCCGGATCGGAAAGCAATGGATCACTTATCAAACTTTCAAGTAAATTGCGTAAATTCCCTTTGTCAAAAGCACTATTAATAGCATTTTTATATAAAGAGTCGAACGTATTGCGGTCGTAGTCTGAAAGGATAGTAGACACTGCTGAATCAGAGAGTAACGTTTGGGCATCTATCAATCCCAAAGTAAACCCTTTGAGGAGTTTTTTCTCTTCCAAAGCGGCTTTTGGAGAAAACTCCTGCAAAATCGTTGCTGCCTCAAAGGATAAGGCTCGGGCAAATGCAATATCACCAATTCCGGATAATCGCAACTGAATGGCAAAATGATTCGCAAATTCATTAAAGTCTGAAAATGGAGCATTATCTACTGTATGGCCCATTGCTCGCTTGACCACTGTTGTAGCTTCCTCGTTACTGTACCCTCTAGAGGCTAAACTCTTCACAAGAATCGCTTCTGTTAGTATCGTAAGGGAACGATCACCAATCACATCATTAAGAGTTCCACCACCCAAGTTTCTAGAAATACCTACTTCACTCAAAGCTAAATTCAACACCTGTCCAACTACACCTGGAGCACCTAAGGCTATAGAGGCTTGTACTAGACCATTTTGCATAATCGCTAAGTTAACAATAGAAGTAAGCTTTTTGATGAGTAACCCTCGATCAGATTCAGGAAAACTAGCCAATCTTGGATTATTCTCGATAAGAGCCCTAATATTATCTGATACAACTTCACTTTCAATTAATGACTTTAACCTATTTATAAACGACATTGCTATAACTATCGAAATGTGGTTATCGCCTAAACTCAACTTTCCGAGGTCTTGTCCCAAAACCTGAAACGCCGGACCTGTAGCTGCCTGCATAGCTGATTTCGACAATAAATTTAATATCAACAATTGGATTTCATCAATTTCAACAGAAGTTAATGGCACGCGAGCCTCTAACATTGAAGCACGTATGGATGACCTCGCTAAAAGTTTTTCCAACGTTGCCCATGATATAGCTTTTGCGATAGAACCCTCAGTTGTAACGCTCTCTCCTACGAGGTCGTAGAAAATCACTGAGAACTTCGCTAACAACAGATCGATGAATGCTGAGCCCAACGCTTTCATCGTCAATTTGTCAAATAATTCATATTCCTGGGAAACATCTAAGACGTTATTTAAATTGTTAACGTAACCAATTGTTGCATTATGTACAGGATCGTAGTGCATACTAAGAACATCTTTAACGCTGGGAACACGTCTTCCAGAAAATAGTGATACTTCATAAGGAATAAACTCTTCAAACAACCTTAACTCATCGAGATTGGCTAGGTCACCAGACATTTTTGGTAGATTGGGAATCAGGGACTTAGAAACGAGCATCGTAATTTCTTCGAGACCAATAGACTCAGCTTCAGTATTCAGCTCCTTTATCAGAGTGTTAAGTTGACCAATTCGTTCATTATATTCCTCTAAAGCTCGATTGATGTTAGCAATCTGTGCATTTCTTCCCGTTGTCCCATCGACATATTCGCTATACCTTTCTACTGAGCTTTTTAAAACTTCATCATTGCCAAAATTTTCATGCGATGAGTCCCGATAATTTTTAATGGCTTGCTTTAGCTGCTTAATCTCTTCCTTATCAACTCCCACCCCTTCATTATAAGAGGTTAGCTGCTGATTTAATTTATCCGTCAATTCTTGAACTTCACTTTCAATAGCTGTCCACTTAGACATAAACGACTGTATTTTTGATCGATACTTTCTTAAACTCGATGCAGTCATTGCAAGAGCTCGATGAAATTTCTTGTTCATCATGTGATCCATGACTTCCATCGCTTCTTGTGTCTGCTCAAACTGCTTGAGGTTTCGGTTGATAACCCTCACGAAGTCTATCAGCGACATCTTCCCATTTTTAGGGAGATAGACTCTGGTGTTATCTTCTACAGTTTTTTCTTCTGAGTCCGATCGAAAAATCTTATCTGTCATCCCAAAGTTAAGCCCTGTGGAGCTCGACTCATTAACACTTGGTATCGGAACAGAGCTCGACTCATCAGAGGGAGGGATATGGGGAAAAGGAGATCCAGGAACACCCATTAGCAATTCTCCTTAATTTAGCTTGTTATTGCTATTAATTTAAGAGAACGAACCTCTACTGTGGCTATTAATCAAATATTAATACTTAAAAATAACCAGGGCCACTCTCTTTTCTACCTATAACTTATTATACACAATTTCTTGAAAAACTTCACCTTTTTCAATTTTAAACTTAACATCTTGAAAATTAGAGTATTTATGAAGTAAAATTCCTTAATAATTTATCCATAACAACAAAGATTAACAAGATTATGTTAATTGAAATTTCGCTGAACACGATTATTTTATAATTTTACGAGGGTCGCTCGATCGCCCCTCACGATTAACAACAAGTCATTGGTAACGAATAATTTATAAAAAAACACGATTTATATAAATCTCGAGCTTTTCAACCCTTAAAACGATATATCATTCCGAACAATTACTCCCCTAAAACATCCTGACATTATTGAGATCTAAGCTTCTAGCGATAGAGTAATGTAACTAATAGCACGCTCTTTTAAGGTGTTCGTAACCTTTAAAGCCCCTTCTCGTAGAGGTTGATTCCCTTCCGGGCGCGTATCAATGTGCTGAAGCCCACTAATCACAAATATTCTATCGACTTTAGAATCGTTTACTAAGCGCTCTATACTTTGAATTAGAGACTGCTGTCTTGGCATGTTAATTTCTTCAAAAATGATACTTTTTTTAATTTTGGGAAGCATTAGGTCAATTTTTTTTAGTAATTCAATGACTGCCGCATTGTTGTATTCACCCTTACGGATTTTCTCTTCCCATTGTATTTCTGAAAATAAATTTTCATTTTTTTCACAATCCCGAGCTTGACTAATGAGGTGTTTGTAGGATTTCAGTAAAGTTTCGTTATAAAGATACCCAGGTAAAAAAGACCCTTGTATAGTTATGATTGCGTCATTTATTTGTTGAATTTTTTTATGTCTTTTAGCCAACTCAACATTCTGTTCAATATCTTTGTCATCCCAACCAAAAATACGTACGGTTGGAAAGCTTTCTCTCCACCTTGAATTATCAGGGTTTAATAACACTTGGTTTTCAGCTCCTGAGTAGCAGCTTGGCTCTTCAATAAGAAGAACATCTTTTAAAGGGTTGAAATACTCTGTGAGTACGGTTTTTTGAAAAATTTTGTCTTCAATTTTTGAGTGAGTTTCCGGCAGAAAAACTACTTTACCTTTCTCAATCGATCTCACTGACCCGTCAATTATCGAAGCAGCATACTTAAAATCTTGCGCTTTTTCTTGATAAAAAAAATTCACCAAACTCGTCACAGGAGGCAGTTCAACAAAACTTCCCCAGTAACTTCCTAAAGCTTCAGTACTAAAAAACAAACTTAATGAACTCAAAACTCGACCCTCTTATAAAATACAAAGTCAAACCTTAACACAAACTTAATTAAATAAAAA
>JAYZJO010000047.1:0-33784 GCA_036164375.1 Chlamydiota bacterium | reverse complement strand
ATAGCAAATTTAAATAGTTCTCAACGATATAACGATATAACGATATAACGATATAACGATATAACGATATAACGATATAACGATAAGGAAAATTAACCCTTAACTCATGTCACAGTTATCCGTCCATCTGAGTTGTCTTAAATATTTTGTAATCTTTTTATAGTGTTGAATATAATAGAATTACAAATCTCTAATTTAACCAACGTGCGAAAAATCTGTGATTAAAACATCTATACTTCAAGAGTCTGTTGCGTAAGGTGAGTTACTCATTTTTTAGTGACTATATTTGTTATCGTGATGTATCATACTGTCGAGATTTATCTATAATTTTATTACTTTGATTAATATAAGTATGAAATATAACGAACAGTTAATTAAACAATATAATCGTGAAAGATTTGCTTTATTGAAAAAGTTTAAATTACCAAACGATCAGTATGCCATCACGGGCAGTGGCCCTATAGGCATTCGGAATATCAGAGTTATTGGAGATATAGATATCATCGTGACTCCCGAATTATTGGATAAACTTATCACACAATATAAAATCATCGATGAAGATGGTGTAAAAAAAATTATCTTATTAGAAGGTGTGGTCGAAGCTTTTTGGGAAGGTTCGTTTTATTGTGCTCCTGTAGATGTAGAGGCTCCGACAATAGCTGATAGGATCAAAAGTGCAGAGGTCATTGATGGATTACCCTTTGATAGCCTAGAAAATATACTTTATTACAAACGTAGAGATGCTCGAAAAAAGGACTTAATCGATATGCTGCGATTGAACGCTGGTTAGATAAACAGAAGTGATTTCTTTCAGGCTATTTTAATTTGAGGCTGAAATAACTTTTTTAGGGATTTTGATAAATATCATTTTTCACATTTACAACAACAAAACATGAACATATTTAATAGACACAAAGAAATAAATAATATTTTTTCTAACTGGAGAGATAACTCAGTAGAACCTTTCAAAAATATATTTATCGTAAAAGAGAAAACAAATATACATTTTCAGAGAGAAGTTAAAGAGCTATTAGAGCACATTGAATCTAATGCGATTGGCAAGCGTTTATTGGAAAAAGTGCAACGTTTCTCTTGTAAAATTTTTATTCTTTCAGACGAAATAGATCACACTATAGGATTGAAACAAGGTCATGATGTTGTTATTGGCTGTTCCAGGAAGAACATTTCAGTCACTAATATTGAGGGACGGTCGATATTTGAGCCTGCTTACCTTTCTTTATTTCATGAACTTGTTCACGCTTACCATAATGTTTCAGGGAAACTTGCCGATAGCAATATTGTAGATCCTTTGGTATGGACTTCGGATGAAGAATATAAGACGATCGTCGGCTTTCCCTCTAAAAAGAAGAATCGAGCTAAAGTTAAAATAACCGAGAATGCCTTTCGTAAAGTTGAAGGGCTTCCCGAACGATTTGGCCATTGCGACCCTAATTTAATGCTTAATTCGACTAAAATACTCCAGATAAGAACTCAAATATTAGGCAAAGTACATGAGCGAAACTTGTCTCGGTTACCAGTTAGCTTTTCACCGCCTCCCATAGCTTCGCTTTCAGAAGAGGATTTGGGGCCAGAGAGTCAGTGTGCACTTTATGTCAATGTAGAGTATATAAACACTAATTCTATAAAGAGTGAAGTGACTACAATTTCTCAATATTTTTTTAATGAACAAATAAACGAAATTATGGGAAAAGATTGCCATAAAACATTTTTTGGTGATTGGCACTCCGAAGAAATGCAAAAAGAAATTACTGTATTAATTCCACAGCTAAAAGATGTACAATTTAGTGTAATTTCTGTAGTTTTTGCACGATTAAGTAAACTCGAGCAAGAGGCATTGAAAGATTTTTAAGAAATTGTTCGAGGCATCTATATTGGTTCATAAATGTATAACACTCTTGTATCCACCATTTTTCATCTGTTTATAGATCCAGATCATTTTTTTAAGGCCATAAAGTTTAGTAGTTTGCTGTAATATTACCATCGGCATCTAACTCTTCAATAAGAGCTTTTAGTTCTTCTGGTGCGAGTTCGTGAAGTTTGTCGTGGACTTTTTGACGTTCTGTCACTAAGGCTGTATCATTTGTTGTTTCCATGTATAAATGTGGATTGTACAGTGTCTTGAGAAGTAATTTTAAAGTTGTAACATTGTTTGGGTTAAGCCTTAGAGAGTTGTCTAGAGATTTTTTAGCAGCTTCAGGGTTATTAACTTCTAATTCTAGTTTACCAAGCATAAGATAAGGAACAGGATTATTAGGTTTATATTTAATAGAGTTTTGGTAAGCATTGATTGAGTCAAATAAAGCCCCATCCTCTTCCTCGATAACCCCAAGGAATAACCAAGCATTGCTGTTGTTTGGAGTAAACTTAACGGAATACGATAGCTGCTTTTTAGCTTCATTTAACTGTGCATTTTTAAAGTACACTAGAGCGAGATATTGATAGGCATTAGAATAAGAAATGTCTAGATTTATAGCTTTACGATATGCTTCTTTTGACCCGTGCATATTGTTTAGTAGGTAATGTAGCTTTCCTGAAAGATAAAAAATCTCGGGAATACTCTTTATTTTACTGCTTAATTTATCAACAACAGGCTGAAGTAGCTCTATTGATGATGAAGTTTCCACGTGGTGCTGTGGATTGTTTTGAATCTCGCTATATGCTTCATTAATTTTTCGTGTAATGATTGCAATGCTTCGGTCTATATTTTCTATGTTTAATAAATTATTTTCAGTAAACAAATTACTGTCTACATTGAATGCGGCATCTTCATTATTTGTAGGTTGATGAATCGCTATAAACTCTTGAATTTTTTGGCTAGAGGGGTCAATTTTTAAAGCCATGTTTGCATACTTGATGACATTTTCACTATTTCCATAGTAGGAATTGTAATTTGCCAATGCCATTAATCCACTTGAAGAGCTTTCAAATAAGTCTAGATTATTTACGATTAGAGTTTTACCTTTTTCTGAATCTCCTAAAAATATGTAGAGATTTAAGAATTCAACGGCTTCTTCTGAGCTTAAGTGATCGATAGCTGAAATTTGATTGATAATTTTTTCTATGAGAGTATTGTTTTTTGTTTTAACCATTGCCTGAGCAATTTTAATGAGGTGAATAGTATCGATATTGGGATCTTCTTTAATCCATTTTTGAGCGTCTTTATTTGCTTTAGAAAATTGGTTAGTATGAATTAACGATTCGATGTATGCTACACGCTCTGTGGGCTTGAAGCTTTCGGTGTTTCGAATTGTGGTTAATTGCTGAAGAGCTAGATCATAACGCCTTACACTCATCAGTGTTGTGACGTATTCAGGGCGATATTGATTTTGATCAGGATACTGATTAAAGTAATCTTCGAAGTAAATAAAGGATTCAATATTCTGTCCTAGCTTTTGGGTAACATAAGCTAAGTTTGGTAAGATGTCACTTAAAATTTCAGAAGAGATCGTACTCTCTTTTGCTAGAGTAAGAGCGCTTTGAAGAGATTTTTTCGCATCATAATTTTTTCCCAGTTTAATCTGAATACGTCCTTTTGCTAAAAGTATACTTGCAGAGGGAGTTTCAATTTTGGAAAGATATTCAAGAGCTTCTTTTGGATTATTTTTACCTTCATCATAAAACATACTTGTGGTGAGATAGCGATCAAATTGGTGGCCTGTTTTTTGTAGTAGAATATTAAAGGAATCTGAGAATTCTCCATAGGTAGAAGTATCTTCACTGCTTAAAAATTGATTTAAAGATTTTTCAGCTTCACTAATTTTATCCATCCGAATTAATGACTGCACTTTGATACTCTGAGCAAGATCTAGTTGAGAAAAGGGAAAATTAAGTGTTTCTATATATTCGTATGCCTGACTCCAATTTTCTCGTTGATGTTCTGCTAAAGCTAATCCTACTACGACTTCGGGTGTTTGATTAGGTATCTTACTAAACCATTCAATAGCATTTTGTGGGCTATTATTTTGTAACTCACCAAATCCTATACGGAGATATACTGAGGGGCTAATAGAGCCTTTTCTTGATAATTTATCGAGAATTTGTTGTCCTTGTCTTTTGTTTCCGGTAACTATTTTTGATACAGCAAGCGCTTGATTTATTTCTTTATTGCTTGTTTTAACTTGATTTAAGAGTTGATCTGATCTTAGATAATCCCCTTTGTAATAATTTGTGAGTCCATTAATAATTAGCGCCTTGTTGTTTTTTGGAGAAAAAGTCAGTATCCAGTTAGATAGACTTTCTGCTTTACCAAATTTTTTATTGCTAAAGAATAATTGAGCTTCACGAGTGTATTTTTTTTCATCTTCACGACTAACTAGAGTGTATTTATCAAAATTTAACTTTTGTGTAGCTTCGAATAAATTTTGAATTTTCGTATAGTTTTCATTTTGAAAGGCTGATGCGTAGACCTCCTTAAGATTCTCTTTAATCAGCTCATTAATGAATCCTTTTTCCTTTTGGTTGGTGATTTCTAATGCAACGACAAGAATTTTTGTAGCCTTTTCATACTCATTTGGAGCATCCCATAGTTCTGTTGATTTACTTACGATTTGATTTAAAAAATCTTTTCTTTGATTTGATTCTTTGTCAATTCCATTCCATACTTGTATGAGAGGGTAACTTTTGTAAAGTTCTTCACTGTCATTGTTTATATTTGTAAGAATTCTGCTTTCGAGTTGACTCAAATATTGCGATTTTATTTCGTTCTCATTACTACTAAGAATCATTGTGACATTCCAATATTTTTTGATGTCTTGAGGTGATCCAGATTCTATTGCCGTTACAAGTTGTTCTTTAAGTTGATCTTCTAAGTGTTTTCTTGCAGGACCTTGTGAGAGCATTCTATTGAGCAGTGTTACTATCTGATTAACATTTTGCCAATTTTCTTTTTCGAGTTCTACAGTGACAATATTGAGTAGTGATTCGGAGAGTTGATTTTTTTCTTGCTCTTCTTCTAATTGTTCAAGAACACTTAAATAAAAGGGAAGATTTTGATACTTTTGTGTTGATATCAAGTTAGAAATTTGTCCTGAAATTACTTCAAAAAAGTCATTTCGATCTTTATTAAATTTTTTATGATGAAATGGGATTCTACTATAATAGCTGAAAGCAAGTTTATAATATGGTGTTGAAGCGTTTTCGGGTTTTTCTTTTGCTTCTTCTACGTAGCTTAATCCCATTAGCATTGTTAAGTCATCTCTTTGACTTTCGTTTTGTTGCTCAAGAGCTTTTTCAATAATTTGCCTTGCTTCAACGTACTTTCCTTGTGAAATTAAATTCCGAATATGTTTTGTTTTTTGCCAGAAAGGTGTGAAAATATTTTGGAATGAACGTTTCATCCAGTAAGAAAGGTGAGTATTGTTACCTACATTTTTCCAATATTCTTCAATTTGATTGTCATCGTTATTTTGGGTGCTTAAGTTATTTTGAACAGATGTAAAAAAGTCTATCCAGTCATTTTGACGCCCTGCAAGTAGTTTTTGCGCCTTTTGTAGTGATAAATTCATTTGTTTAGGATTGTCGTCTATGTAGCTATTAAGAATTTGATTAATAAGGATTTCAAGTTGCAGGTTGCTACGTTTATCTGTTTTAGACGCCTCGGCAGCTTTTTCTAGGCTTTCGTTAGAGTTTTTAAAGTAGCCTTGATCTCTTTCGATATACGATAAATATAAATGTTTTTGGGCTTCGAGATTCTTGTAGTGGAGTTTATTTAATGTTTCTGTAGATTCTTCATAATTTCCTACGGCATATTGATCGTAAGCTAGCTTTAGTTCATATTGATCGTCAAAGGAGATAAGAATATAACCCGCAAGCACCACGAGTAGTCCGATGATTGTTGCAATTGCTGCTCTTAAATAAACCATTTGAAATCCCTGGTTGTACTCTGTTCAAACTCGAGAGTTTTGCTATGCGCTCTCACTACAACAAGTTATTCAACTAAGGTTTATATGTAAAATTAATTTTTTGAAAAGGGGCGACTGGGGTGATGAGCTAGTATGACTTCATTTTGAAAATTCTGTTGCTGAATTTATTGGGATTGGTATTAACCCGGTTTGTGTCCAAATCGGGTTATAAGTAAGCTATAGTTCTAGGCTTAAGTAAGCAATAACCTTATTGTCGTCATAGTTGATAGAGAAACCTTTATTCTTGCAAATGTGAATCATTCCTTCGTTTTCAGCGAGAACTTCCGCTTTAATACAATGAATTTTTTCTGTTTTGGCTATGTCGATTAATTGTTCAATCATTTTGGTTCCTAAGCCTTTACCATGGAAATTATCGATGATGATAAGCGTCATTTTTGCTTCTTTTGTGCCTGCAATGCAACTTAATCTTGCGACACCGATAATCCTTTTTGTATCGGTATTTGTATCTTTGTGAATTGCTACGAGCGCAAGTTCTTGATCGTAATCGTTGAAGCAGATGCGTATTAATCTTTCATGGGTCGTTCTTTCGTCGAGGCTTAAAAACTCAAAGTAGCGTTGACGTACACTCTTTTCTGAAAGTTCTTTATGAAAGTCGATGATTAAAGGTTCATCTTGAGCTTTAATGGGCCGTAACGTAATGGGAGTGTTGTCTTTCAGATGAATTGTATGAATATACTGTATGGGGTAAGGACGAATTGAGGGAATCGGTAATTCTTCCTCTTTTGTTTCTAAATCGTGAAGGACTATCCGTGCATCTAGGGCGACGATTTCGTTTGGAGAGACGAGGATTGGATTGATGTCGAGCTCTTTAATCCATGGGTTCTCAACAATCAACTGAGAGAAATGGACGAGAACCTTGGTCAACTGATCGATGTCGATAGCCTCTCTTCCTCTGACACCTTTGAGCGCTTCATAAATTTTTGTTTTTTCCATTAATCGTTTTGCCAGGTTTGCATTGAGAGGAGGAAGGGCAAGAGCGCGGTCTTTAAAAACTTCGACGAGTTGCCCTCCTGTGCCAAAAAGAAGGACGGGTCCAAATTGTTCGTCGCAAGAGCTTCCAAGAATAAGTTCATAGCCATCAAGTTTTACCATGCGCTGAACAGTGACACCCTCAAAGGCATGGGCGCCAGCTTTTTTAGTTACAGAGTCCTTTATTTGATTATAGGCATTGACAACGGCATCTGCTGTTTTAAGGTTGAGGATCACTCCTCCAACATCTGTTTTATGTGTGATTGTTTGGGAAAATAGCTTGAGAACGACAGGGTAGCCCAGATTTTCGGCGTGAGTAGCTGCCTCTTTTTGTGATGTGGCAATGAGAGTTTCGACCACGGGAATATCATAACAGGCGAGAACGCGTTTTGATTCGAATTCATCGAGCAGTGTGCGCCCTTCATTTCGAGCTTTATCGATAATCGCTTTTGTTTCTTTTGCGGCAGGTAAAAGGGACTGTCCATCAGCGGGATCATCATCTCTTAATGCAGGAGTGTTATAAAGGTGTTGTAGATTTTCGCTATACTCCCACATTTTAGCAAAAGACCACGCAGCATCATCGGGGTAGTCAAAAGTTGGGATGTTTGCCTGGTTAAGGATATGGATTCCTTTACTTACCGTGTCGCCCCCCATCCAACTTGCTAAAATGGGTTTGTTTTCTATTTTGGAATAGGCTCGTAAACATTCTGCTGTAGCAACTGGATCAGTGACATCTTGTGGTGAAAGAACGACGAGAAGTCCATCGACGTTAGGATCTTTTGATAATAGCTCGACACTCATACCATAGCGATCAGCGCCGGCATCTCCTAAGATATCTACAGGGTTGCTATGACTCCATGCAGGAGGCAGGTAGTCGTCGAGGGCCTTTAAACTATCTTCTGATAGTTTGGCTATTTTGGCGCCATTTAATGCTGCTGTGTCAGTTGCCAGTACCGAGGGTCCTCCAGCATTTGTGATGATCGCTAAATTAGGGCCTCGAGGAATCGGTTGACGCGCCAACACTGACGCCATATCAAACAGCTCTGAAATTGTATTTACGCGTAAAACGCCTGCTCGTAGAAGAGCAGCATCGAAGACCTCGTCACTACCTGCGAGAGAGCCTGTATGCGACGCTGCAGCTTTTGCAGCTTCGTCGGAGCGCCCTCCTTTAATGATGATAATTGGTTTTTCTAGTGCGATCTCGCGAGCCGCTGTTAAAAAGGAGCGAGCATCACCTACAGTTTCCATATACATTAAAATACTGTGAGTATTTGGGTCGGCACCGAGATAGTGAATCAAGTCTCCCCAGTTAACATCTGCCATCGATCCAATAGATACGAAGGAGCTAAACCCGATCCCCTCTTTAAAGCTCCAATCGAGTACAGCTGTGCACATCGCTCCACTTTGGCTAATAAAAGCGATATTTCCCGGTAGAGACATCCCCTTTGCAAAGGTGGCATTGAGGCCGTTAATTGGATTCATCACTCCCAAACAGTTAGGACCAATCACAGGCATATTTCCTTGACGTGCCATGGATATCACTTCTTGTTCCATGGCGAGGCCTTCAGTTCCAATTTCTTTAAAGCCAGCCGAGATAATAATAGCGGCTTTGACATTCTGGTTGACGCACTCTTTAATAATTGCTGGAACAGTTTTTGCCGGGGTGACGATAACAGCTAGGTCTATGGGTTCCGGGGTTTTAGAAATTGAGGGGTATGCTTTTACTCCTAAAACTTCTGAACGTTTGGGGTTTATGGGGTAGATGGTACCAGCAAATTTGCCATTACAAAGATTTGCCATAATCGTTCTACCTACGCTGCCGAGGTTGTCTTTGGCACCTATAACAGCAACGGTTTGTGGTTGAAAGATAGCATCTAAGGGTTCGTAGGGTCTTGCGATAAAATTTTGTGATGGGTCGGTGTTAAGGTGGCTTTTTTTTTGATTATGCATGGGGTACCTCGTTGATCCTTCTTAGAGGGGTATAAATTTATCTTATCACTGATTGAGTGGAATGATCAAGGATTCATTAAAGTTTGGTTAAATAACTGAAGGATAATGCTATGTATTTATCTAGGGATTGTGCATTTACTTGGTGCATAGGTTAGAGGTTTGGAGACAAACCGGGTTTAAACCTTAATGATTATCTGGATAACTTTATAATGAAAAAATGTTAGTGTAAATAAATTAAAGAAATGTTTTAATATAAATTAAGAAAGGGTCAATTATATCACCTTCATATTGCACTTTTTAAGAAGGAGATGTTAAAATATACCATCGAAAACAAATATCGGCACGAGGATATGAATTATGTTAAAGCCAACAATCTTACTTATTGAAGATGAAGAGGATATAGCAGCTTTAATCAAGTTACAAGCAGAAATGTCAGGTTATAAGCTTCATGTGGAAGTGGATGGCTTGAATGGTTTATTGGCAATCAAGAGAGAAAAACCAGACCTTGTAATTTTAGACCTCATGCTCCCTGGACAAAGTGGCCTTGATGTTTGTCGAAAAATGAAAAATGACGATGAATTAAAAAATATTCCCGTGATTATGATCTCAGCAAAGAGTGAAGAAATAGATGTCGTTCTTGGTCTTGAACTAGGAGCTGATGATTACGTCACAAAACCGTTTTCTCCAAAAGTTCTTTTTTCTAGAGTTCGCGCTGTGATGCGTCGCGGTAAGGAGAAAGAAAAGGCGCCAAAAATCCTACATTTTGGGCCTTTTACGATGGAAGTCGATAGGTATCAAATTAAAAGAGGAGAAGAGCAAATAGCCCTAACCCTTTCTGAATTTGGTATTTTAAAAAGACTTATAGCGAGCCGTGGAAAAGTGTTAACACGCAATCAGCTTTTGGATGATGTGCAAAATGACGACGCTTTTATTGTCGATAGAAATATCGATGTTCACATTGCAGCTTTACGTAAAAAACTTGGGCCAAGCTTTAAATATATCGAAACTGTTCGTGGAGTTGGTTACCGCTTTAAAGAAGACGAGTAGACTTTATCGTTCTTATCATTGGCGATTTTTTTTAAGCTAATTGGTCTTTATTGCGCGACTTTATTTTCTTAAATGCTTCGCTATCGAATTCTATGTGTTTTGTGGAATGTTCCGACATGTTGACTTTTCCTTTAGCGGCACCCTTGATGCGTTTTAGGAATTTTTGTTGAGTGATGATGACGTCGGCAGACCCATGCCCTTTTGCTTTACTGAAACCAATGGCAAGCTGACATGCCTCCCATATTGTCGAATCGTCAACCTTTTCATTTTTTGTTTTTTTTATAACGACATGTGAACCGGGCCATCCATCGACATGCAACCAGAGGTCCGATCCGTTGGCGTGGTGGAAAGTGAGGAGTTCATTGTCACTTGCACCTTTGCCAACTAGAATGGATTTTCCAGATTTAGAGGTAAACACACGGTAGGGAAGGTGTTTAGCGGGAAGAACATTTTTTGTTTTTGTAGGTTTATTATCGGGAAGTTTGATGTGGTGTTCTTTACAGTACTTTTCGATATCTTTTATGCTATTTAAAGGTTCAATTTCATCGCGACGAGATAGCCACCACAATTTTTCTTTTTTTAATTTTTCAATTTGATGTTCAGTATGAGAGATGCCTTTTTTTAATTTTTTACTTTTTTTAAATAGAACTTTTACTTGTTCGGGTGGTGAGATGGTGGGATCGAGAGCTATTGAGGTAACCTTTCCGGTATTCCAGTCGTCGACTTCAACTTCGGTCATGTGTTTTTGTATTTTGAAGAGATTTGATTGAAGTAGTTGAGCTGTGTGGTGTACTTGCTCCCACTCCTTACAATCGCTAAGCTTTTTCTGGGTGAATGCAATTTTTTTGTCTTTACTTTTGATGCGCTTGCCGATGTATCCAAAAATAGAGTTTTTTGCTTGTTTAAAAAAGTATTCCTTTTCTTTTTCATTATAGCGAGTTTCGACCTCTACTGACTTGATAGCAGAAGTTGTTGTGTGTGTGTAGTTGCCTGTTTTTTCAGGTAGAGAGTACAACTTTTTGTTTGTTGGATGTATCGAGTAAAGGATTTCTTTATCTACATTGAGGAGGTAGCTGTTGGCGAATTTTGAAAAAAGCTCGGCGATGAGTGTATAAAACTTGTCTTTTTTTTGAAACGTTAGCTCTAGGATACGGTCATCATTAATGAGATCGATATGTGTAAGTTTAGCTTTTAATAATAGATTTTTAAGGTTTCTTTGGAGAGGACTTTTAGGTTGGATGCCGGATCGTTCGGTAGTATGAATTCTGACAAAGGGCGTTTTGAAACAGAGCAAAACTTTGTGAGTCTCCTCATTTTTGCAAAAATTTAAGATGAAGATGTCTTTATTGATTTCTTCGCAGTCAACAAGAGTGGCATTTTTTATGAGGGGGGTAACCTCATGGAGAATCGCTTTAATTTCTTCGAACTTAAGGGACATAGTTATAAATACCTCGATAGTAGCAGAATAAGCAAGGTATCATATCAACACAAGAAAAACTCGTGTTTGGGGTATGATAGACTTAATAGATATGCTAGGAAAATTTTTAAAAAAAAGGTATATGTTAGGATAACAGGGGTGTCCTAATGAATCGAGGAGGTTTCGGATGGCGCATAAAGTGAAGGATCCAAATGAGTTAGAAGAGGAAGAAGTCTCAGTTTTCGCTTCCGGAGAAAAAAACGTGGAAAAAAGAGCTGCTCTCGAAATCGCAGAGGCTGCTAGAGAAAAGGAATATCGAAACCCAAGCTTTGGTAGTAAGCTGTTTATGGGAGTTTTCGACCCGTCTTTGCTCTTTCCTTTTCCCGAACAATCGAAAGAGGATCAGCAAATTGGCGATGAATTTATTGCTAAACTCGAGCCATTTTTAAGAGAACATCTCGATCCAGACGAGGTCGATAGAACGTGCTCTATACCACAAGAAGTTATCGATGGATTGGCGAAAATGGGGCTTTTTGCGATTAAAATCCCTAAAGAGTATAACGGACTTGGCTTCTCTCAGACGAATTATAATCGTGTCGTGATGAAGGTAGCCTCTTACTGCGGAGCGACAGCCGTTCTCCTTTCAGCTCACCAGTCTATCGGTGTTCCACAGCCTCTACTAATGTACGGGACCGAAGAGCAAAAAAAGAAATTTTTTCCGCGGTTTCGCGAAGGAGCTATCTCGGCTTTTGCCTTAACAGAAGAAGATGTGGGGTCAGATCCAGCAAAAATGTCTTCTGTTGCTGAGCTTTCAGAAGATGGTAGTCACTATATTTTAAATGGCACTAAACTGTGGTGTACGAATGGGACGATCGCCGATATCATTGTCGTTATGGCTCAAACTGCCCCTAAAATAGTAAGAGGAAAAGAAAAAAAACAAATTTCTGCGTTCATTCTTGAAATGAATACTCCGGGAGTCGAAGTCATCCATCGCTGCGAGTTTATGGGGTTGCACGGAATTTATAATGGAATGATCAAATTTGAAAATGTCAAAATTCCTAAAGAGAATCTGATTTGGAAAGAAGGGCGAGGCCTTGCGATGGCTCTTGGGACAATCAATGTGGGTCGACTCACCCTCCCCGCAGCTAGTGCGGGCTCCGCTAAGCAATGTTTGTCGATTGCCCGTCGTTGGGGTAATGAACGTGTGCAGTGGGGAATGCCAGTTGGAAAACACGAAGCTGGTCGAGAAAAATTGGCTTATATTGCTTCTACAACAATGGCGATTGAGGCGATCACTTGGCTTACGAGTAAATGGGCCGACGAAAAAAAGGTAGATATCCGGATAGAAGCTGCGATGGCCAAATATTTTTGTACGGAACAGATGTGGAAAATTACCGATATCACAATGCAGTTGCGAGGAGGACGTGGTTACGAAACAGCACGTTCCTTAGCAGGGCGTGGGGAAGATCCCTTTCCCGTTGAAAGAGCGATGCGCGACTGTCGTATTAACATGATTCTAGAGGGGACATCGGAAATTATGAAGCTCTTCTTAGCTAGAGAAGCAATGGACCCTCACCTTAGGAAAGCTGCCGATCTTCTTAGCAGAAATACGTCTGTTTTAAAAAAGGTTGCTATCGGAGGAAAGCTTTTATTGCATTATCTCTTTTGGTATCCAAAACAGTGGGTGCAGTCTTTGTTTGGTTCTGCTCACGTAGACTTGGGACCTCTTACACAGCAATACCGATATATTGATAAAAAAAGTCATAAATTGGCTTACAAACTTCTCTACTATATGGGTAGATATCAACAAGGATTAGAGCAAAAGCAAATGATCTTGGGACGTTTGATGGACGTTGGCACAGATCTTTTTGCAATGGCAGCAACTTGTTCTTACGCCCATTCAAAATTTACAGAGAATCCAGGGGACTCTTCTCCGATCGATCTGGCAAATCACTTTTGTGCTCTTGCTAAGAGGCGCATCGACAATAGTTTTGAGGCGCTCGGGTCGAACGACGATAGTTCTGCCAATGCTGTAGCCGACAGGGTTTTAGAGGGCGATTGTCGGTGGCTCGAAGAGGGAATTATTTGGATTGGTAAAGAGGTGTAAATCTGCTTTACAGCTTGTATTTTTCAGTACTAAATAAATTGAGGTAGAGAGGTCTAATGTAGGCCTCTCCTCTATAATTTTTTCGATTCTCCGAGGGACATTAATTAGCCCCACGATTGGGTTTACAAAGGTGATTATAGCCGTTAGCTGTAGCTAAAGTATTGAGAGTCATTTAGTTCAAATGGAAGATATTCCGAGTGTGCACTGATAGAGGGCTCAGAATAAGCATTTAGGTGTTGAAGTTCTGGAGCTTTTTCTAGCCATGTAAGATTTTTTTTTAGTTCATTCTTTTCATCATCTGGATTTAATTGAAACAAAACCTTTCCTATGAGTTCCACTACTTTAGCACTTTGGTTTACTAATAGGATTTCAAGTTGGCTCGCAGGGACATTGATTAGGTCTTCAGACCTCCTTACTAAATGACACTTTATTTGAGTTTCTGGGTTAACTTGAATTTTTTGACAAGAGAAAGTGAAATTGTTTGTACAATCATTTTTTATTTGTGCAGGAATAATCATATTATTAACAGTAAAACCTAAATGGAGGCCGCAAGTTAGTTGTTTAAATAAAAAAGTGACCTGTCGAGCGGTGTTAGATTGGTTTTCTAATAATAAATGAATGCCACCTCGAAAAAAATAGCCCTTCTTGGGTGATTGTTCAAGGGGGATTATATTTTCGGCTCCATCATAAAGCGCCGCTTTTACTGGTAGTAAATGAGGGGGTTTTTGGGAAAAAACACACCGTGGTATTTGTTGAGAGAGTAGTGGTCGAGATTCTCTAAAATTTATTTGTTGTTTTTTTAGCGTTTCTGCTGCATTGAAATTGGCACTGAAAAGAACAACTCCTTTGCTGTTGCTTGATTTTTCGACGATTTTAAAACTCGTGCTTTGGTCGTTAGTAATAGGATTGGTAACTCTCGCTAGAAATAAATTCATTGTTTTGCGTGCGAGAATTGTGGTCATCTGCAGAGTTGTTTCCATGTCTTTGTCAATCGGAGATGATTGTTTATCAAGAGATTCTACGCTTAAATTAAGACCTTTAACATGATTGCAAAAAATGAATCCAAGTGTTTTTTCTTTATCAGAGTAGTTGGTAAATTGAATACGAATTTTGTACGGAAAGACAATTGCATTTGTCGTTAGAGGGGTAAATTCTTTCGGTTGACTGTTTTTTTCTTCGATAGCAAAGAAACGCATACTCAAAGATGGTTGAATATTGGGGGTATAGGTTGCTGTTGTCACTTGTTGTCCTTAAAAAGTGAGTGTTAATGAGGTGTAATTTATTTGTAAGAGAAACAAAAATTCGATTCCACTAAGCAAAGAAAAAGAGAGGTTAAAAACTTTGGTATAGTGGAATCGAAAAAAAGCTATCTTTAACTTTGTTTTCGCTAAAAGAGTTATTTTAGCGAAGAAAAAGTGGTTAAGGCAAGTAGAGAAAAAGAGAGGTTAAAAACTCAACTTGCCATAACCAGCAAATGTAATCCTTTTATAACCCTGTATGCTAAACGAGATTGAGATTTATGTCAATGAAGTCTCACTGTAAAAATGTTTCTTACAATAGAAATAATTTAAAAGGATACGCAAGTAAAAGGTTGGAAAAAATTTGGCTCGGAAAGGTGAAGAAAAAGAGAGGTGAAAACTTCACCCTTCCAAACCAAGTACTCCTTATAGAGTAAAACAATAAATTTCTCAATATAATTTTTATTTTTTTTAACCGAATTCCTTCGATTGTTTGGGATCCTAATTTTTCCAGTAGAAATCTTGACTGCTAAATATTTTTTTTATCCACTTTGGTGCAGAGTAGCAGTACTTTCCTAAAAAATATCCCGAATATTTTGCTGTGCTTTGCGTTATAGCATAAGGAAGGAGGTGGGGTTTTGTTGCGAATAGCTCTTTACACATTTCTTTAAAAAAATTAGCTCCCCTTTGATAGTCTGATGTAGGACTTTTGAGCAGGTATCCGTACCCTCTTCTTGCAAGTCCTGTGTCAAAATTTCGTTGGAACTCTTGTTTAAGGGTGTAGCGGTGGGAGTGCTTGACGATGGCTTCGGATACGTAGGCAACTTTATGGCCTTTATTGAGTAGTTTTGCTACCACGACGGTATCTTCACCAAGAAGAACTTCGGGAAACCCTCCGACTTCATCGAGAGAAGAATTTAAGTATGCAGCGCAGGAGTTAGAGCAAAAATAGGTATATACGCCATATTTATTGAGGTCATCAATTGATCGAATATTGCTTTTGTCTGGGTAGTTGAATTTTCGTGGGAATGCTTCAAAAAATGAGGCTCCATCGTGGGGAACTTGGCGACCATAAGTAACAGATACTTCGCCTGTGATAATGGGCTCAATCAGTTTGGCGATGGTGTCGTTATCGATGGCGTAGGCATCGGGAGTTAACATGACAACAATATCGGTATTTAAGTATTTTCGCGCTTTTTCTCGCGTCTTACCATGGTTGAATTCCGATCTCGGGATTACCAGAGTATCGGCTCCGAGTTCTTGAGCTAATTCTACAGTGCCATCATTTGAAGAAGAGTTGACAACCACGACATGGGGGTTAAGTGAAGAATTGAGAATGGGGGGCAAGCAGTTGCGTAGATGGTGTTTGGCTGTGTGAGTAATAATTGCTACGCCGATTGTCATTGTAGGTTGTGTTTTGTTTTGTAGTATTGAGCCAGTTCGTCCCATGCTGATGCTTCTTCCCATCTTAGATCCTCTAAATTAAGTATTGTCGTATTATAGCGTGTTTTGGGTTCTGTAAAATCTTGTTGCTCGAGTTTTTCGATTTGACAAGGTAGATTGAGCCGTTCGCGCATTTCTTTTGCAAACCGTTCTGCAAAATTTCCTTGGGATTCAATATATCCCGATGGATTTATTTGCTGGTAGGGTTTGTCTAATTTGAGTGCAAAGGCAGAGTAGGCTTTGGCGAGCAGGCTAATATGAATGTTATCCCTAACATAAGAAGGGTGGCTAATTTTTGCTACTTTATTTTCAATCCAGGTCTTAACAAGGAAAGAAGTAAATCTTTCTTCTTCGTAGGGTCCAAATGGATTGGGAATGACAAATTTTCCAAGGTGAAAACCGTGGATATCTGCGTAGTATTTAAAAACATCAGAAGTTAACCCTTTAGATAGGCCATAAGGGGAGGCAGCTCGGAGGTTTTCGGATCCTTTTCCTTCATTTTGTTCGAAAACACTACCTGTAAGTAGAATTTTATGGCAGCCTTTTTTGTTAAGATGTTGAATGACGCTGTTGATATTGTTTGTGTTATTTTTTAGAGCTTTGACGTAGTCAAACTGGGAGTCTTTGTAGTTGGTGACATCTGCAGCATGGTGGCAGATAAGGTCCCAGCGCTCTTTTGAGTCGATCACTTTCAGAAAGTCTTTGCTACCAAAAGAACAGTTTTCAATGATTTCTGAGTAAGATTTAAGAAGTTCTACGCGACGTTTTCTTGTACCTTTATATTCGTTTAAAGAGTGAAAAAGTGGGGCTGTAATTGTATGACCGGCATCTGCGAGAGTTTTGACGAACCAAAAACCTGTGAAAGAACTTCCTCCTGTGAATAGTATGTGCATAAATGTCTCGTTAAAAATGATTTTGGTGGTATTCAGGACTATAGTTCGGGTGTTGTTGATCTCTTTGAGAGATAACGATAGGATGTTCTGGCCAACAGATAGAAAAAGAAGGGTCATTCCAACGTATTCCCCTTTCATGTTCTTTAGAATAATACTCTGAGACAAAATAAATGACTTCAGAGTCTTTAGTCAGAGTTAGGAATCCATGCGCAAACCCTTTGGGGACAAACATCATCTTTCGATTTGTCTCGGTAAGTTCAGCTCCAAATGATTGACCAAAAGTTTTTGATTGAGGTCTGATGTCGAGAATTACATCGTAAACGGAGCCTTTAATACAACGTACCAGCTTTGATTCTTGCATTGGCGGTAATTGGTAGTGAAGGCCTCTAAGAGTGTATTTGTGAGCGCTTCTTGAATTGTTGGCTTGAACAATTTTTGGTTCTATTCCTCTTTCCGTGAATTCTTTTGAGCAAAAAATTCTGCCAAAAAATCCTCGTTCATCCCCTAGGGGTTCCATTTCAATCGTGAATGCGCCATCTAGGGGCGTTTTTTTGAATTTCATCATGAACCTACTGTGCTAATTTTATCTACAAGGGACCACTCTTGATTGAGATGTTTGGAATGGGTCATGTACGCGTTGATTTGCTCGGCACAAAATTGGAACATGTCAGTTTCTGGAGATTGATAAAAGGTTTTATACCAATCGACAGTCGCTTCTAGAGTCTGCTCCCATGAATAGCAAGGGCTCCACCCAAGTAAATTCATCGTTTTTTCACCATTGAGACGAAGCAGATTCATTTCGTGAAGAGCTGCAGAAGAACTTGTATCTATCCACGATCCAGCACCCCAAATTTCTATTGATTTTTCTACTATTGCGCGACAGGTGACGGGATGATTATCGATTGGGGCGAAGTTCCATGCTTGAGAATAGTCATTGGAATTTTCTAGTAGCTTTTTTGTGAGCCATAGATATCCAGAAAGAGGTTCTAAAACATGCATCCAAGGACGCACACTTTGAGGGTTGCGGACCTTAACAGGTGACTGTTTCATGAGCGCTTTTATGATGTCGGGAACTAGTCGATTTTCCGAGAAATCGCCACCTCCAATAACGTTACCAGCTCTTGCAGAGGCAATTGCAATATTTCGGTTGTTTGCGTTGGCAAATGATTTTCTGTAGGAATCGATGCCAATTTCCACCATCGCTTTACTTGCGCTATAGGGATCGTGTCCGCCTAAGCGATCTGATTCTCGATACCCTTCAAGTTGTTCGCGATTTTCGTAAACTTTATCTGTGGTGACCATGACAATAGCTTTTACCGAAGGACACTGTATGGCCGCTTCCATGACATTGATAGAGCCTTGAACATTCACCTCAAACGTTTCTTGTGGTTGGTCGTAGGAGTATAAAACGAGGGGTTGCGCTGCCAAATGAATAATTACATCGGGATTTGTCTGGTTGACGACTCGATGAAAGTGTTCGTAGTTTCGAATATCTCCATGGATATGAGTGATTTTGTTTTCTAGATCGCAAACTGTAAATAAGTTAGGTGTGGTTGGAGGGGCGAGGCTGTACCCTGTGACCCTAGCTCCTAGTTCTATTAGCCAGGTCGATAGCCAAGCGCCCTTGAATCCTGTGTGCCCAGTGAGCAACACGTTTAACCCTTTGAAAATACCCTCAAAAGTATTATTCAATTCACACCTCCTGATAAGGTAGGATGTTGCATTTGCTTACCTAAAGAAACGAAAGGAAGACTTGGTGCCCATGGAGCTTTTCCTGAGTTCCATAAATTGTTGAGCTCATCGCGATCTCTTTGTGTGTCCATGCAGGCCCAGAAGTCATTATGTTTAAATAAATTTAGTTGGTTGTCTTTTGCAAGTTCTACAAGAGGAGTTCGTTCGAGGATACAATTCTTTTGTTTGCTGAGGTACTTTTGGAAAAATTCTTTTTTGAAGAAAAAATACCCTCCATTGATCCATTTTTCTTTAAATTCGGGTTTTTCATCAAATGCTTTTACAGTATCGCCTTCTAAGCGGATTTCCCCAAATCGTGATGGAGGATTGACTCCAAGAACTGTTCCCATTTTGTTGTGCGCAAGATGAAAGTCGAGCTCGCTCTTTAAATTGACGTTAGTTAATCCATCGCCGTAGGTGACAGCGGCATGTTCGGCATCTCCAAGGTATTTTTCTGCTGCAATAGCAAGGCGCGCCCCTGTCATTGTTTCTTCACCTGTATAGGCTACAGTCACATCCCAATCTTCCTTGTAATGGGTAGAGTGCACTGTTAAATGGTTGTTTTTTAGGTCGACGCTGAAATCGCTATGCATGGAAGAGTAATTTAGGAAATATGATTTTATAACTTCGGATTTGAATCCGGTACAAAGAACAAACTTTTTGAATCCATGGTTTCCATAGGAATTCATAATATGCCAGAGAATAGGCTGATCACCGATGGGGACCATAGGTTTAGGGCGAAATTCGGTTTCTTCTTTTATGCGAGTGCCTAGCCCTCCGCAGAGAATAAAGACAGGCGTATCGATCGGTTTGTACATGAGTGATAATCCTAGCTGATTCAACAAAATTTATCTCATTATCATCACCACCTCAGTTTTTCGCTAGAACTTATTTCCAATTCCTATAATGTTAGAGTGTATAGGGAATTAATATGAAGAAGGTACAGCGTGATTAGAGGAATCGTTTATTGTATACATATTACTGGTGTTGGGCATCTTAAAAGAATGCTTATGTTGTGTGAAGGACTACTTGATTTTGCTCATATTACATTTATTCAAGGAGGGATCGAGGTGGGATTGACATTGGATCATCCTAATTTTCATCACATAAAACTTCCCTTTATACCAGAGTTGGTAAGTAATGACTTATTTAAAGACGAGGCTATGCAAGCAGAAGCTAAGCGCTGTATGAAGATTCGCAAAAAATTACTGTTTCATGATTTTAACATAATGAAAAAACATGATTTTGTCATTACCGAGCAGGTTCCATTTACTAAACTAATGTGGTTAAATGAGGCATTGTCGATCGTTCGAGGAGTAAAAGAATTAAATCCCAAAGCTATTATTATTGGCTCTCACAAAGGTGTAACTCGTGAAGATAAAGAGTTTTTAGATGCAAATCATTTAAGACGTTATATCGTCGGTGATTCCATTACAGAGAGTATTATTACTAAATATTACGATAAAATTTTTGTGCATACTGATCCCAAGCTAATTCCTTTGGAAGGCAATTTTTTTAATATAGAGGCAGTGCGCGATAAAATTGCGTATACTGGATTTATTTCGAAACTAACAGAACGCTTACCACCTATAGAGAGAAAGAATAAAGAAATTCTCGTTACAATTGGTGCAGGAATGAAATTCAGAGTTTTTATGGAAATTCTTTTAAAGGCAATTCCATCAATTCCTGACTATACGTTTACTATTGTCAAGGGGCCAATGATGACACAAATTCAGAAAAAAAGATTAGATGAAGCTGAACGCAAAATAAACAACCTTAAAGTCGTAGAGTTCCTCGATAACTTGAATGATAAACTCCGAAAATGTGCATTAGCAATTACGATGGCAGGGTTTACTCTCATCAACTTATATGTGACTCGAACTCCAGCTCTCGTCATTCCCGATCTTCAAGAAGGGAGTCAAACAAATTTGGCTCGTAAGTTTAACGATTTTGGATGTATTCGAGCGATATCTGTCGATGACTTATCTCCAAAAAAATTAATTAATCATATTAGAGAATTAACAGAAAAGCCTCTAGAGCCTAATTTTGAGATCGATTTAAATGGGATTTCAAATTCACAAAAAAAATTAAAAATGTTGTTGAGAAGTAAACTTCTTTCATAAAGTGAATAAACATCTTTCGCAAACAAAATATTACCTTCCAATAATTGGAGGTTGATCGCTTGTGGAGAATCCTACGGGAGGCAAAACAAACACAGTTGCAAGGTCGTCAAAATTGCCAGCTGTAGGTTTTGCTTCTAGTTCATAAAAGTAGTCTCCCTCTCTTAACAGATGAATTTTCGAAACTTCCGCAACAAGTAACCCTGCTGGAAAAACGCCATCTAATCCTGTTGTCACAAGAAGGTCTCCTTCTTGAATGATAGGCATCGATTTGATGGACTCCGGAGCATTTAAAGGCTGCCCGGAGCGTAAATCTCTTGCAGGACCTTCAGCATCGGGATAGTCGTAATTAAATCCAATTCCCTTTAGGTGCTGACCTGGTGACCGCCAAAGAGGGTAGCTTCTTCCTTGCAGCTCTCCTTTTGCTAGTAGCCATGTCTCTTCGTTGCAGCTAATTTGTTTTTTTAGCTGATTGAGCATTTGGATAAATTGAGTTTTTTCAGCAGCGTTACTAAAAAGCTCGTTCCTTGTGGAAAGAGAACCAGCAAGGGAGTTAAGATGCTCTCTTAAAAGGCGGTTTTGGGACTCTCCTCGCGAGGCTCGTACTGAAGGGGTTAGACCAGAATCGGTGATAAGACGTACGCGGCTTTGGTGGGTTCCGACGTAGTCGATAACGCCAATGATCGATTTGCCAACGACAACAGGGCTATTTTTTGCGATCACGGTGTTTTTATACTCTTCGTTATTGGCGCTTCCGACATTGAGCCATAGTGAGCTACTCCAAGTAGAGTTTGAGCGGAAGATGACTCTTGCAGGAATAGCATCCATTTGAATTTTGAGGAGTCGGCGCAGTTCATTTTGATGAGCAGTAGCGTGCTCGTTTAGCTCTGATAGTTCGCTGTAGGGAGAGGATGTCATTTGAGAGATAATATAGAGTTCATGTTCAAAAAGTTCGTGGAGTTTATTGATTTCATTTTTGAGGTTACGATTTTCTATTTCGAGGCGTTGCCATGCTTCTGTTGAAGGTGATGGTGATTCCACATCGGGATTATCGGTGTTTGACGAAGTAAAGTATAGAGGGATTGCAGTTACTGTTTCCCATAGGGGGGAAATAATCGCGATGGTTAATCCACTGATTTTTTCTTTTGAAAGTTTGGGGATGCTCATGAGTAGGAGTATCACGGCAAAAATAATCACGAAGGGAAGAGTGTTTTGTTTTCGTTTTGTTGACATGAGATTGTTATTTTAAGGTCGGTTATAGATTACTGTATATAACAAGGATGCGGCGAATAATCCAGGAAATTCTGACTTATTGCGCAAGGAAATCGAGGGCTAGTGAATTGATGCAATAGCGTTTACCTGTTGGTGGTGGGCCATCATCAAAAACGTGTCCTAAGTGCGATTCGCATCTTGCACAAAGAACTTCGATGCGTTTTACCCAGTAGAGAAAATAGTCGTCTTCTAATTTTAAATTATTTTGGCATATGGGTTTCCAGAAACTGGGCCATCCTGTTTTGGAGTCATATTTTTCGTCGGAACTAAATAGTGGAAGTTTGCAGGCAGCACATAGGTAGGTGCCAATTTCTTTATTGTCGTTGTATTTATTGTCAAATGGGCGTTCAGTGCCCCCTTCACGAAGAATCCAGTACTGCGAAGGGGTGAGTCGCTGTTGCCATTCTTCGTTGCTGAGTTCTATTTTTTTCCCGTTAAACTTTTGGCTTTCTTCACATTCCGATGAATAGAGAGAGAAGGTTGAAATAAGACAGACAATAAAGATGAGTATGCGTTTATCCATGGGAAACCTCCTTTAAGGCTTCAATGAATGTGACAATATTATGAGGGTTTAATCCGGCGATATTGATTCTGCCGCTACTTGGCATGTAGATAGCGTGCTCATTTTGAAGCATTAGCACTTGATCCTTTGCTAGGCCCATAAATCCAAACATGCCGCGCTGTTTATTCATAAACTGGAAATCGCCGATATTTCCATTAGCATGAAGTTTTGCGATAAGCGCATTTCGTGTATCGAAGATACGATTACGCATGTTGGCAAGTTCTTCTATCCATTCTGATTTCAATTCGGGAGTTGTCAGTACCGTTTTCACAATGCGAGCACTTTGAAGAGAAGGACTTGAATAGCTTCCCCTAATAATTTTTTTGATGTTGCTCTGAACTTTTGTGGAGATCTCTTTGTCGTGTGTCACCGCACAAAGGGCTCCTGCGCGTTCTCCATAGAGACCAAAATTTTTAGAGTATGAGTAGGCCACAAGCATTTGATGACCATCTTCAGCAAAGATTCTGATTCCTTGTGCGTCGAGATCTAGCTCTTCTTTAAATCCTTGATATGCAAAATCGAAAAATGGGACTAGGCTGCACTCTTTGATGATTTTAGAAAGTTCTTTCCACTGCTCTATTGTCGGATCAATTCCTGTAGGATTGTGGCAACACCCATGTAGAAGGATGGCACTATTTCGAGGAAGTTCACGTATCGAGTCGCACATTTTTGCAAAATCAATGTCGTGTATTTTTTCATCGTAGTAAGAATACTTTAAAATTTCTAGTCCTCCGCGCCCTAGGAGTGCTAGATGGTTAGACCAAGTTGGAGTAGAGACAGCAATTGTTTTGATGCCCCTTTGGTGCAAAAATTCGGCGCCGATTCGCAAGGCACCACTTGCTCCTACAGTTTGTGCGGCGTAGACTCCTTCATTTTTGACGAGGAAAGAACTTTCTCCAAATATTAGCTTTAGGGTTTCATGGCGATAGGTGGGGTCACCATCGATCGGTTGATATTCTTTGTTGAGTTGTTGCTCGAGGATTTTCTCCTCTGCTTTTCTCACAGCTGTAAGAACGAGAGCTTTTCCGTCGGAATCTTTGTAGCTACCTACGCTTAGATTGATTTTTTCGGGGCGCGTGTCTGCATTGAAAAGAGGGACTAGTCCAAAAATAGGATCGTCGGGAAGCATTTCTATTGAATCGAAAAGAGTCATGGGCATCTCCAATAAGCTTGATATATGATACTTGTTTGAATTATTCATATATAAGATATTATTTGAATGGTTTTTTCGGGAATTGGATTTTGATGCATTCGAAGACTGGGGAAAAAGAACTACTTACTAGTTTGATTATAATTCCTCATTCGAGTTGCAGGAAAAGCCCGAAGTCGTTATGCTCTAGAGCTAGAAATACCCCTCATGGGGCGTTAGCTCAATTGGTAGAGCGCAACAATGGCATTGTTGAGGTCATCGGTTCGATTCCGTTACGCTCCATTTTTTTACTCTCTACTTCTTTTTTCGAAAATCCGTAGCCACCGATCAAGATCCGATTCACCCTCTTTTTTTATGGGTACTTGCTTTTTTTTGTTCCTTAATTCGGAACGTTTTTGTGAAGAAATTTCTGGAGAGGTGTTCGTGATTTTTTTGAGCTTTTTAGTAAATATTTGCTCGTAGTAATCGATGCTGTTTTCAGCTGGTAATGGATCGCGCGTTTGTTTTACTGGCGGTTTAGGTTTTAGAAGTTTAGGTAGTTCTCTTTGAGGTTTTTCATGCTGCCGTTGTTTGTTTAGAGATCTTTTTTCTAAAAAAGCGATAAACTTTTCGACAGATTGCGTTTTTACCAGTTGGCAGCGCGCTTGCCATGCAAGTTTATTGTCGGAAGTTACGAGGGTGTAATTTTTGGGGTTTTCCACATGTTTAAGTGATTTGATGATATGGTCATCAGCGCTCATTCCCTCTGCGGTATAGATGATTTCAATATTGCGGTAGTGGGTGACAGTGCTATCCCCTTCACTATAGTGAGCATCAAAAACTATCGTAATATCTAAATTCAGCGTTGAAGCCTTGACGTTTAAATCGTAGATGATGGCGTCGCGTTGAAGCTGTAGTTCTTCTCCCGCGACCATATTCCGAAATAGGAAGTTGTAACCATCGATAACATAGCGCATTAGAGCGATTCTAATGTGGGCAGTATCTTCTGTACAGCTTTCATTCTATGTGAGATTCGATTTTTTGTAGACTCTTCGAGCTCAGCAAAGGTTTTATCGTAATCGTGCTTTTGGAAAAGAGGATCATAACCAAAGCCGTTGCGCCCACGTTCTTCTTCGGTGATTACCCCTTCACAAATCCCTTTGACATGCTTGATGATTCCATCAGGATTTGCCAAAAAGATACAGCACTCGTAGTAGGCGCAGCGATCGAGTCCCTCTTTGCCGGTCATTTCCTTAAGGAGTTTTGCTCTATTTTCAGCATCGGTAGCGTCATCGCCAGAGTATCTTTTTGAAATAACTCCAGGAGCGCCCCCAAGGGTTACAACGAAGAGACCGGAGTCATCAGCCAAAACATGTTTTTTTAGCACTTTGGCGGCATGTTCTGCTTTGACTTTGGCATTTTCTTCTAGAGTATCCGCTTTTTCTTCGGGCGCTTCGTAGTCTGGGTAGTCAAGAAGTGAGGTGAGATCTAAATTTTTGATGTGTTGAAGAATCTCACGAAACTCTCTGATTTTATGCACATTTTTGCTGGCGATAACAACTTCCATCTTTAATTGTACTCCTTAATCCTAGCTGTCTAGATAACTTCTGATGTCTGCTATTTGATATTCTTCATCACGGAAGGAAAATTTGTCATTAACTTTTCTTCCTATCATGGTCTGTGCAAGTTTAGACTGGAAGGAAAGAACATGTTTTTCTGGATCTGCATCCCATGGGCCTAAAATTGTATATGTTTGTTTGTTGCCTGAAGCGCTACTGAGCTCAACAATATTTCCTATGCCAATCTCCTCTATAGAGACGTCTTCTGCGGTGATAACGCGTGCTCTATTAAGTTCATCAGAGAGACGCTTGAGCTCGCCTTGGAGTTGGCGACGGCGCTCGACAGCATATTTATACTCGGAGTTTTCTCTCAAATCTCCAAGAGCTCTTGCAGCTTCTACTTCTTTGGCGTTTTCAACGATGTCAACAGTACCGATCTGTTTTGCCCGTTCCTGAGTTTTCAAGTAGCCTGCTTCTGTGGTCCAAACAGTACGTCCATCGAGCTGTAGTCTGTCTTCAGCTTTTTTCTCTGGACCGAGTTCAGAGTGAACAACGGTTGCTAGCGAGTTGAGGATTTTGTGGTCGTGGCTTGTAAAGGTGTGACATTTGGATGCAAGGAGCAAAAATTCTTTGATAAACTGAATAGAGGATCCTTCAAAAATATGCCTTACGTTTTCGTAGCGCTTGTTTGTCAGTATTTGGTACATCTTTTTAGTCAAATCGCGGTATTCAGCTTTGTTTTCCACTTTGTGTAAAAGAACTAAAAAGCTTTCAGCGAAGCGGCATACTCCTAGTTTGTCTGAAAAAGGAAGGTCGGAATTTCCCTTTCCAAGGAGTTTTTGAAAGTACCAAACAAAGGTTTCAGGTGCTTTTAGAGGGTGATGAAGAAGGTTTTCAAACTTCGCTTCGAGCATTGGTTTTGTTTCTCTTGAGGTTAGCTCTTTAAGAATGTAATCGCGAAGCTGGCTTTGCGAAATTTTTGTGAGAAGCGAAAGAAAGCGGTCAGCCCAGTCTTCTCTATACTCGCGTAAAGCGACAAGTGCACGTTTTTTAAAGGCAATAATTTCTACGCGATCGATTAAATCTTCGACGTTATTAGAAAGCATAATAATTTCTTTGACGCTCTTCCCCTTTTCTAGATGATGGTCAAGTAAATTTTCTAAAAAGATATAAATTTGAAGCTCTTGATGAGGAAAAATTTCATCTGAAGCAAGGGCTGTAATGAATTTTTCTTTAATAGAGTCCTTGACGCCTTCTTTTTTGAGCATGTTTGGGAAGTCTCGGACATAGTTGTATGAAGTTTGAATCACCGTGAAAATATTAGAAATTCCGTGCATATCTTTATGCAGCTGTTCCTCGTGAGTAACTTCTTTATTTCTTAGGATGAAAGGCTCTTTTAAAGATGAAGGTGTTTCTATTAGGGTGTCTTTTTTTAGCTTGACCCGTGCATTTTGCCACCACTTAGTCCACTCTTTTTCTGGAATGACCAGTTCACAAAGCTCGTCTTTAATTTCTCCGGCAGTCAGCGGTCCTAGGTCGCGAAGAAGAATTTTGATGATAGCTACTGCATTTTTTTTAGCTTCAGCTTCAAGTTTATCTGGATTGACAAAGCGACGAGCGAGGAAGTGGTCGTCTGCTATAGGAACGAGGCTTTTGAAGGCGTTTTTGAAGGTTACATATTTTCTTCCGGCGAGGTATTCAAATTCAATAGCTAGCTGTTCGCGGATTGGGGATAGGTCGACAATTTCTCCGGTGCCCCATCCCCCGGTGTGAAAGACGCACTTGCCAATTCCCATATGTGCGAGTAGGTCGTAGTTGCTGATGCACCCCTTGAAGTCGCCTAGGGGTCTGAGGCCAATGAGGCGCATTCTCTCATTGAAATCGGGTTCTTCAGAGTGTTGTTCTTCGATGATGGTAGTAGCTTTTTTTGCGAGGGATGGATTATTGCTTGTTTGAAGGTCGATAATAAGACGAAGGATGTTGTATGATTTGTTTTTATCTTCGATTTTTTCCCATAGGGGGATACCAAGTTCGATATATTTACCAAAAGGGACAGCGAAATCTGAAGCCTTTATTTTCTCAAGTATTTGCGCATATTCTTCAGCATCGACGCTATCGTCGCCGCAGTACTCTTCCCATAAAAGCAGGAACTTAGAGAAGTCTCGTTTTCTAATTTGTGTTTCAATTTCTTTTAGATAACTCATTATGCTGACCTTTATTGTTTTTTACATCTATCCTGATAAAATATACCGCTTAAGGGGATTAATATCAAACCCAGTTTATAGAATTTTTCATTGAATTTCACTTTTTTTAGGCTACTACTTGAAAAATTATTCCGCAGCTAGGATTTAATGTGTTATTATAAAAATAAAATTATATTATTGGCGTAAACCCTAAATATGGCTTCTAAAAAAAACGATCAAGGTGAACCAGTAGATGAAAACAGGGAAGCTTCGCTAGAAGAGGGCTCTTTGGTGTCTAAAGATAACTTGGAAGAAAAAAAAGAGGCACCCGACAAAGATTCACAGGTTAAAGAGGTTGTAGATACAAAAGAGATCATTCGCAAACTCTATGCGATGCACCAAGATCTCGAACAAAAGCTCCAGTATATTGATCAAAACCTTCACCATATTCCAGAAGAGTTAAAAGAACTTGCTAAGCAACCCGAAAAAATTATTCAAGATCACGATGAGATTGTTGCTAGGTATGAACAAGAGCTTGAAGAGAAAGTCGTTGGGGCTATAGGTAAGTCTCTTTATTTCGGATATAAAAAAAGCAAAAAGAAAAAGAAAAGCAAGCGTGGAAGAAAGCTGCAAAAACTTCGTGGAAGAAAAAAATGGATACCTATGCAATAAATTGTGCATCTTGTACTAATATGATTTAAATGTTAAATGTAAGGGACCTGGGTTTATAAGGGAGTGTAGCAACTATGGTTAAAAGAATAGATTTATTTTTACCGCCTCGCAGTCAGTATGGTGTTTTACATCATTTTACAAACGAAATGTGTAATGCACTGAAATCCTGCGGTGTAAATTGTAGAATCCTCGAAGCAGAATATAACAATCCAGGTCCTTTCCTTGAAGCTCTCGTCCAGGATCCACCAGATTGTACCTTGTCATTTAATGGACTTCTTCCCGATGAAAAGGGGCGTTTTTTTTGTGAAATGATTGGCATTCCACACGTTGCATGTATTGTCGATAGTCAAAATCTATTTATTCCACTAATCCATAGTCCATTAACAGTGATTGTCTGTAGCGACCGTTTTAGCTGCGAATTTTTTAGAGGCCTCAAATGTGAGAACGTCTTATTTATGCCTCATGGTGTCGAAAAGAGTTTATGTGAGCCAAGTCACTTAGACCGTTGCTATGACGTTACTGTGCTTTGCTCATTAATTGACTATGAACGACTTCGAGATGAATGGAAAGAAAAGTACGACAAAGTCGTTTGCAAAGCGATGGATGATGCCATTGAAAAAACCTTGTCTGACCCAACAACAACGTATGTGCAGGCTCTTGTTGAAGCTGTCGACAGGCAGATGGAGCTAAACTATCATTTAGATCCATCGAAAGTTGATTTTATTTCAGTCATGGATGATGTCGAAATGTACCTTAAAGGAAAAAGTCGGATAGACATCATTAAAGCTGTTAAAGATGCGAAGGTTCATATATTTGGCAGTGCGCCTGACTCTACTTCCTGGGAACACTATCTTGGTGACCATATGAAAAATATAGAAGTGCATGAACCTGTGCCATATGAACAGGTCATAGAGATACTAAAGCAAACAAAAATTTTACTTAATGCTTCCCCATGGATAAAAAACGGTGCTCACGAGAGAATATTTTATGGGCTAGCTTGCGGAGCTCTTGTGTTCACAAACGAAAACACCTATTTTAATGAAAATTTCAAGAATGGAGAAAACATTGTTCTCTATAAAAATGGCGATTTAAAAGACGTTAATAAAAAGGTAAATGAATACCTCTCCAACGAAAATCTTCGCCAAAAAATTGCCACAAAAGGAAACGAGACCGTAAAGGCAAACCATTCTTGGGAAGCTCGAGCCGAGACATTGATTAAAGAGTTGGAACCTATTCTTCTAAAACTTCGTGAAGTCATTGCAAATAGGATTAGTAAGGAATCATCGTAGATATGCAATCTGAAGATTCATTGACATCTCTTTTTGCTCGCGGCATCAAAAAAATTGATTTCCTTCTTCCCATTACCAGCCAGTATCATGCGCTTCATCATTTTACTCGAAAAATTTATGAAGCTTTTGTCCGAAAAGGGTTTAGTTGTCGGTTAATAGACGCAAATGACCATTTTGGGACTCCCGTGAAGGATCCCCCTGATTTGACATTTGGGCTGAATGGCGCACCGTTTGATGAAAATCGTCGTATGCTGTGTGATATTATTAAGGTGCCACACTTTTCTTATCTCATTGATCCACCCTACCGATTTTATGAAATTTTATCGAGTCCCTATATGTACGTTGGGTGTGATGATCGCTATTGTTGTAAATTTTTGGAGACAGTAGATTTTTATCGTACTTCTTTTTTGCCGCATGGAGTCGATATAAACTTATCGCCTCAATTGGAACATCAAAAACAATTCGATGCTGTATTTTTAGCAAGTTTTATTAATTATGTAGATTTAAGAAAAGAGTGGATGGGATATCTTCCAAAAATTGTAAGCCAAACAATGGACGATGCTATTGATATCACCTTTTCTGATGGACAGACTTCTTTTATCGAAGCATTTAAGTTTGCGTATAAGGATCGAATGGGACTTAAAGATGATCCAAAATCTATTGGTAAGGACTTTGTTTTGCCTTTAATCCTTTTAGAAAGGTACATCAAAGGTAAAGAACGCACCGATCTTATCACATCTATTCCCGATACAAACGTACTACTTTTTAATGGACATTTTAAAGGACAACCTGGTTGGGAAAGTGTTCTCAAGGATAAACATCCTAACATTACACTTCACGATTCTGTTGATTATGATACGGGAGTGGAGATGATGAAACAGTCAAAAGTTGTTTTAAATAGTTTTTCCAAAAATAAAGAAGGGGCGCACGATAGGGTCTTTAATGGGTTAGCTGCAGGAGCTCTTGTTTTAACAAATCAGAATACTTTCATGGATGCGTACTTTTCAGACGAAGAAAATATTTTATTTTATAATCCTAAAGACCTTTCTGGAATAAATGAAAAATTGAAAAAATATATTTCGGACGATTCTCTGCGAGAAGAAGCTGCAGAAAAGGGACGTGATGAGGTGATGACAAGACATACTTGGGACCATCGTGTTGAGGATTTGATTAAATCAAACTAACATTATTTATTGAGACTTGTATAAGTAATCTGAAATTTGTTGGTCGGCACTAATTACAAAGTTTGCATGTAAATTTTTACGAATTGGATCAAATGCTTCGACAGATATTTGAGGAGTTCCTCTGATTCCCAATTGAAATATCTGTGATAGGAAATCAAAATTTCCGATATGTTCAAGGCTTTCTTCAGACAAATTTTTGCAGTTACTGATATTGAGACTAGTCAGTTGCTTCATGGTTTCTACAATTTTTTTTATACATTTATCATTTATCTTTTCACATGAAGAAAAGTCTAGAACGGTTATCTGGGGATGTTTTTTTACTATTTTTAAAATGGATTTTTCAGAAATATTACTTTCATTAATTGATAGATTTTTTAGATTGGGAAATTTCTGACTTATTAGTTTAAAAGGAGAATGTAATCGCTGATCTTTTATGTTTGGACATTGAGATATTTTCAGTGATTCGATTCCTTTGCAGTACTTTTCGAGGATTGTTATTGAAAGGTTTGAAATATTGCTACAACGAATTAAGGTGACTTCTTTTAGATGCGGCGATTTACTAAACAGCTTTTCTAAGCTTTCGTCACTCACTTCAGGAAGGTACCTTAGAGTTAATTTTTTTAAGAGAGGTTTTGGAACAGAGTTTAAAAGGCACTGATATACACAATATATTTCTTTGTCATTGACTTCATTAGATAGAGTTAAAGCGCTAATACAAGGCATAATTCCTGTAATAAATTTATCGAATTCAACTTTATTGTTAACGTTCGCGATTCCTTTTTCTAATATCAATTCGATTCTATTCTCAGTAACACCATCTATATCGACGTTTAAGAATAGATTTTCGCGTTTCAGCGTACCTAGTCTTTTGTTATCTACTGATTTAACTTCTATTTCACCCTCGAAAACTTCTTTTTTATTGAAAGTGAATCCACAAAATTCATTTGATAAATGCTTAATACATACGTCTAGGAGTGGCGCGTCTCCATATACGAGTGAGCAGCAAAGCCTTTCATAGACGTTAGAATCGGTGACTTCTGTTTTAATATCCCATTCCGGAATTGATAGAATAGCATTCATCATGTCTATTGCATACTGAAAAGCGACGATACCTTCTTCGATAACATCATTTTTCTCTTCTGGGGTAAGTTGAAGGCTGTTTAGGATTACACGATAGTTGTCTCTCACCTGAGCAAGCTGCTGTCCTTTTTTTAAAGAAGGGTCAATTTGTGGATCATTTTCTAACAGTTCGTCAAAATTATAGAAAGAAGAACAGTTTTTTTGTGGCCAGATTTCCATCACTCTTCTACAGATAAACTGGCCGCCTGCGAGATCGCCAAGATATCTAGCATATGCATGGGCAATAAGGCGGTGGGGGCTGGTTCTAGATATTTCAGTTAGATGGTGTTGATAGCTAATTGATGGTGCTGACTGTAATACCCCTCTAGTGCAAAATGTATCTAGATCCTTTTTAATTTTTTTAGCTCGGTATATTTCGGAAATACAAAGTGGAGCTATGAAAGGACATTGTCGATTTTCCTCTAATCCACTTTCTAGAATTTTATACACATAGTAAAGGTCCTGAAGGTACTGCACATAAGCTTTGTCACTAATCGATTTCCTTTTGATCAATGCGACAAGAAAATCCGTTTTTTCAGCTTGTTTGTGAATTTCAGAGGTGTGTTTTTTTAAGGCTTCTTGGACTAAAGGTTCTTTTTGAACATCGACAAATTTATCGTTAATGGATGGAACTTTATCGTGGTTTATAGTCATGATGGCCCTCAGAGAGATAGTAAAATAAAATACTTTTCTCGAGGATACCTTAATTTAATGCAATATTTTTTTTGAAAAAGGGCGACACTGATTGTTCGTAATGTCGAGAGGGTCGGCAATTCTCTTATTGTACGTTACGCGTATTGATTGCTATATTTTCTTCCATCTGCTGACTCGGCGTAATGCCTAAGAAGAGCTGTCAGCGTAAGGTAAACGGTGTCGTTAAGGACATCATCGATGCAGCAATTGATACTTTGACTTCTCTTGATATAAGACTCTACTTTTGCTTGGATGTCTTGGATTTTTGAATCGTTACAAAGCTCCAATTCCACATATGTATTATTATTGTGCTGTGCTACTAACCAGTGATTAAATCTTCTTTGGGCGATTGAACTTTTCTGTATTTCTTCTAGATTAAGGTATTGAAGGGCTTTGAGAGTGTCATTGCGTTTTTTTTCTGTAGCATTATTTATTTCACTGTTTATCTTATCATTTTGTGATTGTTGAATTTCACTAAAACTTTTTTGCCTTAGCTCTGCTAGCCTTGTGGTGTCCCTTTTGTTATCAATTTTATCTAGTTCGATAATCCAGGCATCTAAGTAATTTTTGATGTTTTGTAGCGCCTCCATTTTTTTATTAGGATCTGTTTCATTTTTGGCTGTACGGCAGAGGTTAGGGAGAGAAGCGAGTAATTGTAGTGGGGAATCGGAGTACTCCATTTCGATTTGATCAATATCGATGTCTGTACTGTTGACAGTTTTATCGTCGTCATTCAAGTCAAATTCAAATTCAGACAACAAATTGTTTAACAAAAGTCGCTGATCAGAGTTTCTTTGTGGTATGTAGCCCGTTTCGAAAGTTGCGATATTGTGTCTTTCTATTTCTCTTTGTTGATTACTCAATTTGGGAACAAACGGATCGTTATTATCTTTAGAAAAAGCGTGAGTTTCCTCTTCTAATGAACGGTTATGATGATTTCCGTTAGTGTTCCTCGTTTGGGAATGGTTAGAGTTTAAGCTTTCACGGGAAGACCCTATATTCGGCCGTGGTGGAGGTGGCGCCGGATTGGGCGGAGGGGGAGGGATATCTGCTAAAAGAGAGTCGAGTTCCGTGCATTTTGCTGCTAACTCTTCCTCTAGTGTTCTAATTCTATTTTCTAGTTGAGTGATATCTTCTTCTCGAGATTTTTTAGCATGTAACTTAAGTTTCTCTTCGTACTCTTTTCTTTCTTTTCTATATCCGACTTTTGAGATTTCATGAGCTCTTCTTGGGCTTAAGAAGACTAAAATAGGCATGTAAAAAGA
>JAYZJO010000046.1:0-6887 GCA_036164375.1 Chlamydiota bacterium | reverse complement strand
TGTGGGGCGGGCGGGGCTGGCGCGCGGGCGGGGCGGGCGTGGTGGGACCCTTCGGGGGCGGCGGAGTGGATTGCTTAGTGGGGGGTGAAGCAATGCGTTGGGGAGGTTGTGGTTGTATAGGTTTAGGTTGGGTTTTTCCAAGACCTTGGTAAAACTGCTGATAAAAGACATGTGTTTCCGGGTCTGTCATCAGTAGGTCTTTACTGTTATACTCATTGAAAATGTGACTCTGGGTCATTGATAGTAGTTCTTGAAATTCTTGGAGTATAGTCGTCATTGATTACTGATATTGGTGTAACTTATCTGATATTATTGGAATTAATTGCTCAAACCCACGGCGGCGGTAGCGTCGTAGTAAAAAACTTTTTGCTTCATTGACACCGTCATCGTATAAATCGTTAAGTAAATTTTTGACAAAAGACTCCGAGATAAGTTTTTCAAAGTCATGATGATGGCGAACGATAAAAAAGATTACATTTTCATTATTGGAGTACTCACCAATGAGTTTAGGTAAGAGCTTGGGAATCTGACTCATTTCCCAAAAAATCTTTCTTTCCAACACGGATATCTCTTCGAGGGGTTCCTTCCATCTACTCAGAGGTAATTCTTCTAAAGCGAGAACGCAGTCGTGAAGTTGAATGCACCCAAGCCAACTTGCATTAACACATGAATAAATCGAGTGTGCTTCTTTTAAGGAGTTTGGGGATTGGCGATTAAATAAGGAGCAGTAGTGATTCAGTTTATTGAGAAGTCCACCGTCCTGATGAAAAGAAAATATCCGCATGTAGTTGTGCGAGGCGCCGGTAAGCTTTTCTGTAATTTTAATGAGTTGTCGCAAAGTCGTTATTTTCTCGGACTTTGATTTCTTTTCAGCGTATGCTGTGCTAAGTTCTTTATACTTAGTATGTAAGTTGATGGTTTCCTGGTATGTTAGCAAAAATTCGGATAAAACAAACTGTAAAAGTAAAGAATCATTTTGATGGTAAGATGTATTACTATGCTGCTTTTTGACTTTCACTATCATGTACCCCAATCGTCCCCATTACACTGAAACAATAGCATAGATTCAGCAATTTCTGCTAACAGTTTTTCGACTCAAAAAACTTGAAATATTATGAAATTAAATTTTGATGATACGTTTTTTTTAAGTCGCATTTCAGTATAATACGCGAAAATCTTTCAGAGGAGCAATTATGACTGTAGCAAATTATTCAAAAGAAATTGTGAAAGTGTATGACACTGTTACCGACCACAACCAGATCAAAAAATGGCTTCATGAAAATCCAAAAACTGTCGATTGTGCTCTAAAAGCGTTACTTCCCATGGGGGCTCTTTGCATGATTCAGCCGTTAGTCAAAAGGCGAATATCACCCTTTTCGTTAACGCAGTTTTCGGTCGGCGGGATAATGATCCTTGCAGGAATGTCGTCGCAACCCTACATCAATGGGATTGCACCTCCGACTCATAATCACGAAAATCATGTATTTGATGTTTGTATCCTTGATGATGTCAACCTCGCATATGAAGGAAACCTTCCTGTACTTACAATCAATACCAAAGATCCTTATAAAGCAGGCTATCTCCATGGTAAGATGCTCTCAAGACAGATTGCTGAAATGCGAGAAATCAATAGTGTTATTTTCTCCAAGATGAAGTGTGAATCATTTACTAAGAAGTATTCAGATTTTTTTAAAGAGGTAATCAAGCAGATTCCTGAAAAATATATACAAGAAATGCAGGGGATTATAGACGGGTATAACGGAAGGTATCCTCAAGATAAAATGACGATGGAAGATTTAATGCTTATTCACACGTTTCCGGATAAAGCGCACATCGATTTTCTTGAGTCAAAAGGAAAGATGGGAGGTACAGTCATTGTCGATGGTAACGAACATACCGGGCCAATCATAGGACGTAACTTAGATTTATCAGCCCATCATTCCCTAGGGAAGTATACACTTTTGATTAGAAGGAATAATATTGTAGAACTAGGGCTTCCGGGACTCGTTGGTACTTTTACCGGCATGAATTCTGAGGGACTTAGTGTCGTGATGAATACATGTAAGGGACTTACAGATGAAGCGGAAGGTCTCGTTTCGTTAATTTACAATCGTCAGTGTCTTGAAGAGAACAAAACCGTTGAAGATGTTACCTTATTTACCGATGAAAATAAACCTTTAGGATCGTATCATTTAGTCGTTTCTGATAGTCAATCTGCTAAGGCGTTTCACTTTTTCCAAAATCAAGAAGAGTTATTTGTGAGAGAGTGGAATAAGTCTGACCCTCAAATCACCACGAATTATAGGTATCATTCTAGCGGAAAAAACAGTCCTCTATATCAAAATAGCTGTCGTAGAGAGGAGATTATCGAAGAGCTGTATCAATCAGTAGATATTCGTAAGAGCTTCAAAGAACGTCTACAAAAGATTCTTTCGAGTGATTTTGTAAATAACGTGAGAACTGTACACTCCATTGTGATGGACTCAAAAAGCAAGCAAATGTTGCTAACTTTTGATAATGGGTGGGCAGCAGATTTGTCCCGAGAAAAATTTACTGTAAAATGTTAAAGAAGATACACACTTCCAGCTCGAGGTTTTAAAGGAAACTTCAAAATTCTCAAGTTAGAAGTGAGGGAACGTATCACATTGATACTCTCATATGAAAAGGAAAAAATTATTCTTCCTGCAAGTTGCCATAATCAGGTTTTTCATATTTAAAAGCTTTTTGTGCACGCGACTGAACAAATAACCCATTAACAGACTCTTCCACTTTGCGGTAGTCTCCTCTTTCTAATGCATAATCAAAGTGTTTTAAAAAGTTTTCACTTGCGAGTGATCGATTGAATATAGCCATGATTTTTTCTTTTTCGGGGTTGTCTTTCCAATGTTTTACAGCAACATCTTGAAGCAGCTTTAAAGTTAGGTGACTTCTGATGTTTGGTAAATGATGATATATTGGGGTGTAAATGATAGGCCGATATTGTCTATGTATGTCACAGAAACTCATTTCGGCTATTGATTTAACTAAAGTCTCGTACGGATTTGCTCTAAAAGTAGGGTCTTTAAATAGTTTGCTGACTTCTTTTTCATCTCCCACTTGCATCATGGCATGTTGAAGACAATTAAAATTGATTTCTGGGTAGTCATAGTTAGTGCTTGGTTGCATAAAATCCCTCCTAGGATAAAATTTTATCCCACAATGAAGAAAGCTTTCTTTTTTGTAAACGTGATTTTTTTTGAAACTGAACCAAAAGTGATTTATGGCTATGCTTTTCCATTCCTAAAAACGTTAAGAAAAAAAGCTTAGCTGTAAATCATTGTGAGCTCTCTTCTTCCTTGGCCGTGGCTTAGGTTTTGTGGGCTCAAAGATCCCTTTGCGATTAGCATTTTCCTCAAGGTGCTCAAGAATTTCTTTTGCTCGGGTGATTACTTCTAATGGAAGTCCCGCAAGGCGACCCACGTGAATGCCGTAGCTTTTATCAGTGCCTCCTTTAACAATCTTCCTTAGGAAAATGATGCTGTCTTCGTTCTCTTTTACAGCAACACTGTAATTAACGGCCCCGGGCACCTTTTCTTCTAGTTTTGTTAGCTCCCAATAATGCGTTGCAAATAAAGTTTTTGCCATCTGACCTTCAGAAGTCAGAAGATGTTCGGCAACAGACCAGGCAATGGATATTCCATCATAGGTACTAGTGCCACGCCCGATTTCGTCAAGGATCACAAGCGATCGATCAGTTACGTTATTTAGGATGTTCGCTGTTTCGGTCATTTCTACCATGAAGGTCGACTGACCACGCGATAAATCGTCACTTGCACCTATCCGAGTAAATACCTTATCAATAGCCCCAATGTGCGCCGATTGCGCTGGTACAAACGATCCAATTTGCGCCATGATCGTAATGAGAGCTACTTGGCGGAGATATGTAGATTTACCTGCCATATTCGGACCGGTAATGAGGTATAGTCTGTTATTTTTGTCGTCGAGAAGAGTGTCGTTAGGAACAAACTTTTCAGTTAGATTTGAAGCCTCAATAACAGGGTGTCTCCCACCATCTATTGTGAGGCTATTGCCCTCATCGACAACAGGCCTTGTGTAATCGCGAGTGCGAGCAACAAAGCCAAGCGATTGTAAACAGTCGATTGAAGCGAGCGACTGAGCAATTTTTATGATTGCGGAAGAGTACTTTCCGACTTCCTCACGAATCTTGTGATATAAATCGCTTTCGATACTCGAAATTCTTTCTTCAGCCGTTAAAACCTTCATTTCGTATTCTTTAAGTTCCGGACTAATAAAGCGTTCGGCATTAACGAGTGTCTGGCGCCTCTGGAAAGTGTCAGGCATTTTATCAGCTTGGCCTTTACTGACTTCTATATAGTAGCCAAACATGCGATTATATCCGACCTTTAGAGTCTTGATGCCCGTACTTTCACGTAAATTGTTTTGGTAGTTAGCAAGCCATGCTTTACCATTTTGGCTTAGTTGCCTTAACTCGTCGAGTTCAGCGTTGTATCCATCGCGAATAATCCCGTTGTCAGATAAGCGTGCAGGTGGATCATCTGAAATAGCAGTGGCGATTAATCCAGTCATTTCGGGTAAGTGATCTAATCCTTGTGCAGATTCTTGCAGTAGTTCAACAGCAGGGGAAAGGGTAAGTAAAGCTGACTTCACTTGCGGCAAGGGCTCTAGAGAAAAGCGAAGTGCAACAAGATCTCGCGGTGAAGCATAACCAGAGACGACTTTCATTATCAGACGTTCTATGTCGCGGACACTATCGAGAAGGGTACGTATATAATCGACTTGCCTTGAGTTTATAAAAAACACCTCTACGGCATCCTGGCGCTTACGAATAGAATTAGAGCATAAAAGCGGCTGCTTGATCCAGTGACGCATCAGCCTTGCCCCCATAGGGGTTCTTGTTTCGTCTAATACACTCAAAACAGTATTTTTTCGCGTTCCATCATGTAAGGATTCTGTTAACTCGAGATTTCTTTGGGAGATGGGGTCTAAATTCATATAGTTAGAAGTGGAGTATGTTTTAACTTCTAATATATGTGTTACGGGTAGGCATAGCAGCTCTTGGATATATTGAAGAAGAGCGCCACCTGCAGAGACTCCGGCTTTTAAATCTTTCAAACCAAAGCCGTCGAGCGTATGTACTTTGAAGTGATTGATCATGAAATCGTAAGTAATCTGTTGGTCAAAGTGCCAGTCATCATGTTCATTTAAGAGGAATGTAAAGCTTTGTTTTAAGTCTTCAATGATGGCGTAGTGTTTATCTCTAAATTTTTTACTTACCAATAGTTCAGAAGGGTGGAGGCGGTAAATTTCAGAGATAAGCTCGGTTAAGTTGTCAAATTCTAATACACAGAACTCTGCAGTAGAAAGATCGAGAAGCGCAGCACCGTAGGTCGATCCTGTTTGTAATACGGAGATAAAAAAATTGTTTGATTTATCGGTAAGTAATGAGGAATTAATTACTGTACCGGGCGTGACTACGCGTACGACTTCGCGCTTGACGAGACCTTTTGTTTTTTTGGGATCTTCAGTTTGTTCGGCGACAGCTACTCGGTACCCTTTAGCGATCAGTTTATCTATGTACCCCTCGCATGTATGTTGAGGGATACCAGCCATGGGAATGTCTTGGCGTTTTGTAAGAGTTAGGTCAAGTTCTTTAGATAGAGTGATAGCATCATCATAGAAGGCTTCGTAAAAGTCACCCATACGAAATAATAAAATTGCAGTTTTGGCGGCCTCTTTACATGCATGCCATTGAGCCATCATGGGAGAAACTTTCTGTTTTGTTGTCATAATCTTGAGTAATTCCTTTAGCTTGATGTTACCTCCGTTACAGTGTAAAAGGATCTTGTTCCTATCGCAAGAAAAAAATGATTGAAATATATAGTTGTATTGACGAAGATCCTGAAGAAATTACCAAATGTTGAGGGTTGTATGAATTTTTTTAAAGCTGAACCATCACCAAAACCCCAAAAACTGGGGTGGGAAGATTATGCTAGAGAGTATCGTGAATTTGCAAAAACGAAAGCAAAGCAATGGCACGAAAAATTAAGCGACTCACAAGAATTACAAGAACACGTTATCGGAGGGGCGAAAGCAGTAGCTGAAGTGTCCGTGTTAGCTTTCGCGCCGCACAGTTTTATCGGAGCAACCACAGGAGCTGTAATAGCGGCAATTAATCCAGAAAAAGTAGCACAAATCAACAAAGTGATAGATGGGGGAGTCAACGGTGCTTGGAAAGACCTCTCCTTTGAAGTAAAACTTGCCACAGTGGCTGTTGTCGTTTTCGCCGCTTACTTGTGTTTTCCATTGTTTTCAGCTTTTTCAACTCTCTATTCAGTTAAACTTGGTGCAGGTATAGCAGTTAGAAATATTAATAACGAAGTTGATGAGACTAGACAGGTGAGCGAAAAGAAAAAGAAACTTTATTGAGTAATCCATAAATTATCAGTATTTGTTGTATAATGCTATAGTGGAACCGGAAAATTAAATGTTTTTTCTTATATCAAATCTAAAAGTATAATTAAAAAAAATTACCTGTCCTTACCGACTAGGCTTCTCTATGCCGGGCCCTTGACCCTAGTGGGGTAATTGTATTGTCCTTTTAAATTGTAAGACATCGTGTTTTTTCTTTCGCCCCTACAGAACCTAGCCCTTACGGACTAGGCTATCTCTATGTCGGGCCTTTGGCCCTAGCGGGGTAATTGTATTGTCTTTTTTAATTGTAAGACATCGTGTTTTTTTCTTTCGCCCCTTCAGGGCTTTAATGGTTATGAATCCGTTAACCTAGCCCTTACGGACTAGGCTATCTCTATGCCGGGCCTTTGGCCCTAAGGTTTGCCTATTTAGATTTTAAACACGTAAACCTTCTT
>JAYZJO010000045.1:0-8204 GCA_036164375.1 Chlamydiota bacterium | reverse complement strand
CAATGTTAAAGATGATTCTCAGTGTAAAATGAGTACTGCAGAAATCATGACAATGAGCATTACAAGTGCACAATTTTTTATGGGTATTTTGGTAGAGCAAGATTGATTCTTAAAACCCGATTTGCGTCCAAATCCAGTAGTAAGGCTTTCGTAAAACAGCACTCAGAATGGCCATTGAAGTAATCCTCTAAACCCTTTACTAGCAGCTATCATCTTTTGATAATCTGAACACCCTTGTTCAATAACCCTGTACGCTTCATCTCGACCATAAATATCGATAATTTCAACATTACTTTTTGTTCTTTCAGGGTTGTCTTTATAGGTAAGAAAGTAGTGCCTAAGTCTCTCAATTACACCTTCTGGGAAATCGCTAATATCCTGAATTTGGCCGTAAATACGATCTCCTCTCATAACGCCAATAATTTTATCGTCTACCTCATTACCATCAAGAAGGCGAAAGCCGCCGACGGGCATTGCTTGAACAATAAGATCTCCACGGACAATTGCTTTTTCTGTAAACACGCATATATCTAACGGGTCACCGTCGCCAACTAAATCTTTTCGCCCAGTTTTATCCATGCAATATTTCGCAGTTTTTTCACCTGCATAAGTTCGAGGTAAAAGGCCATAAAGCGTTGGACAAAGGCTTGAAAATTTTTGTGGTCTATCCACTTTTAAAATTCCAGTATCTTTATCAAGTTCGTACTTAATCGTGTCTGTTGGAACCATTTCAATATAACAGTTAACAAGTCCTGGAGAATCATCCCCTAGAGCAAGCCCATGCCAAGGATGAGAACGATAGTACATGTTTTCCATAGCAGAACCTCCGCAAAAATGCCTATTGTTATAAAATCAATCTAATGTCATCTATACGACATATACACTATTATTGGAAGGGAGGACCCATGACAATTAATCATGACTGCAGAGTATCAAATCCCATTTGCGATATCTGGGGCGTACAACCTCCAATCACTCAAGTTAATCGAGATACACAGTCTCAACAACTTCAGTCCATAATAGCTGAAGCTGACCAAAAAATTATTCGCGAACGTGATATCGAGAACACTAAAATTAATGAAAAAATACTTCCTTTAAAAAATGAAGATCCAAACCAGAGTTTCGAAATTCTTGAAAAACAAACCATTAAAACTACACTAAACCCCAAAGACGCAGTAGAATGCTTAGAAATTACCGAAATACAAAGGGTAAAAAGTGGAAAAACGAAATTATTTGCTGGTTTTGGCGGTGGAATAGGAGTTGCGGTGGGAGCTGTTGGCTTTGTAGTTAACCCTCTCCTAGGAATCACTACCTCAGTGATGGGCGCTGGAATAGGCTTAGGTATTGGCGGAATTATAGGAATAACTGCTCAAAAAGATTAACATCCCCCTTATTCAACGTAATTATAATTTTTTTTGCTTACTCCTCATCTATTTTATACTGAATGAAATTGAAAATTACTCTTGATAGTTAGAATTTTTTGCTTCTGACAAAGTGTGGAGATCGTAGGTAACTTAGACAAGTTATCAAGATCGAACACAAATGTCAGAGGCAAAAAGAATGGTTATCAAGCGTAATTTCCAGTTTTATTCAGTATAAATTCTTTTTATGAACATCCACCATAATCTTAATGAAATATTAACATTAATATGTTAAATTAAACATTCTAATTACAATATTTAAACTAAAAGAAATAGTATGAACATCAACTACCCCTCATATAATACAAATAATTTCCCAACTTATAGAGTTGAAACTAACTCAATTACACCAAGCGAAGCAGCTTTCATAAAGGAGCTAAAAAAAATTATCCATCGTTACAATTACACTGACCACATAGTATGCGGTTCGCCCCTGGAACATATTATTGGTGTATATTGCTTGAAGTTGTTCACTAGAATACCCAACGACAAATTTGAAAGGTTTATGAGTCAGGACTCATTCTTAGATAATTTACAGGATATCCTTTTTGGCTCTCACCAGGCAGAAACGCTTAAGGATGGAAAAACATCTAGCTGTAATTTTATGAAGATTACAACAAGGCTTTATGCCCAAGGTTGGAGTTCTGCTAAGCTCGCAAATTATACATTTAATAACCACATTTGGAAACTATTATTTTATAAAGTTGACGAATCGACTAATAAAACCTCTAATGATTTCTGTAAAGCAACAACCATTCGTTTATTTAAAAACCTCCTCACCATCTTTCCTTTAAATGATAATAGTGGTCAAAAATCTGCTATTGCCTCAACACTTGTAACTACATTTTCCGCTATACAAAAGCATATAATTACTGTAAAGCATGAGCATATTCGTGCTCCAGAGTTTGTAACATCCGAATCCACAGTTACTGAAATTCTTCAAGAATTAATAAATCACTTTCAAAATAAACACGAAAGAGGGAATAGTCGCTGCATAGCTACAATTCTAGAAATGACACGGGACCGACTAGTCAATGATGCATCAAAAAAGTCAATAAACAATTTTAAAAAGAGACTCAATAATATTGACTCTTTCAGAGATATAGAGGCAGTACGAAAGCAGTCCCAGACACTTGTAATAGGCTTAAAAGATCTTTGTCTTGGCCAGTTAGACCAAAGCTTTTTTACACCCGCTATAAACCAATACAGTGATGGAAACAGTGAATATCTCTTTTCAAGCTCTGATGAATTAAGCTCCATCTTAAGTGAGGAAAGTTCCTCCTTAACAAACCCTGTAGAAGATCCAAGTCATCTTCCATCTGAGTTTGCAGCATTATTTCAAAATGGTTCAGGAACTCCAGATACATCAGTTTCTGTGCCCCCTGGATTTCCTGCAGAGGCTGCTCATTACATCCAACAACCGCAAATGTCTCCCATGTCACCGCAAGATAATTTACTATCAATTCCATCGAACCTTTCTTCAGAAGAATTGCGCTTTATTTCAAGCATACAAAATTCTCAAACTAATCCACCTGATTGGAATTCATGGTCAGAAGACTCTCCCTTAACTCTCTCAGATAGTGATGAAATGGAGATAGATTCATCACTAAATCCAACAAACCTTACTCAAGAGTGTGTAGACCTAACTGATGAAGAAATAGCTCCTCCGCAACAGGCACCAGTTCCCCCTATAGTAGAAAAAACTAAACTATCTATTACCGATTATGTGAAAAAGAAACGTTGTGAATTAAATAACACTGTTTTACCTGAGTGGCAAAAGTATTCTAATGAAATATGCCAAGCATTAGTGAAAAGTAATAATCTTTCAGGATTCTATCTGGACGATCTTTCTCCACAAACAAGGAATAATTTACTTGAGCCCCTTATTAAATTTCACACAAACTCTTTCAAATCAACTGCGGATAGAGTATTGAAGGAGTTTTTCTTTCACTTCGGCATTAAAGCTACAAAAAAACTAATGCTCCCAAACGTCTTAAAAGGAATTCTCCCCATTAAAGACAAGGGCTCAGAAAGTATAGAGAACAAACTATCACCAAATTTTGCGATTCATACAGCTCTAGCTCTTTATAAGTTTAAACAAGACCAATATTCGCGACTTGTTTCGAGCAAGAAAGCAATTGAAACGAACTTCGCTCCCCAGAATATTCCATGTATAGTTCCCGTACCGAGCTCTGGAAGAATGAAGCTGATACCTTTATCGATGATCATTCAAAAAAATGGGGAAGCTATTGATCTTACAACACATATTTCAGGAATTACCAACGATGAGGAGAACTGCTGCGCTACCTATCTTAAAGAAAAAGATCTTTCTTTTGAACTTGACGATGATAAATTGATTGTCCTCGAGTGTAATGAACTTCAAAAACTTGGTGACATATTGAAAGCTGAAACTGAAGTTGCCTTTTACGCCATGGAATATCGAGGTGCAGTTCAGGGGCTTTCTGAAGAAATTAACAAGGATGTGACGAGCCCAGTTGAGTTTGAAACCTTAATAGTGGAAGAAGAAAGTCAAAGAACGCCATCAGCGAATGTTAAGCATAACTCCGAAAAACCATTACTGAAAAAGCGAAGCAGAGAGGAGTTCGAGGACGATACATATGAAGCTAAGCTAATTGAAGATGAACCTTCAAGAAAAAAACAAAAAGTTAACGACAGTAAGTCTATTTCTAAAGGTAAATTTGTAAGCCGTCGTAAAAATAATGAGGCTAGGGACTTTGATATCAATAGTGTTCCTTTAGAACTAGATCTCTCGAAAAATTACACTTCTGACAAACAAGGTACTTTAATAAGTATTACCGGAGAATCGGTTGCTAACGAACAGCTCAATAGTTTAGGTCTTAATGCAACATTGAATCAAATTCTCTCACATACAATAAAAAGTGCTGTAGAAAAAATTGCTAACAAATCAGCTTTAAGGATTGCAAAAAACTGGGGTCAACTAGACTTTCCTAACATCGAGAAAATAAAAGAGTATATTAAGTTATCAAGAAATGAGAAGGAATACAAGAGTGCTTCATTCCCACTCATCGAAACCTTAAAAAATTACCAAATTGATACTCTCAGAAAAATACGGCTTCAAATTCAATGTGGAGTAACCCCCCTTTGTAGCTTATGGATGGGATTGGGAAAAACGCTTGTTTACGCAAATCTTTGCGCTGAACTTATTTCAGAAGGTAGGGACGGTGTGATACCGATACTTGTCCCTGCAGCGACCAGAGAAAAAACAAAAAGTGAAATGCGTAAGTGGATTTCCGAAGCCAAAATCACAGCTCTTAAAGTCTTGAATCAACATGATCCGCAAGCGTTTAAAACAGTATGGCAAAGTAAATATCAAGCTGCAAAACTAAAGTATGCAGATTTTGCAAGAAAAGGAAAAAGTGCAGTTAGAAAACCACACTCAATACAACAGATTCTAAAAAAAGAAGAAATTCTTGAGGAACTCTATTGGGATACCATGTACCCTTTACTATCAACAGCTTATTTGTGCAAAGAACATGTGTTACCTCTCAACAATCTTATGAAGGATACGATATCTTTATTCTTAAATAAGCTCTCCATCGATGGAAAAATAGCAGGTCAATTAAATCTTATTGATTATATTGCTTATCATAATGAAAATCCAACTTGGTCTCCTCCGTTCATTACTTCAAATGATACGAGGGATAAGGTACTCGATTCAATTTTACAAATTAGTCAACTTAGCAATTACCCGAGAAACGCACTCCCTGAAGATGCATCGACGCAATTTTCGAAAAATCAATGTTTGAATCTTATCCATTATGACATTTGTAAAATAGTTTCGCCTAGTGGTCAAGACTGTAATAGCATTATTAATGCTTACGGGACTCCTAACGCTATTATCATCCTGGGATATGAACAATTGAAAAATACCCTACAAAAGAATGAAGGCCTTAATAAACTTGTCCAAGAAAAGTCTCACCTCGCGGTCTTTGCTGATGAAGCCTCAAAGTATCATACAGCCAATAGTCCTAAAAAGAAAAATAACAATGACAAAGAAAATGACAAGTCTTCACTGAGCAAGTTTATCGGTGACTACTCACAAACAGTGCAAGAACATGGGGGGTTCTTTTTAGGAGTCACCGCGACACCTTTTGAAAATAACATTCAGGAGCTAATACAGCTATTAACGATCAGCAACAAAAAAGGGGATTTTAAAGCAAGTACGATAAGTTCCATTTTAGAGGTGCAAAAAAAGGCTGTCGAAAGAATTTGTGATTCATTCACGGAAAGTAAAGGGCTTGAAAGTGATGATATCTTAAAATCGTTCGGTTATGCAAATGTTCTGGCACAGATAATCGAGCAATGCGTTGTTTCTAAATCGTTTAATGATCGCGATGTTATAGAGGTTTGGGGAGATAATATTCCGAAAGAAAAAAGAGTATTAGAGAAAATTTCAATTTCACAAACAAACCATTCGCAAGCTAACAGAGATCTCGCTTATAAAATCAACAAAACATGTGCAAAGGTATATAATAAATCATCTTTTAATGTAAGTGATCTAAGTATTATTGCACTCACTCCCAATATTACACGCCTCTTGATCGATCAAGGAGAGGGAGGGCTTAACATCAAAAATAACACCTCTTTAGATTCGTCTATAACATCCATTGCTGAAAAAATAAATGAATATAAAAAGAGTAGAAACGTATCAGTACTCGATAAATATTTCTTAGCAAAAACCCTGGTTTCAAATAAAGTATTTTCAGATATGATTGTGCAAAATTCGCGCGCTATCATTGTGTATGATTATAATGCTGAGGCAAAAGTGTTAAAAACTGTCCTTGAGAAATACTATGACAAACCAGTGATTGAATTTGGAGAAAACGACAAAAAACGTTCAGCTGCCTTAAAAGAACTTAGCGAGTCTACGAATGCAGTATTACTGCTACCTGCTAAAGCTGGAGGAGTAGGCCTTAACCTTGGTTATGTCGACAATTTAGTGTTTTTAAGAAACTCATGGAATCCAGCCTTGCAAAGGCAGTTTATCGCAAGAGTCTTGAGAGTAGGCCGTGGAGGCGATCGAAACGTTCTCGAATTATTTTTTGAAAACATTCACTCTTCTTATGTGAAAACAAAGTTTACTGAAAAAACTTTAGCGAGTGAATTCTTCATGAGTTCGAGAGGGACACTTAAAGAACGATTAAAAAAATGGTGCGAAATTCTTACTCATAGAGCTTTACAAAACTTTATGCTCCGATCCACAAATGAACCTGGCTTTTACAACTCAACACCCATTTTAGAGGTGATGGAGGAAAACGGTCAACCTAGTATTGAAAGATTGCTCGTTAGTCGAATGAAAGAAATTCAAGAGGCTGTAAACTATGAAGAGTTTACCGAAATATTCGAAAAAATAAGCCCGCTTTCTGCACTTCTAAGTGAGGAAGTTGAGCCCTCTCCGATGGAAATTGCTCCCGAGGATAATATTCAACAAATTTCTACTGAAGTACCTGCAGTAGAAACTAGCAGCAAACTTGCTAATGCCTTGCAAACATTACCACCTTCTAAGTATCAAAGGATACCCTTAGATAAAAAGTGGAGCGTGGAAGAGGTTAAACGATTTGCTGCAGCAATCGCAGACCCGAACAATCAAAACATGGTAAATCAATACTTTGGGGAGTTTATCTCACGTTTACGTAAAGAAAAAAACAGATACGCGGATCAAATACGTGCTAATGGATTCACTGGAGCCACTCAGTTTATGAGTGAAAAGTTCAGTGTTTTAAGTTCGAATGTAAGCGACATTTATAGATATAGCCAAACTCATCAATCCTATGTGCTTGTACAGACTGAAGGCGATACTGGAAATTCTCGAGGTTTAATTTACAAAACGCAGAATGGACCAAACAATTTTAGGTACGATGTTCTAATGCCAATAGGTGTTGCTAATGAAGCTGAGAAGCGCTATTTATCTTCGCCGAAACAATAATGATTATGAAATAACAAAACTCGATTTATCAACAAACCCCTTACCTATGCACCACTTCAGTCTTGACTTTGTGGTGCATAGACCTTGAGCTGAGTTTGAACGCAAAGTAGGTTATAAATAAATAATCGCGTTTTTCAGAACAGTACCTCATTTTCCGTGAATTAACAGGTTCTAAATGCTCGGAAAGCATAATACATGTCAGAACTGACGCATCAAAACAACCCCAACAGGCACTTTCTCCGAAAATCAGGTGAACAGGCGACCTTTTGGAGCTTTGATATGAGAGTTTTTTTGCAAATCTGTGTGCCTCGGTAATCACGCAATCTTAAGCTAAGATATTAAAGTCTAATGAAGGTCAATTTAAAATTTTTGAAGAAGATAATCAGGATAGCCTACGGCTGCAGAATAGGTATTTTTTGGAACATTCAGATTTAACGGAAATGATATTGGATTCGTGTTTTAACGTTATGAATGACCTTGGAGTTAGGTTGTTGATAAATTTTGGCAAAAGAAACATTCAATACAAGCATCTTTGTCACCCTGATTATTATCATGCCGCCGCAGGCGATCCTGCCCATCTTGATCAATCATTTTTAAAACTTATAGTTCAACCTGCTTTGTCTTCAGTTACGAAATTCTAATCGAAGAACCGCACTAATTAGCAGAAGTCAGACAAACAACCCCAATAGGCACTTTCTCCGAAAATCAGGTAAATAGGCGGCCTTTTGGAGCTTTGATATGAGCATTTTTTTTGGAAATCTGTGTGCCTCGATAATCACGTAATCTTAAGCTAAGATATTAAAGTTTAATGAAGG
>JAYZJO010000044.1:0-50915 GCA_036164375.1 Chlamydiota bacterium | reverse complement strand
CCCCATCCATTAAATCTTATCCTGTCGGCGAAGCCGATCCTGTCTATCTTGTTAAAAAATTCAAGCTGTTGCTTTTTATTTTCGCTCGCAATCGACTTGTTTATCCAAACGATCTTTTGAAAAGACTATATCACCTTCATATGTGAAGGTACGCGTTTTTGTGATGAACCTGTTTTCAGAGAGAGTTATGCAACACACCCAACAAAGTCACGAAGCATGGTTACGTAGAGGTTTGTCGAATACTATTGCTGTAAAGTTGTGATTATATTTTGATCACAATAAGCGTGTATGATTAGAAAGATATGAGATTTTATTTTATGTCGGTTAATAAGATATGGAAGTGTTAATTTTTTGAACTTTATTGAAGTTTATATGGAACAGTAGTATAGTATCCTATTTAACTAATTTAATAGACAGTAAAATAGGAAAAACTGTTATGCATATTGGTCCAAGTTCCCCAAAAACACTGGAAACCGTAGATGTCAGTGGTAATTCGAAGGAAGTGAGTAAAAACACGGTTTCTATACAAAAAAATATCGGGACTAATTCTCACATAGCAATCGATGACACTCTGGGAAATAAAGCTTTAAAGCTATTTTGTAACAAAGAGATTACCGATAGGTATGGCGTGATCGATAGGGAAAGACTCCATAAGATGAAAGGGAATCTACCATTTTTTGGACCTAAACAGATCCACCGTTTACAGGAAGTACTATTTTCAGAATGCGAGATACTTTTTAAAGATAAGTCAATAAGAGTTTCCATAAACTTTTTAGACATTGCGCGTATTGTAGAGCAGTATGTTTTGGAAAAAGGGAAAAAAGGTCTTCAGGTTCATTTGGTTGGAGGAATTGTCCCCTATATTTTAGGAATACAATATTTTGTTGCAGCTTTGGAGTTGCTTAGTTGCGAGGAAATAGGCGCTTTACTGACCGAGAAAATGCGCAAAGAATTTGAGGATTTACCTCCCGATGTAGATATAAGAATCATTTGTGATGAACTTGATTACTTTGATATTCAAGCAATTGAAAAGTTAATTGTTGAATATATTCTAAATAAGGTGAATTTTGCAGGAGGTACGCAGAGGGATTATTCCTATATCGATAAAAATGCTTTCACGAAAAAAACTCACTGGTCTGATGGTTTAAGCGACTATCTTGCGACTGCATATTCCGATGGAAAGGGAAAGTGCGTCGATAACTTAATAGTAAAAAAACTTGCACGGAATCATTTATTTAGTAGGGACTATCTATTCATTGATGTTGATTTAGGGAAATGCGATCAAAACACTAAAACCTGTGCAGCAAAAATTTGTGATCAAAATACGGTCGCTGCTTGGCAGGCGATGATTTCAAGGTTAACAAAAACCATCCACATTTCAGAGTTACTGACGGTAAATCAAGACGGCTGGTTGATGTTGATGTCATATCTTTCACGAGGTTACACTTTTCCCTCTCCTGGAGTGGAGATGGAACTAAGAACCATTCTTCAACGAACACTTAGCTTTTCAAAAAGTCCTCTTGAAAAACTAAAAGCTCTTTTTGTGAAAACATGCGTTAACCATCATAGTACAGTACACATTTCAGATGATGGTGCAAACGTTGAATCAGTGATCACAATGAACTCATCAATTATGTTTTTGTTGAATGCAACTTACTACATGAAAGGTACATATGCATTTGGAAAAGCTTTTTTTCTGACAACTTTAGAAAAGTGTACTAGGAATGATAATGAAAATCTTTTCATATCGATAGTGTATCAGTTATTGACAGGTACGGATGTACCTTTATCGATCATTCATGCATATATCGTTCTTGCTGGAAATTTACGATTATTAAGTGGCCTAGGAGATCAAACTGTCGAATACAGTGCAAGAGTATATGATGGTGGTGAAGGTTTACAGCTGCGCGTAAAAGATGGCGAAAAAGTTCGCACCTTTATCATAAACAATGATGTAAAGCAGGCACTTGAAACTATCAATAATTTTTCTTGTCCTAAAGAATATCAATCGTTGCTTAGTCAATTATGGGAAACACTGTGTGGTAAAATAGAAATAGCAAATAAGCAGCTTTCGCGTGTTGAATATTTTCCCGATGTGTTTTTCGAAAGCGAGCATTTAATTGATAGTTGTGATTTACAGTTACGCAAAATTGGATTTGATTTGTTTATTCACGAGTTATACAAGAGTGAACTAATCGCAAAAATATTTGTTGTTTATGATCGCATTGATCTTTTATGTGAATTGGATAATGAGTATATTCTTAAATTTCTTACACTTTTGAACTCGACTTTAGAAGTGATTGCACCTGGATGTAAAAATTCTCAATTAAAGTACACATGCAATCATTTTAATAATATCAAAGAGATTCCAAGTCATATTAGGGGCGCACTAATTGTTATACTTGGAAATTTGAAACAACCTGATTTATATAAGAAAATATTAGACAGACTTAACCCTGAAACCCTCAGAAAAGTAGATTTTGAGTTGACTGTTAGAGCTTTAACTCAAAATTATCCTGACTTTACAGATTGCAATCTTTCCAAAGTATTTTTATTGGGACTTAATCACCAAGTATACCGCGTGAACTATGCAATTTGTTTGTATAAACATTTAGTGGATCTGATCATTCAGAAAAACAGTGAGGTAAGAGATATTGATCGCGAAATTACTCAAACCATATTGAACCAATTTCAACAATTGCGCAAAAACGAGACTTATGTTCATAGACAAAAGCTTGTTGATGTGACCCTTAGATATATCGCGTGGGTAGAAAAAAAATCTTTAGATAATGCTACAGAATTGATGACTTTTTTCTTTTCAAGTCCCTTATCTGAAAGTTTAAAGCCAGCAAGATACGATAGAAATTTCACTAATCACTTTATGAAACTTTTAGAGAGTGACGCTATTCCTTTAGAAAAAGCTATGATATTTTGGAGTAACAACCTAAAGGAACCAGAGCGATTACGAAGGTATCTTTTTGGAAATTCTTCTACGGTAATTATAAAATTTGCTGACAATTTATTTGCTACAGAGGTAAACAAGTTCATCGATCAAAAAAAACAGTTTTGCTCACTTTTTGCTATTAATGACTTAAAATGCTTGCAAAATGTAAGGAGAAAGTGTTTTTTGTGGATGGATAAAGTCGACGAAACAGCATTAAAAAGTGAAGATAATCAAACGGATTTATCTCTAGAATTACTTATATACTATATTGAGCAGCATGAATGGAGTAAGGTCATCAAATTTATTCCTGCGGTAGCAGAAAAGACTCCCTCTGTTGTTCAAAAATTTATTGCTGAAGTCTCTGCTGTGACCGATATAGATGCCGGCGATCAACACGTCAGATTCACTTATATCAACTTTGTTTTAAAAAAAATAATAAATAAAGAAATTAATTTCTCTATTAGCTGTAGTGAGATAAATGCATTACTTGGCTATATTTCTCGATTTAAAGATAGGTCTCAGGGATTTGTAAATACAGATTTTTTATTTTTATTTAACTACCTGTTAGACTTCGTTACAGATGCTTCAAGTAAGGAAAGGAATAACCTAAAGATAGCTCCTATTGTAGGCTTGAGTACCAATTTCCTTAAAGCTTCCCACTGTAAATATCCTATTACGGATGTATTTTTGGAAAAATTAGGGGGTTTAGTACAGTTAGCAGTGAATGAAGAGGAGTTCTCTTCTGTTTTCGAATTTATCATCCAATTAAACATCATCAAAAATATTGGGACGATTGAATCAATTGACAAGAGTATAATATTAGATTTAATAGAGAAGCCACCAGAAGTATTTGGAGGTAGTAACTTTTATTTGCAGGCTTATGGAATCATTGATTCAATTACAAAAAGAGCAAGAGGAACAAAAAAATTGAATGTGCAAAACAAGAATAAAATTATAAATTTTTCTTGCAAAGCTATTGGAGATGACATTTCAAATAAGGAGTGTCACCAAATTGAAAAATGGCTCCTCATCATTAATAAATACGTACACTCCCCGAAAGATGCTGAAAAGACTGAGCTAGTCACCTCCTTAGAGTCATGGGTAAAACAGCTCACTAAAATAAAAGCTTTCGATCAAAATTCAATGCTGTTGGAGAACTTACAAAAATGTCTATCGAAGCAAACTAAAACTTCTTTAATTGAAGATCTTATTTGTAGTTATTGCAATGATCATAAATTTGAAGAAGTTGTTGACTATATTCAGAAAATATTAGAGCACAATAATTTTCTAATTAAAAGTGATACTGTGAGTAAAAAGCTTTCAAATGTTCTGGAACGCTTGATTTATGGAAAAGAAACAGAAAACTGTATTCCCTTCGAGAGTATTGCTAAAGTACTTCATACTGGAATTCCAGTACTTCCTAAAATTTGGTTAGGTTATCTAGACCATATTAATCAAAATCGTGAAAATCAAGACGTAGAGGCTGTCTACAGTGCATTTCGAAACTACGACAAGATGTATGTAAATTCTAGTAAGGATAATCGTAACAATTCTAGTAGAGGAGAATGTTGGAAAGCCACTTGCATCCTGCTCTCTGGTAATCTTCAGTGTAAATCATTAGAATTTTTTGATGACCTTAATACCATATGGAATACTTTCCCTGTATCGACTGAGATACAGTGGGGCGTAGAAGTGGTCGATAATCTCATTTTGAAGGCAGCTTTGGAGATAAAGCAAAATCCAAAAAAATCTCAAGAATTACAAGTCATCAAAAGATTGTTATTATCCGAAAAATTTATTAAATCTCAACAAAAGCTCGGTAAAAATAAATATAGTAGTTATTTGACAATAGCTTCTTACTTTCTAGAAGCTAAAAGCCCTGAAGTGAACATGGTTGGGATTAATATACTAAAGTGCCTTGTGGATAGCAAACTTTTAGATGTAGATCGAGAGTCAACAATCACTTCTATGAATCGATGGCTCTGTGCTGTCGGATCCTACAGCAGTGTTTCTGTAGAGGCGCTTGACGCTATTTTTGGAGTTTTCTCTAAGATTCTCAGTCAAGTTAAAAGCGAAAAAGTTGACACCTTTATTTTTCTTGCTTTTCTAGCAGATAGCTGTACGGATAATAAATTGCTGGATAGGGGAGGTAAGGTTGCAAAAGAGGGCAATGTCTTGGTTTCACGTTCACACGGTTCTGTGTTAGAGAAAATTGAGAAGTATATATTTGAGAACCTTGATCATACCGTGAACATGCTTCTTAAGCAGCTTGACTTAAAGACAGTTAGTTGTGATAAATTGACTGCTAATGATCATATATCAGGAATCTTTGAAAAGTTAATTAGTTACAACTATTTCGATGAAATATTTAAAATTATATCTCATGAAAATATTAAATTATTTCTTCCGATAGCAGATTTGAATCAATTTTCTCATCTCTTTGGAACCTTTTTGTTAAGAGCAGAGGGAAATACGGATTCTGTAGATGAAATTGAGGAATCTCTAATTAAAGCTGTTCAATTTTATTTTACGGATCCTTCCAAGCAACCTGAATACTTAGATATGATGTTAGATCGGTTAGCTAAAATTATGGTCGAGTTCCAAAACCCTTCCAAATTTTGTGAGCTATTAGTTAAACTCACTTATGGATGTACCGTTAGTACAAAGCCGGACTATCATTCATTTCAGGAAATTATTAGTCAGATTATTCATGAACCTTATGATGAATTATCGCGGCGAAATCGCATTGATGGGAATAACGTATTAGCTGAATGTAAAGAGGACCTTTCTCATGCCGCTAATATAAATTTTGCCGTAAAATTTATCTCCGGTTTAGTAAATAAAATGTTGTCTTTCCCTGGAAAAGATGAGCATACGACTTATTTATTTCTATCTGTAGCCTATACCGCTCTTACTGAAATTTGTAAGATTCCCTTCTATATTAATAAAAATGTAATCAGTTTAGTAGATAAGTTTATTTTTTCACCTATGGCTTTCTCTAGTGACTATTTATCTGCGTTACACTTAAAAAGACGCTTTAATCTCTACAAGCGATTACTAAAGAATTGTATAAATATCGATTCTTATCAAGAGTTTACTCGCATTGCACTCTTCTGTTCTAAGGACCGCGGCATAAAATTATTTGCCGAAGAAACAGCTACTGACATTCAACAAGCTCTTTTTTCAAATATTCGGTGGCTACAACATTCAAAATGCGTAATTCCCTACGATTGGTCTTTGATGTCCTTTGTTAATTTATCGGATATTGTCTATAAGGAACAGCCCAAGTTTAAAAGCTTAATTTTTGACAACTTTTTTGGTTCGATAACAGCGGAGCGCAACCCTTCAATGAAGCTAGATACTACTTTAGACAGTATTGTGGAGCTCCCTCTCGATGAACTTTACGATTCATCTTTATATAAAAATCTTCATGATTTTAAGGAGTTACGGCAATACAGTAATGAAGATGTGTCAACTCAAATCACCAAAAAAATTAATATATTGATCGATATGTTTAAAGGGTACCAATACACACCGTATTGTTCGGATAAAGTAGAGACCTTTAATTATAGCAATACACTAAGAATTGAATTTGTAGGTAAATTTATTGATTTTTCTATTAAGATGGTAGAACAGAAAAATTGCGATGTGGACTTTTCTGAAGCTGCTTTATCTATTTTATTTTGTATCTTTGAGCAAAATGAGGAGTTGTCGAAAATCTCAATGAACCAGTTGTTTACCAGTATCGTTAAGTTGCAAAAACTAACGATTCGCGCTTATGAATTAAATGGAAATATCCATAATTTAGAGCAAATTTTTGAGTTGATTAAAATCTACTCCAGTTTAAAACAAGACTCTGATAAGGTCTTCAGTTTTTTGGAAAGCTCATGGACGAAAATGCTGCAGGGAGTAGATACTATAGAAGTTCAAGGTCACCTTGTAAAAAAAAAGTAAGTGAAAGCTGTATTATGATTTAAGAACTTACTTACTTAACAGTCGTAAAGCATTGAGTCCGACAAGTACCGTTCCTCCTTCATGGAGGATGACGGCAAGCCAGAGTGGAACGATTCCAGCAAGAGCCGGTATACTAGCAATGAGGATCGCCCCAGTCGCAATGGCTAGATTTTGCTTCACAATCGTTTGGGTTTGCAGTGATTTTCCAGCCAGCCAGTTGAGCTGTTCTATATTGTCTTGGAGTAGAATCACATCGGCAGCGTCTACTGCTGCTGTACTCCCAACTTGGCCCATACAAATACCTACCGTAGCTCTTGCTAGTGCAGGAGCGTCGTTGATGCCATCGCCAATCATAGCGAGGCCTTCTTTTTGTGCTATTTTTCCGACGTATTGGAGTTTGTCTTCCGGGCGAAGGTTTGCGTAATATTCGTCAATATTCATTTCACGAGCTATTTTCTTGGCACTTTCCTCGTGGTCGCCAGTAAGCATTAACAATCGTTTCTTGCCAATCCGCTTCATTTCGGCAAGAGTTTCTTTAATGAGTGTTCGAGGTGTGTCCTCAAAGTGGAAGATAAAAACATTAGCTCCCATCAGCATCACCGCTACTAGGTCACCTTGTTTTTTGATACTATCAGTATGTTTAATGATTTTTGCAGCATGGTCGTCGGAAAGTTTTTCTGTGATAAACTCTACGTGGCCAATTGAGCAAGACACCTCCTCGTTGTTAATGAGGGTCGTGGCTTCTAAACCATAGCCTGGTATAGACTTAAAATTGTCAATTTTTGCTAATTTAGCCTTTTGTTCTTTAGCGTAATTGATAATTCCTTCTGCTATGGGGTGAACGGCATTTCGTTCCAAAGCGTAGGCAACGGAAAGGGCTGTTTCTTTAAGTGAGTCTTCATCGGGCGATAAGGTTTCTATGGCCAGGCACTGTAGTTTTCCTGTTGTTAACGTTCCCGTTTTATCGAATGCGAAAACATTACAGCTTGCAAGGGCGTCGAGGGTTAACCCTCCTTTTAGAAGAATTCCATTTTTCGCACATACACTGATAGCGCTGAGGTAAGCGATCGGGATCGCGATAATTAATGCACACGGCGATGCCGCTATGAGAAAAGCTAGTGCACGGTAGACAGAGCCTTCGTGTGATAGAAAAGGAATACCTAAAAAATAAGGCATGAGTAAAGCAAAAGTTACCGCTAGAAAAATAATCGTAGAGGCGTAGGTATTGCTTAGTTTGTCAAACCAACGTTGGAGGCGTGGACGAGCTTCTTGTGCCTGGGTTACGAGTTTTATAATTTTCGATAGCGTCGAGTCTGCTGAAGTGTGAGTGACCTCGATGGTGAGGGCTCCTTCAAGGTTTTGCCCTCCAGAGGGGATTTGGTCACCAGGAACTTTTGTGACAGGGAGGTTTTCGCCTGTAAGATGAACTAAATTTAGTGAAGAGGTCCCTTCAACAACTTTTCCATCTAAGGGTACGATAGAGCCGGCTTTTACTAGAATTTTGGTTCCTGGCGGTATGTCTTTGACAGATCGTTCGATAAGTGTACCGTCGCTTTCTATGACTGATGCTGTTGTTGGGGAGAGCTTTGTAAGGCTATTGATAGCGCTTTTTGCTTTCGCCGCAACTGCATGTTCCATCGCGTGTGATATGGCAAACAAAACTAATAGAAGTGCTCCTTCCATACCGCTGCCAATGAGCACTGAAGAGAAAGCGGCTATTGTCATCAAAACATCGATGTTGATTTCTAAGCTAATGATGTCTTCTATCGACTCAATAAGTGGGGGAATGCCGACAGTAACGTAAACAGCAATGAGAGCTAAGTTTGACAGGGGAACAGTCGATGGGAATAACGATAGTGTAAATGAGAGGATCAAGAGTACAGCTGAAAGGATGGACGTTTTGAGTGTGAGGTTTTCACTCCATTTTCTCGATCCAGGAGTCAGAAAGGGACTTGCAGATTCATCGAGACCCATGTCAAAAAATTCATCGAAAACGACAGGGTGCTTTGTATGTGGGTGAGGTTGGTTGCTTTCTGCGATTGTTGAAGTCATGAAGTTCCATTATTTTATGAAGAATTTTATTAAGTTATGTACTGTTCCGTATGTTAGCACGGCAATACCTATATTCCAAACTACAGCGGGTATTGTGCGATTACTTTCATAGCGGGAGGAAAGCCCAGCAGCGGCACCAATAACGAGAAGTGTAGCATACAGTATACCCCATGTAGGGTAGGTTACGAAACCTAAAGCACAGATTCCTGTTGCGATAATTGTTCCAACTGCAGCGCCAAAACTTTGTTTAATGGGGTGTTCGTGGGACTCTAGGGATAGTCCGAGCTCTTCTTCGACCATAACTTTTAATAGGCGGTCGCCGTCAGCCATCAAGGTGTCTACGACATCTTCAAGAAGTTTTCCTTCAAATCCTTTTGCCTGATAGAGTGCTTTGAGTTCTTCACGTTCTTGTCCGCGGTGATGGTCGATTTCCCACTTTTCCTGTGCGATAATGCGATGAAGTCTTTCGAGGCGTGACCAGCCTAACCATGCACTGCGTCCACTTTTCCATACGAGCCATGCTGCAGCAAAGACGCCGAGAACTTTAAATATTTGAAAGTCAGGGATGTCGAGCTCAACAAGCAGCTCCCAAACGGTGAGGATAACGATAGAGGTTTCTTTAGCAGCATCTGTAGCTGCTGACCAGTGGCCAGGAATTTCGGTGCCATGGATTTCTGTGGCATCAAAAATTCCTTGCGCTTGCTTTTCTACGACATGCGCAACAGCGTCTTTGGAGTTAAAGTGTGAGTGATTGTGTCCCATGTGTACCCCCAGTAATCGTTGTGATTATACAGGATTATTCGATGAGTGAAAAGTAAAATGTTATTTAGAGGTCAATCATTATAAATGGTAGTCGGTTAGAAGTATTTGTTTTTTAAAGATGTTGTTAATGTAGAAAAATGTAAATTTTATTTTAATGTGTTAATTGTGATATAATAATTCTAGGTAGGGAAAAGTTTCTTTTTTTTCTAATGCTAAAATTTTAAAGGAAGAGGGTGTAATGGGGATTAATGCCGATCCAAGTGGAGTTAGCGGTGGTGGACACACTTTTGCTCCGACAACTACGGGACCCACGCAGCAGGTTTCTTCAGCAGAACTGCCAGTTGATGAAAGAGGGCAATCATCGCTTTCTAAAAGTAGCGAGCAGCCTTTAGTTATTGAATTTGTTGCATCGTTACCCAACTTGAGTGTAAGTACTCAGACAGGCTTATATTCCAGTGCCTTGTCTTCAGCTGAGACTCTTGCAAAAGGAGTTCAATCTATTTCCCAGTCGTACAACGATGCTGTGAATCAGATGCTTGATGACTGGAATGAGCAGATTCAAATTCAAGCGCAAATAGCTAAAGAGAGTGCAATAAAAAAGGCCGCGCAAGATAGCGTTCAAAGTTCCCAAAGAAATCAAGCTAAAGTTGTAAAAGATAGTATTGAGTCAGGTCAGATTCAGACGAGTTCTGATGAGAAGGCACAGCTTAGGGATTTAGCTTTAAAAATAGGCGATTCCTCATCAGACTATAAAGAGGTTTCGAAAGGGATAGATACTAATTTTGTGACAAATTGGAAGAAACTTTCTCAGACGCAAAGAAATCAGTTTCGTGATATTGTAGGGCAGCATGCTCTTAAGCAGTATCGCTCTAATTATAAAGATCCTGTAGAAATCAATGAAGATGTAAAAAAACTTGTTCCTGTCCTGACTGCCCTGCTAACGACAGAAGTTTTTGAAATAAACCCTCTGGCAAAAGATATTTCAATGAGACCTCTAGGAGGTGGTTCGGATTCTACGGGACTTCCGGAGCTTCTTGCTTCGACACCAGGTATTTCGCAGCAAATTCCTCAAGTGAATTTGATGGTTCCTTTACCTGTTTACTCTACAGCGGTCGAGGCTTCATTGGATGTATTTAAGAAGCATAGAGGTAATGAGGGAAATGTTAGTTCGGAGAAAGTTGATGAGGAATTTGTCCAGGAGTTTGCCAAAAAAGCACTAGAAAAAACGCAGGATATGAGCAAGTTTATGGCGGCAATGGACCCTCAATATCTCCTTCTTCCCGAGGCTCAAAAGCAGACAGTCAATGCAATGGCCTCGATGGTGACTTTAACAACGGTGCTTGTATTTGATGTTAAGTCCCAGGCACAGTTCAGTAATTTGTCACCGGAAGAATTTGCTAGCATTTTAAAAAATGGAATACCGGAAAATGACCTTCTCAATACCGTTGTGCAGCAGCTTAATGTAAGTCTCATGCAGATACCCGATAAAAATCAACGTGCTGATTTTGTGAGTTTTTTACTAGATTTCATCGATCGCTCGCGTTCGTCTACAGTCTCTGATCTTAAAAGTTTTGCTAATGCTCTTCTTTACGCAACGCAAACAATAGGGGCAGATGTACGTGCGGTGAATACTCCTGATTAACCCTTCTTAGGTAGTTAATGATCGCTTATTTGTAACCATGTATATTGAGGATTGGTGCTAAGTAGTAACTCACCCTACGCAGCTAAAGCTCTGATCTGGCTGTGATAGCTTGTCTACAAAGGATATTTAAATTTTAATAAAATGTATTTGAGTGTAACGGCAAACTTAAATAGTTTTCAACGATATAACGATATAACGATATAACGATATAACGATAAGGAAAATTATCCCTTAACTCATGTCACAGTTATCTGTGCATCTGAATAGTCTTAAATACTTTGTAATCTTTTTATCGTTAGTATCGTTATATCGTTCTTATCGTTGAAAAGTACTACCTTAAAACCTGTCAATCACGCTAGGCAAACGTATTTTAACAAATGATTTGGATATAGATGCTGAGTGAAAATAGTGTCGAATATAATAGAATTACAAATCTATAAATTAACCAACGTGCGAAAAATCTGTGATAATACATTTTACTTGAAGAGTCTGTTGCGTAAGGTGAGTAGCAAGTCAACGCAAACCGGGTTTTAAGGCTTTTGCGATGGTAACTAGCGATTGTTTACGACGATAGTGATTAGAGGGTATTTTTTTTGATACATTTCGATTTTCTCAAGGGGAAGAATTCTATCTGATATTATGAGTTCAAATGGAGCATTCCTCGATGCAAATAGGGCTTCAAAGATTTCATCAGTAGGAATGTTATTTCTTTTGATAGCTCCTGTTAACGAGAGGGAGCGTAAGGAATTTGAGTGTTCTGTCAGATACTGTAGGCTTGCTTCAGTAAGCTTGTTACACCAATTGAGCTTAAGGATTGAAAGCTGTTTGCACTTTTTTGCTATCATGAGTAAGTCTGAGTCCTGTATTTTATTGGTATTTGTTAAATTTAACTCAGTTATCTTTTTGCAGTTGTTGGCAATATAGGTGAAAGAATCGTCGCTTATTGAGGATTGCCACCCTAAATTCAGCACTGAAATTCCCTGACTAGCCTTACAAATACTTTTAATTGTTTCCGAACAGATGTTCCTCGTGTTGAGGAAAGAAAGGTCGTTAATATACGGACAGAAAGTAGTGATTTTTTTTAGAGTGTCAGCGTCAATTTTTTTACAATAACTCAGATTTAATCGAGCAAGGCTTTCTGTACCCTCAAGAACTTCTGTGAGCTGTTTACTGCTTATTTCAGAAGAGGATAAGTCTAGTGTGGCGATGTTTTTTGAAAGAATTTTGTGTATCAGTGCTAAAGTTTCGAAGTCAATATTTTTAAGGCTGTGGAGATGTATCTTGAAACAGGTGTTTGATTTTTTTTGTAATGTATCGGCAACCTCTTTAAGAGCAAAGAGAGCTTGATTAAAAACTCTTTTTTCGCTGACTTTCCATTGATCATTTTGAAAATTTAAATGTAAGTCCTTGATCGTTGCTATGTTGAAAAGAGCGGTCCAACCTGACCTGTCAATATAGTTTGGAAAACTTACTTGAAGGGTTCCCGTATTTTGGAATGTATTAAGAATGTTTCGTATATCTTCGCTGTTGATGTCATTAAAATTTCTAAGATCTATTTCAGTAACTTCACTTTTGACGGTTTGATTCGATAAAATCCGATTCGAAACATCACTTTGTTGACGGCTAATTTTAAGAGAGAGGAGCCCTGCACTTGTTGAACTAATTGTCATATCAGAAACCTTGCTATTTATCACGTTGATAAGTTTTGTGACTATACCACTGTTCATCATGAGACGGCTAGTAGTTTCGTAAATTTGAATAAGCTCAGGTATGGACTTTTCTTTAAAAATAGATATTTCTTCAGTTTCTATGAATTGGCTAACTGCTAGAAAGGCGTTGGGGGGGATTTCTTGAAGTATTAGAGCCTGATCGTTTGTTTCCTTGTATACGTTTCTATACATTGCTCGAGCAAAATGACTGTAATATAAAAATTTCAAGTTGTTAACTTTAAATATACAAGTTCCAACTTTAACTGTGGCATTGACTGGATTAAATGTATCAGAAATTGACATTTGAGCGGCAAAATTAGCAAGACGTATTAAGTCTTTTTTACAAATCTCTTCTAAACAGATAATTTCTTTTGTGATGGACACTAGATCAAATAGTGTATTTTTATTTGTTCTGTACCAATTTTTATGTTTTGAAGCATGCTCAAAGATGATTTTTGTAAGTTTTATGAAATGATTAATTGGTGTATTACGATTTATTATTTTCAAAAACCTATCCAAATACCGTTCTATGAAAATTTCTGACCGTTTGAGGAAAGTCTGAAAGAGCATGTATATTTCCACGTTCTCTATCTCGTTGTTGGCAAGTGTGGAGGTTGAGAATAAATTTTCGATTTTTAAACGAGTAAGTCTATGAGTATCCAATACTGTAATTGAGGAGAACGTGTCCTTAGGTACACTTGAGTGAATGAGTGTGGTAAGTTGTGTATTGATAGCGTTTATTGAGCTTTTGATTTCTTCAGGTGAAACAGAAGAGAGTGATGTAATAAAATTTACCTTTGGATCAATACAAGTTGGGGAAGTCAGTTTATTCACTCAAATTTTAAATTTATAATTTTTGTTAGTAGAGAGCAGGCTAATTAAATTTGATAAGGCCTGTGTTAAAAAAAACAGAGATGAAATGACACATCGAAATGTGGTCATCACATGCCCCTAGCTCACGTACTGAATGCATAGAAAGCTGAGGTAATCCTAAATCAACAGTTTTCATTCCTGTAGCAGATGCATGTAAAGGTCCAATAGTAGATCCACAGGGAATGTCACCGCGACAGATAAATTTTTGGAAAGGGATGTTTTCTTTTTGACAGATAAATTGAACAACAGCTTCAGTGTCGGCATCTGTAGCATATTTTTGTTGAGCATTATATTTGATGACGATACCTTTTCCAAGCAATGGTGCATGCTGGGAATCGTGTTTGTCAGGGTAATTGGGGTGTAAGGCATGTGCTTGGTCAATTGACAAACATAGTGAATTACTTATCAAACGAAAATAATCTTCCCTATCAAGTCCGTAGCTAAGGGTAATTCGTTCTAAACAATCTGTAAAAAATGGCGACTCAGCCCCTTGTGCTGTGGCAGATCCAATTTCCTCACTATCCCAAAGGACTATTGCTTTGATTGTATTTTTTGCGGGTTCTATAGAATCAGTGATTCCGGTGAGTGCTGCATGGGCGCTACCTAAATTGTCAAAACGATAAGTCGCAAGCAACTCTTTATTATATCCAAGGCGCTTAGCTTTTTCTATGGGGCATAAGAATAAATCATGCCCTAGGATATTGTTGCTTCCCACTTCTTTCTGAATGATATCCATTAGAAAGCTATCACCCTCATAGTTGACGGCTGCGAGGGCATCGAGGTGTGTTTGCTTGTTTAAGGCAGGCCCTTTTTCGTTGACACCTCGATCTAAATGAATGGCAAGTTGAGGAATCGTAACAGGAAACTCCTCAAGAGCAATAAGCTTAGTTTCTAGTGCTTCATTCGAGTTAGAAAAAACAACTCTACCCGTAATCATAAGATCGCGGTTTAACCACGAAGATAGCAGGGGTCCACCATACACATCTGTTCCTAGCATCGTCATATTTTCATGTTTGTATTCCGCGTTCGACTTAATTTTAAGGGCGGGGCTGTCAGTGTGTGCGGCTGCGATGATAGCTTCTGTAGGTGCGGATGTTGGCGCAATGAAAGCGAATATTGATGTTCCGTTTCGGGTGATATAATATTTACCGCCGGGAGAAATCTCCCAGCGTTCGCTTTCTTTGAGCTCAGTAAAGTCTAGAGCCTTTAATTTTTTTTTGCAGTTATCGATGGCATGCCAAGCAGTAGGGGATCCATCAAGAAAAGAAATTAAATCTTCTATACAGCGTTCTGAACTCATTACTTACCTTTTATTGGATTAGATCTCAGGTTCTAACTTAGTGATTCCACCAAGATACTTACTTAGTGCTGGCGGGATATTTACTGAACCGTCGGCATTTTGGTTGTTTTCAAGAAGGGCGACCATAAGGCGTGAGGTTGCTAGTCCTGAACCGTTAAGGGTGTGGACAAATTCGGGCTTGTCGTTACCTCTTCGGAAACGAATATTTGAGCGACGCGCCTGGAAGTCACTACAATTGGAAACGGAGGACACTTCGTAGTAAGCTTTTTTGCCTTCTTTTTCTTGACCAGGTAACCACGTTTCTATGTCGATAGTACGTGCGCCAGAAAAAGACATATCTCCAGTACAGAGAAGCATAGAACGGTAATGAAGTCCGAGGCCTTCAAGGATTTTTTCTGCACTTGCCACCATTTCGTTAAAGATCGTCATACTTTCTTCGGGTTTGGCGAAACAAAACATTTCTACTTTATTGAATTGGTGCATGCGGATAAGACCGCGCTCTCCTTTACCGGCAGCTCCAGCTTCGCGTCTGAAGCAGGGAGTATATGCAGCATACTTCTTGGGGAGGTCAGTTTCGGAAAGAATTTCATCACCGTGAAGGTAGTTTAGAGGAACTTCAGCCGTTGGAATCAGCCATAAATTGTAGTCTTCATCAGAGAGTTTGTATTGTTGATCTCTGAATTTTGGCAGCTGGCCGGAACCGTATAGCGACTCTTCTCTAACGAGTGCTGGAGGCATCCATTGCATGTACCCATTTTGGATGTGAGTGTCGATCATGTAATTGATTAACGCCCACTCTAAGCGAGCTCCCATGTTTCTATATACAGGCCACCCAGAGCCAGAAATTTTAGCACCACGTTCAAAGTCGAAAAGCTGAAGCTTTTCATTGAGTTCTAGGTGGTTTTTGATTTCGAAATCGAACTCAGTTTTTTTTCCCCATTCTTTGATGAAAACGTTGTCGGCGGGATCTGGAGAAACTTTGATGTCGTCCATTGGGTAGTTCGGCAGTTTTGAGAGTTCGTAAGTGAACTTTTCTTCAAGAGGACTAAGTTGAGCGTCGATATCGTGGCTTTCTTTTGAGATGCTTGAAACTTCTTCCATTAATTCGGATGCATCTTCACCATTACGCTTTTTGTCACCAATTTTTTTGGAGTATTCGTTACGTTTAGCTTTTAGGTTTTCCACTTTTGCTTTGAGTTCACGGATCTCTCCATCGAGATTTAAGACGACATCGATATTAGCGGTGGGATCTTTAGATAAAATTTTCTCTTTACATTCTTCGGGGTTTTTCCGTATTTCTTTTATATCTAACATGTTTTATTCCTTTTTGAAACAGGTTGCCATAGAGTACAGATTATACATTGCAACAAGGATACAATCAACCCTGTTCCATACCTTTATCATCATTCATTACAAAGTCAACAGAAAGATGCCGATAAGGTCGTTTATTTTATAAGGATATTAGGGTATTTATTTCGAAGTTCTATGAGAATTTTATGAGGGATGGCGGTACCTCTTCTATCAATTTGGTCAATATCAGGGCAGTTGGCAAGAATGAGATTTATTGCGCTTTCTGAAATATTAGGGCAGCCGTAGAAACTTATTTCCCTCAGAGATTTGAGGTTACTAATCATTAATTCACAACAGGTGTCTGTGATATTGGTTTTATTTAGGTTGAGATATTTGATTTTAGGGCAGCCATTCGCAATTGCATTGATAGAGTGATCATCTATTTTTTGGCAGTTAGCAAAGCTAAGAGATGTTAGTGACTGACAATAAATGTTAATTGTAAAAGCTACTAATGGAGTGATGTTACAGCTGTCGAGATGCAATAGTGTGATTTTTTCGCCATGAGCGGAGAGGAAATCGCACACCCCTTTGTCTGAAATTTGATGGCAGCCTGATAACCATAAATGTGTAATATTCACGCTATGTTTTGTTAGCTGGGCAAGGCTTTTATCTGTGATTTTTGTTAAATTTTGCATGCTCAACTTTTGAATGTTGGGCAGATTACAAGCTAGAGAGTGGAAATTGTCATCTGTTAAAAAATTTTTGTCATCGATACAAAGAGAGTGAGACAGTGGAAAATAGGAAAGAATTTTGACTGCATCAGCTGTGCTTAGGTGGTCAATATGACATAACTTAAGTTTCCAGTTTTGCTGGTTAAGGGGGTGACACAAATGGCTGAAATTTTCTTCAAAGTGTTTTATGTTTTTACATAAGCTGAAGTTGAGGTTTATTTGTTTAATTCGGTTTCTTTGAGTAAGTTCGAAAATAGACTCTTCGTTAAGGCTGCAAGGAGCAGGCAATGAGACCGTTGATATTTCTTGGTATTTATCAATAAGAATACGGAAGAGTTTACTTGTTTCTTCTACAGGTTTATCAATCAGTTCCGAATACATACCAAGATCAAGGTGAGTTGTCATTTTTACAATGAAAGGATTGAGGTGAATGGTCCCACCTATACCTTCGTTACTTAGCAGTTTTACGGTGAATTGCTTCTGATTAATCGTAATAAATACCCCTAACTTCATGCCGTTTATTGCAGCAATACAGCTCTCGATGATATTTGGAAAGTGCTGAAAATAGTGAGAATTGAGTATAAGAAGAATTTCACTTAGTTGCTTTTTTTCAATATTATCAAGCATTCCCGTTTCAAAGTGTTCTTGAATGTTTAATAGTGTTGTTGCAGGCACTGTATGATAAACAAATTGTGAACCTTCTTGATTGCCATTAGAAATGAGGTCTGCGTAGGCTTCAAATTTTACTTTGTTGTATCTTACGCTTTGGTTCAAGCCTTTACTATCTAATAGTGTAATGTCATGCCAAACTTTTTCGGGAGAGAGAATTGAAATTAATTTTTCAGAAGCATCAGCAATAAAAGTGATGTCTTCGCTTGCAATTTGACCTTGTTTAATTTGTTTGATGACTGAATCATACAAGGTGTTTAGCATTTTTGCATGATCTTTACCCCAAGATTCATTTTCAGGATCAATCGCTAACTCTAAAGCGAGAGCTGCATTACTTATTAAATGGTCAATAGTTAGTTCATCGATACTTTTATCGGTATAATGATCAATATTTTTTATCATTTCTCTGCCGATTAGTCCAAGACGATAGGTTTCTATAGCCTTTGTTCGGATGTTATCAATGGTTTTGATAAGTTCTCTAAGTCTGTTCTCGGTATTAAGAAGGGAAAGAGAGTATTCGCTTTCGTAATCTTGTGACAATAAAACAATGAATTTTCTTCGTGGAGAGGATATGCTTTCTTTATATCTTTTAAATAGTTCATTGCTTCGTTGTTCGATATTAGTAAGTAGTTCAATGCGCTCTTTGCACTCTGTCAGAGCTATAGGTTTTCTTTCTTCAGACTTTGATTTAATTGTTTCATTAAGTAGAGAGATAAAATCGATAACTTTGAAATTTTTAGGCTTTAGGTTAGTTCTTTGGCTTATTTTACTCTCGAAGTTAACATTGATATATGGTTTTTTTGAATCGTAGGTGAGGAGTTGATCAACTTCACGAAAATAGGCATTGGTAACGGTCATAAGGTTTCCTTGCAAGTAACTAAAAAAGTAAATGTTGTCTTGAAAATGTAATATGTTGTTAATACTTCTTTTTTGACATTTAGACAAGAAAATTGCGCTTTTACCTATGTTACAGGGAGGACAACTAAAAAAGTTTAAATCAACTATAGCGGGTTACAGAAAGTATATAGAGGTTTTTTTTATAGCTTTTATAAATTTAAAAGATCGTGTAGGATGCGTAATTTACTATAAACTTTAATTTTAAGAAGGTGTGTTCTATGGAATTGATATGGTCAGTTGTTTCACTTGAAAGGTTTGCTAACTTTGGGACTACTATTATACCAGATAGTGAACCTGTCATTAGAAGGCAGGACAGAACTCAAAAGCTTGCAAAGCAAAAGATTTCTAAAAACATAGAGCTTTCACACTTTCCTGATCGGAAAGATCAAGAGAAGTTATCACTCAAAAAAGATCGCATTCAGAAACTGTGCAATACTTCTGTTGAGTGTGTATCAGATAATACTATCAAGGGGACACCTAAAAAAAATAACAATGTTTCTAAACTTAATCGAAGTGCTAGAAAAGCAAAGCGTCAGATTGCTAGAATGAAGGCTCGCGACGATAAGAACTCCTTCCATAACGATTATTGGCATAAAAATTCTACTCGAGACCTAAAAGATGTTGTCATTAATGAAAGTATAACTTCCTCTAGAAGAAAGTTTGCAAATTTTGACTATTCAGATGATAGTTCTGACGATTATCCTTTCATAGACTACAGTTCTGATGATGAGTTCTCAGATTTATGTTTCGAATCTGAAGCTGATTTTGAATTCTCTGGTGATGTGAATTGTTTGGACTCCTACGAATTATCACCTTCATATGAAGCTTCTGATAAATCAGAAGATAGATCAATAGATTTTTCCGAAGAAGAAGAGGTTGTGGGTGAATGTTCAGAGAGTGAAGATGATTTCTTCGATTTTGAAGATTCCTTCGACTTTATTAATTCTTGTTCTCCTCAAGCACGTCAATTTTTAAAACAGGAAGGTTGGTAAGATGATGTGTAGCATACTTTAAAAAGAACTTTACTTTAGGAAAATCTGTTTTTTGAGTAAACAGTCTCTAACTCTATTTGGTATATTATTGGTGACGATACTTATGGTAAATTAAAAGGGAATGTTTTATCATTTCGTTCCATGCAGTTAATATATTGTCATCTTTTTTTGGAGGTGTTGTGCGTCTAAAACGAATTAAGATTGTAGGTTTTAAGTCTTTTGCAGATAAAGTTGCAGTCGAGTTTCATAAGGGGATAACGGGAATCGTTGGTCCTAACGGCTGTGGTAAGTCTAATATTTCTGATGCATTCCGTTGGGTTTTAGGTGCTACATCCGCAAAGTCCCTTCGTGGAAAGAAGATGGAAGATGTTATTTTCGCAGGGACCTCAGGACGTAAACCTCTTAATTTTGCTGAAGTAAGCCTCACTTTGACGGATGTAGCAGGGGATTTACCTGTTGATTACGATGAGGTAGAAATTACAAGACGCTATCACCGTAGCGGTGAGTCGGAATTTTTTATCAATAAACATTCTGTGAGGATGAAAGATATTGAGAGTCTATTACTAGATTCCGGTATTGGAAAAAATGCATTTTCTATCTTCGAACAAGGTAAAATTGATCAGGTTATTCAGTATACACCCTTAGAAAGGCGTTCTATTTTTGAAGAAGCAGCAGGTATCCTACGTTTTCTTCAGCGAAAACGTGAAGCCTTGCGAAAGTTAGAACAGACAGATGGAAATATTTCTCGAATCAAAGATATTCATAAAGAAGTCGAAAAGCAAATAACGATTCTTGAAAAACAGTCGGAGGAGGCGCGCCTTTTCAAAGAGAAGAAGGAAAGGTTTTTATCGCTAGATAAAGCGTTATACCTAGAAAAATGGGACTTTTTTCAAGATAAAAATCGTGAGGTTTCAGAGAAAATAGAGGAAATGACCACGCTTATTGGTCAAGGTGGCGAAGGGGTAGAGGCTTTAACGACTGAGCTAAAAGAAGCCAAAGAACACTTGGCTGAAGGGGAAAGTCTCTTGCGAGCTCGGAGTGAAGAGGTTTATCAGGCAAGGAGCGATAAGGAGATAAGGTCAAGAGAACTGCAGTCTACTTTGGAAAGAATGAAAGAAATTGAATCTAAAGAAGTAAAGTGGCGTCAGGATCTTGAAAATATTGTTCAGCGTGGAGACACAAGAAAAAATGAACTTCAGCGCGCTGTATTGCAGCAAGACGAGCTTAAGAAGGCCAAGGCAGAAGCGGGTGAAGTTTATGAGTATCAGAAAGAAGAAGTTGCTGTTACAGAAGCTGCCGTAACTGAACTTAGAGATAAGCAGCATGAAGCGCAGCATAGTCGATTAGAGTTTCTAAAAGAGGAAGGACAGCTAGAAAGTGATCTCAAGCAGAATCGGGTGCGTTTAGAAAATAGTGAGGATAGAGCTAGTCAAGTCATCGATCGAAAAAGTAACCTAGATAAAGAAGTGGCAGAGCTTAATCCAAAAGTTACAGAAAAGCGTGAGGAAGTGAAAAAACTTTCTAATACTGTGGATGAGTTAAAGGTTGTTTTAACAGCTCTAGAAGAAGAACAAGAAGCTATTTCTGAAGATATTACCCAATTGCAAAAAGATTTCGATTACGCACAACGTGAGCATACGGAAAGCGAGGCTCGCTATCGTGCTCTTAAGCGCATGCACGATGAAAATGAAGGATTTTCTGCAGGTAGTAAACGCTTGTTAAAAGAGTCTTCAGAGGGAAAAAGTCCACTTTCAGGAAAGCTGAAGGGATTGTATGAGTATGTTGTTCCTGAAAAAGGGTTAGAAAATGCTCTTTCTGTAGTCTTAAAACCTTATGCTCACACTCTGGTGGTAGAAACGGAAATAGATTTTAATTTAGTTCTTGATTTTGCAAAAAAAGAAAAGCTACAAGATTATTCTCTTATCTGTTTGGAGCATATTTCTGGTCATTCTAATGATTTAAATAGTTCTCTCCCGTCGGGAATTACGAAATTTTTGCAACAAATAGATGTAAATGCCTTATCGAAACATTTTTTGGAGAATGTCTTTGTTGCTGTTGACGCTCAAAATGCCAAAGACTTTTGTCAGGGTTCTTTGGGAGTAAGTACATGGATAAAAGATGGTGGATATTTAGATAGTCGCGGTGTTCTCTTTTATGCATCTCAAGGGGAAAATAACGTATTTGTTAGGGAAGCGGAAATCAAGGCCTTAGAGAAAAAAATTAAAGAGCTTCAGGCAAAAAAAATAGAACTCGATGAGCAAATTACAACGTTACAAGAGAGGCGGGCAGTAGTTCAGTCAAAACGGATTGAAGCAGACCAAAATATTCGTCGCACTGAGATGAATCTTGTGGAGAGTAATTTCACTTTGCAGCGTCTTTCAGGGGATTTAGATCGATTCACGAAGGAACAGGAACACTTAGCTGAAGAACTCCTGACCTTGAAAGAAACAGCAGCTCAATTTAAAAAGACGATCGATGAGCTGGAGCGTAGCCATGCTGCAGCTATGGAACGTGTCAGTACAACGCAGCAACTTTCAGAAGAAGTAACTAGAGAACTTCATAAAAAAGAAAGTATCCTTAGCGAGCAAAAAGCTATTTTAGCTGAAAAAGAGCGTTCTTACAACGAAGTTACAGACGCTCTTCGGAAAGTTGAGCACGACATGCGTGTGATGGAAGTTCAAGAAGAAGAGGGCAGAGAACAAGTACGTCGTATGAAGGAAGAGTTGGAAAGTAGTCGCGAGCTTCAGCAGCAATTTAAGGAAAAGAATTCTGAATTTGAAAAGATTATGGAAGAGGTTGAGGGGCGTCTTTCTGAGGTGGTTGAAACTTGTTCAAAACTCGAGAAAGATGTAGAAAAGCGAAGAAATGCTATTGAAAAAATTGAAAACAAAATCGCTAAAGAAAATGAAAAAATAAAAAAACTTGAAACTGATGAACATAAGCTTGGGATTCAAGCTGCACAGGCTGAATCGGTTTTAAGCTCTTTAGAAAAGCAACTTCAGGAGACGTACCAGATTTCATTTGAAGAAATCAGAGGGTTGAATATAGAAGTTGAAGGGTCTATTGACGATTTAGAGAAAGAAGTTCGGTCTTTGCGTAAAAGCTTGGAAAAAGCTCAGGGCGAAGTAAATATGACCTCTATTGAAGAATATGAAAAGCATAAAGAGCGCTACCAGTTTTTAAATAATGAAATCGATGATATGGGCAGCTCTAAAGATGAACTCCTTCAAATAATTACAAAGCTTGACGCTCAGAGTCGAACTTTGTTTAAGGAGACATTTGAGGCTGTAAGACTAAACTTCCAAAAAAACTTTAAAATCTTATTCAATGGTGGGGAAGCGGATCTAAAATTTACTGAAAATGGTGATGTTCTTGAAGCTGGTATTGAAATTGTAGCAAAACCACCAGGTAAGCAAATGCGTTCGATTAATCTACTCTCTGGTGGAGAAAAGTGTATGACTGCTGTTGCACTTTTATTTGCCATTTTTGAAGTGAAGCCAGCGCCATTTTGTATTCTCGATGAAATTGATGCTCCCCTTGATGATTCTAACGTAGAGCGTTTTGTCAATCTCGTTAAAGAGTTTATTGATCGCTCACAATTTATTATTATCACTCACAATAAGCGTACGATGGCTATATGTGATCGTCTTTATGGTGTATCTATGCAAGAGAGAGGTGTCTCTAAGCTATTATCCATGGAATTTACTCACGAAGAGGCTCCGACACCTGCTTTAGCTTAAAATGTTCCTGATTTAGTGTTGTTTTATAGCTCTAAACGTTCTCATTATCATGAGAATAGATGTGCTATTTTATCAAGAAACTATCTAGCTCCTTGTAATAAAGTCCTGATACTGCTAACTTTTGGTCTTGAAATTACTGTAAATATTCACTTGAGAAAATATAACGATGACACAAGTAATCACGGGTTTGATCACTAGAAATTTTGCTACATTTCAAGAATTATTTCTTTGTTTAAAAAATGACTACAATGCGTTTGTAAACAACAGGGGTTCAGTAAAGCTTCACAATACTTTTTCAGAAAATTTTTACAATTTGTTCAAGGAACAAGAAAAAGTAGAAACTTGTTATCTATACGAAGATTACAAGGTGACTTTGACGTTCGATAAAAATAAAGAGGTGATGACTTTGCTGCAACAGTTGGGGCTTAAGAGATTTCCTGTATTTTATCACTATTCCTTCGTTAGCTCTAACGAAAGGGGAAAATTCTATATTCCAGCTCAAATTACTGTCGAATTTCCAAAGGATTCTTTATTGGACTCCTTTGATGAAACTAACTTAATCATTAAAAAAATTTTGCAATTGAACTTGCAGGCTACATTATCATTTCTTAATGTACAGACTGAAAAAACGCGTTATCAGATAAAGCCGATAAAATGCACAAATGTTTATCTAGAAGGTATAAAAGATAAGGCCATGCCGGGGTTAACTCAAGAAATACCGTACAAAAATATTGGTGTATTCAATGACATAGCTGCCGATAAGATAGATAAAATCTTTTTTGAGAATGTGTCGTATCATCCATTAGTCGAGATAGATATAGAAAACAAAATTCATGAAAGTGACTTTGGAAAATTAAAAGAGTTTAATCCAGGTCTATTTGAAAGCTATTTTTCAAAAAAACGTCCTTAATAAACCTCATATTATAATGATTGATTTATAGTTTCATTTATTTACGACCAGTATATCCCCGTTAAGGAACGATAATCATGCTTCCTGGGGTAAGTGAGTCGTTTTTTAAATTATTGTGTTTTTTGAGTTCCTGAATATCTACCTTAAACATACGGCTTATTTTCCAGAGAGAGTCTCCTTCCATGACCGTGTAAGCTCGTTTCCAATTTGATGTTTTGGGTTTTGGAGCTTTTACTATAGCTTTTTTGTTGATAGTTTTGGGAATAATGTTTTTTGGAGGCTGTTTGACTGGTTCTTTTTCCTGTACGGTCAGGGGAAGAAATCTTGTGAGGACTTGATTACGGTTGAATTTTTCTGGTTTTGTTTCTCCAGAAAACTCGTAGAGACGGTGAGATGCTTCTTTCCATACGTCATCGCTACGTGGACTCGCTAGAGTGGCTAAGGCGAATCTAGCAGCGTTTGCTGTTCTTTCTGTAGAGAGTTTTAGGATAGCGACAACGTGGTCATCATCGAGTTTTTTGATTGCGTATACAGAGTCCGTTTTGAGGAAAAGAGTAGCGGCACAGGTTGAGCCTTTATCAATATAATTGAGCAGAAGTGTTCTTCTTTGTTCATCGGAAAGATCTTGGGCTATGCGTTGTTTTTCCGAAAAATTAGCGAGCATACTCCACGAGCCTTGTAGGAGGACATCGAGAATTTCATCTCTCGATATATTTTGAGGCGCTCTTTTGAAGAGAAGTTCAATGGTCATATATTCAGGGGTAATGAAAAATGCGTATTTTAACGATTTATTAGAACTGCTGCCTTCTTTTTGAAGTTGATAGAAAAGGCCTTGCGATGTGAGAGGCCATTTTTCTGTTTTAATGAACGTTTCGATGGCTGCGTAGTGAGGTTCGTTAAGTCCTGAAAATACAGTGAGTTCTTTTTTATTTCCTGTTTCGTCTGTATAGATGAGAAAACGCTTTTGAGAAGGTTTTGTGTTCCCAATCAAAGCTCGGTCTAGATCAAAGTAGTGATGGGTAGTGAGTACTCCAAGAGCTAAATCCCTGATGTAGTATCCGTTGTCGACTAAGGTGTTATTTTTAAGAGCTTTAATTAATTCCTCTTGTGGTAATCCTGATAAGGAATTGATAATTGCATTGTTATCTGTTGAAATTTCAAGAGGTTTATATGAAGCGGGTTTACGTTCACATACGGGAGTAGGAGGGCGCTCTTTAATGTGCCAGTAGGCTAAAGTTGCCAGCATAATAATATTCATTGTACCGCTAAATATTAAGAGCTGGCTCAACTTTCGTAGCTTTTTAAGAGGATCTAGATGCATGTATATTCTATTAGTTATTCATTCAGTCGCTTTTCAAGCGCTGTTAGCTCGTCATTGATTCCTTTTGGTAGTTTATTGCCAAACATTGAGAAGTACTCTCGGAGTTCTTGGACTTCATCGAGCCATGCATTTTTATCAACTTTGAATAAAAGGTCTTTATTCGATTCGCTAAGCTTCAGCCCTGTGAAGTCTAATGCTCCTTCTTCAGGAATGTTGCCGATAGGAGTTTTAGTGCAACCTGCTTTGCCATTACAGCGTTCAAAGATCCATTTTAGTACTCTGCAGTTTTCTCCAAATCCGGGCCAAATGAATTTGTCATTTTCATCTTTTTGGAACCAATTGACGTAGTATATTTTAGGGAGCTTTTCCGGGGATGTTTTTTCTCCCATATTAAGCCAATGTTGGAAGTAGTCACCCATGTGATAACCACAGAAGGGGAGCATTGCAAAAGGGTCATGTCTAAGTTTGCCTACCGCTCCAGCAGCTGCGGCTGTTGTCTGTGAAGAAACGCTTGCTCCCATAAATGTGCCGTGTTGCCAAGAAAGTGACTCGTTAACGAGAGGGACAACTTTGTTACGACGGCCTCCAAATAGGATTGCAGAGATAGGAACTCCTTTTGGGTCTTCCCATGCGGGGTCAATGACCGGGCACTGACTTGCTGGTGCAGTGAAGCGTGCATTAGGGTGTGCTGCCTTTTCTTGGGATTCTGGTGACCATTCGTTGTTTAGCCAATTAATGAGGTGTTTTGGTTTGTCTTTAGTCATCCCTTCCCACCAGATGTCATTATCGTCAGTTAGACCCACGTTCGTGAAAATCGAATTTTTTGCTAAAGATTTCATAGCATTAGGGTTTGACTGTAATGATGTTCCAGGGGCTACGCCAAAAAATCCTGCTTCGGGATTAATTGCATAGAGTCTACCGTCTTTACCAAACTTCATCCAGGCAATATCATCACCTACAGTTTCAATTTTCCAGCCGGGAAGTGTTGGATTAAGCATGGCTAGATTTGTTTTTCCGCAAGCGCTTGGAAACGCGGCAGCAATATACTTTTTTTCACCTTCTGGGTTTGTGATGCCAAGAATGAGCATATGTTCTGCGAGCCATCCTTGATCACGTGCCATTGCTGAGGCTATTCTCAAAGCAAAACATTTTTTTCCGAGAAGAGCATTTCCACCGTAACCGCTTCCGAATGAGACGATTTCTCGTGTTTTAGGGAAGTGGACTATATATTTGTTATCGGGATTACATGGCCAGGCCACGTCTGTTTCACCTGGAGAAAGAGGGGCGCCAACGGAGTGGAGGCAGGGAACAAAAAAATCATTGCCGAGGATGTTGAGGACTTTTTTTCCCATTCGAGTCATGATGCGCATATTACAGACAACGTAGGGTGAGTCAGTGATTTGTACACCGATGTGTGAGATGTTTGATCCAAGGGGTCCCATACTGAAAGGGATAACATACATTGTTCTGCCTTTCATGCATCCTTCGAAGAGGGTATGCAGTTTCCTTTTCATTGCTTCAGGTTCACACCAGTTGTTCGTTGGTCCTGCATCTTCTTCTTTTTCGCAGCAGATGTATGTTCTATCTTCGACGCGAGCTACGTCGTCGGGAGTTGACCTGCATAGATAGCTGTTGGGTTTTTTTGCTTCGTCAAGCTTTGTAAACGTTCCTTTTTTGACCATTAAATTAGCTAGATGATCAAACTCTTCTTGTGAGCCGTCACAAAACCAAACGTTATCAGGTTGACATCGATCGCGACACTCTCTGATCCAATTGATTAAAGTTCGGTTTTCAGTCCAATTCTCGAGTGAAGTATTTGCTATCATGATCCCCCACAGGTTTATAAATTTACAAGATTGAGTATTACTTATGGCGTACTCAACGCTTGGTTAAGTTTAAACTGTCTTGCGCTTTCTGAACTTATCAATGAACTCGAGTGCTTTTCCGGTACCTCTGCAAACGGCAAGTAGCGGGTTTTCTACGATGATTACTGGAAGTCCGGTCTCCTTGATAAGAGCTTTATCTAACCCCTTAATGAGAGCTCCTCCTCCTGCGATAACCATCCCTCTTTCTACGAGGTCGGCAGCGAGTTCTGGAGGGCATTTCTCGAGGGTGAGTTTGACTGCCTCAATGATTTGTTGAATCGGTTCTGCTAAGCACTCTCTAATTTCTACTGAGTTGATACGTTTGGTTACAGGAAGACCAGCAACTTGGTCGCGGCCACGGACTTCCATTTCTAGTTCATTACTACCGAGAGGGTAGGCAGAACCAATTGTCATTTTGATTTCTTCGGCAGTACGTGGACCTATCATGAGGTTGTATGTACGACGCATGTAGTTCATGATGCAGTCGTCAAATTCATCACCTGCAATACGTAGTGAGCGTGATTCCACAATACCACCGAGAGATATGATTGCGATTTCTGTGGTACCGCCGCCAATATCAATGATCATATTAGCAGAGGGTTCATGTACTGGAAGGTCTACACCAATTGCTGCGGCCATAGGTTCCTCGATGAGGATGACTTCTTGCGCTCCAGCGTGGAGAGCGGAGTCTTCAACTGCGCGCTTTTCTACTCCTGTGATGCCTGAGGGAACTGCGATAAGTATTTTTGGTCTGAAGAGGCTTCTTGCTGGAGTAACACGTTTGATGAGTGCTTTGAGCATACCTTCAGCTATTTCAAAGTCTGCGATAACGCCATCTTTCATGGGACGTACTGCATGGATACGTTGAGGGGTTTTACCAAGCATGGCTTTGGCTTTGTGTCCCACAGCGAGAACTTCGTTAGTGCTTGAATCTACGGCGACAACGGAGGGTTCAGCAAGGACAATTCCTTTACCCCTGACATAGACCAGGGTGTTTGCTGTGCCGAGATCGATACCGATATCGTTGGAGAAGGCTCCACGAAACTTTGTTAGATTTAATGAATTCGCTGCCGAGCGACACATTGATTGGAGAGATTGCCCCAGTTGTAATGCTTGTTTTTTGCTCATGCCAAACACCCTGTCTTGCTATAATACACATTAAATGTATCATCATAAACATTTGCTCATTGATTGTCACAGCTTTTTATCTACTTTTAGTTTTTTTTAATGTAGTGGAGTAGAGTTGTTCATAATAGTGAAGAGAATGGGAAATGACTCTTGATGATTTTAAAGGAAGTTGAAGAACTTCATATAATTTAATATGCGTTTTTGAATTTTCATTACTTATTTTAATTTTATTGGATCGGTAAAACTTGAATTCGATAATTTGCAATATTTTGTGTTTTAGTTTATTTGTTTGTTTTAATGCTTGTTTAATTTTATACAGACCGTAATGCTTTTTCGGTCGTTTTTTTGGAGGTGTTTATGAGTGAAGAGTATAATGCGTTCTTAAAAAGTTTTAAGAAGGCACTAAAGAAGAAGGAGGCAGGAAAGTTTGGCGTTGAAGATGTTAAAGCTATACACAAAACAGCAAGAAACCTCTTTGATGGAGAAACTTACCTCGACCAAGGGCAGTTGTGCGAAATTCGCGATACCTGGGTGCAACTCGCTGATGGTAAGATCGATAAAGCGAGTGCTATGAAAAAGCTACAAGGAACAAGTCGAGCTGAAGCTATACAGTCTGTGTTGATGTCAAGCCTTAAATAGTTAATTTTAGACTATTTACGAGGAACTTAGGTTTGTAAAAGCTCCAGAACTTCTTCCCAAGTAAGTTTTGAAATTGCTTCGTCGTCGGTGCTGACTACTTTCTTGACGAGTCCTTTTTTCCTGTTCTGTAGCTCCATGATTTTTTCTTCTATGGTATTAAGTGTCACCAATTTATATGAAGAAACGTTATTTTGCTGGCCTATTCTATGAACACGGTCTGTAGCTTGGTTTTCGACGGCAGGGTTCCACCACATATCGTAGTGAATGACTGTGTCAGCACCAACAAGGTTGAGTCCTACTCCACCGGCTTTTAGGGAAACTAGGAAGACGGGGATATTGGGGTCTTCATTAAAGCGTTTTACAATGTCGAGACGGTTTTTAGAAGATCCATCGAGGTACTCAAATGAAATGCCTTGCTTTTTGAGGTCTTCACTCATGATCTTTAGCATGCGTGTGTATTGACTGAAGATCACTGTTTTGTGTTTACCTTCGATTAAAGTCTGAAGAAGCTCCATGAGCATATCGTACTTAGAGGAATCGCCTATCTCAGGCGACTCTTTAGCGAAAATAGCAGGATGACAGCAAATTTGCTTCAAGCGTGTTAATGTGGCTAGGACATGAATTTGTACCTTATCAAATCCTTCCTTTTTAACGAGTTGCGATAGTTCTTTACGTGCAGACTCTGCGTAGGAGTGATACAGATCTTTTTGCGCTTGTGATAAGTTACAGTGGTAGACAATTTCAGAAACGGGAGGTAGTTCTTTAAGAACATCCTTTTTCATTCTGCGAAGAATAAATGGTGAAACCTTTTGCTTTAATTTTTCTAGGTTTGTTGTTTTGTCTTGACTTGGGCTTCGGATGTACTTTTCGACGAAACGATCGTAAGTACTCAATAAACCTGGCATTAGGAAGTCGAAAAGACTCCAGAGCTCGTCTAACGAGTTTTCTATCGGCGTACCAGTAAGAATGAGCTTATGTCTGGCTTTTACCATCTTCACGGATTTAGCGTTTCTTGTGCCTCGGTTTTTGATGTGTTGTGCTTCGTCCAAAATGGTATATGCAAAAGGATGGTCTTGATAGTGATCAATGTCTTTCTGAAGGAGACTGTAAGAGGTGATGATCACATCGTAGTCTTCGATTGTATCTATGAGTTTTTTACGTTGAACAGGCGTTCCGTCAATGGTTAATGTTTTCAATTTGCTATTGAATTTTGAGAATTCTTCAGCCCAGTTGTAAATAAGCGATGTGGGGCAGACAATGAGTGAAACAGATTTCGGGTTGTCAATTTTATTTTGGGTGACGACTATGATTGCTTGAAGTGTTTTACCTAGCCCCATATCGTCGGCCAAGATACCGTTTAGATGCATGCTCCGTAAACGCTCAAGCCACTCAGCTCCATCAATCTGGTAGGGGCGTAGGGTCGCTTGGATGATTTCAGGAACGCTTCGCACTTTCACGCTTTTATTTCCGAGCATTTGCTGCTGTATTTCTTTCAGTCTTTTGCTCATCGAAAATTTAACAGGTAAGTTTTTGAACTGTTCCTCATTGATGCTCGCTAGGCTCCATAGGGGACGTAATTCTTTGTGGTCATCGAGTTCTGTGATGCCAATTTCGTCAAAAATTTGTACAAGAGGAGTTAGAAGGTCAAGGTCTAGCACAAGAATTTTTTGTGCTGTCATTGAGGTCGTTCCCTTGCCTTTCTTTTTGCTTGTCGAGGTTTTTTTGGACAGTTCAATAAAAGCTTTTTTAGAAGAAATACATTCCCAAAGAGAGCTTAGGGTTATTCCATTGAGGTCGCCATCGACTTTAAGATCAACTTCGTACATATCTACTTGATCAGATTCTTTAAGTTTTAAGGTAAATGACGATTCATCATAAATGAACTGATCGAGAAGGTTTTCAGGGCAAAGGAATTGTACGCGATGTTGGTTTCTTGGTATGACTTCGGTCATAAACTCGACGACTTTTTTATCGGTTTTTGCTGTAAACACACCTGTGACCGGATCGTATATAAAGTCTTGGAACAAATCCTCGAGAATTTTTTGTTCTTCGGTGAGGTCTCTTGCGAGAATTCCGTCTTTTGTAAGGAATTGCGTGATATGTTCAGATTCTACTTGGGACTTCGCTGCAGGGACTTTTATATCTCCATAGACGAATTGAACAGATGCTTCAAGCTCTCCATTTAAATATCCAATATCACATTCAGCCATAACTTCTTCGACATTGGGGAGAGTAATAAACGATTCTATCGCTTCGTAGTTTGTGACAGCAGCGAAACGCATGAGTTCGGGAAGAGAGTTTTCTACAAATGTACCAAAAAGGGGTTCGGGAATAGTGATTGTACGCATTAACTCGAGGTCTTTTAGGTGCGTACGACGGATGTTATCATCAAATCGATAGTATGTATTTCCAACCATAAGTCCAGGTTTGGAACATTCAAACAGAGAGATTTCTTCGAGAGTATATGCTTTGCTTCCAAGAAAAATAATAGGATTTATGAGTAGCTTGGGCTCTGGGGTTTTAAGAAACTCGAGATCGAAATGAATGACTGCACGACCGACGCTGAAGTTTAAAGATTTTTCTTCTGTTTGGTTGTAGAGTGAAGGGAATTCAAAAGTTTCATCTTCTTCATCTTGAGAACAGGCTAATGGCGACTTGTTGCTTTGTAAAGCAATAGAGTACATTTCTGAAAGGATTGCTCCGAAATTTTCGGGCTCAATTTGTGCAATTCTTAAGTTGCGTTCCACACCCTTTTTTTGGGGGTATCTAGCAAAAATAGAGATTAACTCGAGTAGTTTTGCGCTTGCAGGATCAAACGATTCAAGTGTAAAGAAATACCGTTTGCAGCCTAAATAAAGTGGTTCATTGTAGTGGATAGTTTCTAGAAATTCTTCAAAATTTGGAATGTTAAGAGGTTTAGATCTATAGGGGAGTCGTAAAGCTAATTGTAGCTCAATAGCTCCAGGAGCAAGCATTGGGTCTTCCGGTGCAGTATTGAATAGAACGGCAAGTTCCGCTTTATCTACTGGAAGATCTTCTTCTGGTAGGAAAAATGGCGATTGGCCAAGAGCGTCAGCGGCACTGAGGTATTCATCGAGGAGTTCTTTTTTTTGTTCTTTACCTTTTCTTGCAACTTCTTTTGATTCTGCCGTCTTGATAGTTTCTTCGATAGTTTTAAGCTCTTCATTGTCGACATTACCAACTTCATGCAGATCGTTATCCTTGCCAAATCGTACTATTAAAGCATCGAGATTAGCTTCCAAGTAAAAAATTACAGCTGCAAGGTGAAGGCAGTCAAGGTCGTGAGGACAGTTGCAATCAGAGTCGGTTGTTGTGGATTCTAGTCTATCGATTTCAATTTCACAATTGTAGGAATTGTTAAATGCACCTTTAACTTGACAGTGTAATCGTAGACTGCCAGTGGTTAGATTGATAATTTTAACAGACTCCACAGATCCATTTTGAAAGCAGGTTTGCCCATCTTTCAGTATAGCTGGTGAGAAATCTTTTTTTAGCCTTCGGAAATTTAGCATGTCGAGCTCTCCAGATCCTTTTCAAAAAAAAGTTTATTGTCCTTACAGAGTACTATCCAACAAACTATATATGTTTTTAATAGAATTGTCATGTTTTTTTTCTTTCTCTACAGCAAAGCTTATCCAAGCTGCTCTTTGGCAGGGTTTTATCGTGGTACGAAGCATTTTAATATCTATATCATAGAAAATCAAGAAATTATTGGAATCTTATCCTTTTAAAAAATCTGACTACAAATACTGCTCAGAAAGTATTTTTCTGCAGCCTTCTTTAGGTCCTAATTGTGCACTCTTTTTACAATGATGCATGTGACCGTGATATCATTTCCTCCCATGCTTATCATCATCCCATAGGGACTAAGGACTTTACCTTGGTTTTCAGCTGTGCCTGTGAGCTGATGCGAAAGATCAACAAGTTGACGGACTCCAGTAGCTCCGGTTGGATGCCCAAAGCCCCCTAGTCCTCCCGACAAATTTGTTGGTATTTTTCCATCGGCAGTAGTTTGCCCATCAATAATAAATTTTGGCCCTTCTCCTTCTTTTGCATACCCTAAAGCCTCCAGTGCTAATATTGCAGTGATCGTGAAACAGTCATGAATTTCGAGGACTCCGATATCTGAAAGGGTTAAGTGTGTTTGATCAAATGCTCGTTTTATTGCTTGTTTTGTTGTTGTAAGAGCGGTTGGTGAGTCAGGTGTTTTTGTAATGTTGCCTTCAGCTTCTCCTATTGCAATAATTTCGACTGCTTTATCTTTAGGAATTCCAGATTTTTTTAAACCTTCTTCAGAGTAGATGGCAATTGAAGATGCTCCATCAGAGACTTTAGAGCAGTCGTAGTAGTTAATATATGGAAGAAACTTTGAGGGATTTGGGGGTGTCATCCCCAGCTCAAAGAGGTTTTCAGACTTATTGGTGTATTCTTGGGCCTTTGGATTTTTTCTGGCGTTCTCTATCGCATTTTTATACCAGATTGCCATCGCTTCTCTTGTGGTTTCGTAACCGTACTTTTTATAATAAGCTCCTGCACGTTCTGCAAAAATGTTGGGGAAAAAATAGGCATGTCCATTTTTCCGTTCCTTGCTATAGTATGCAGCTCCCGCGAGAATGTCTGCGCCATAGACAGCTTTCATCGTATTTTGAACTTCAAAACCCGCAACGAATGTTGAGTCTGAAAGATCAGAAAGTATTGACTTGACCCCTGCTGTAATTGCTCTCCCTCCAGTTCCACAAGCTCCCTCTACTGATGTGCAAGGTCTATAATGTAGTGACTCAACCATAAATGGAAGGAATCCAGGAAGATTGCCCTGGCTTAGAAATCGAGAAGACATAAAACTGCCAATGACTCCCTCATCGAAAGTTGGGTTAGCTATTTGTTCACACGTTCCTTTTGCTGTTTCTTGAAGGTAATCTTCAAAAGGTGGCATGGGCTTTTGGGGATTAAACTCTGGGCGACCTGGTCCATAAAATGTTGTGCTATAACCGGCAGCAGCATATATTTTTTTTCTAAATCCATTCATCGCTTTGTACTCTTTGTTTCTTGTTGATGATTGAGGGTAAAATATTTTACCCAAGGAGCGTCAGGTCCATATAAATGAAAGAAACCTGTTTTGAGGACCGTTGATACATCTTGTATAGACTGTGCAATTTTGCGATTGACGAGTTCTTGAGAAATACTGATTGAGTTTCTTATCAAATCGCTGGCAATCTCAGCTCCTTTTGAATTGCTGATGCTGAGTTGATGAAAATATGTTTTTAAGTGTTCGTCACAAAGTGGATCTTTCACTAATGATTTCCAAGAGTGTAAAAGCTCTGGTGGTTCTCCTAACGACTCTATTAGAGAATGGATCTCGTTTGATTCTTCAAAAAGTACATAGCTTTCTTTTATAAAATCGTAATAGCCAATAAGTTGCGTTTTTTTGTAGGTGAAAAATCCATCTTTTTGTGAGCCATCAGGGTGCTGTCCTCCTTTGATCCCTTTGTCGACCATTATGTCAATTAGAGGAGCATTAAGAGTATGATCATGAAGATGATTCTGCATCACTTTTGCTATCTTTTGGCAGACGTCGATACCAACGTAGTCGATAAGTTGAAAGATTCCCATTGGGCGAACGAGGTAGTCTTTGGAAATGTAGTTTAGAATGGATATTGCTTGATGCAGAGGGATTTCTGTTGCAAGGGTTGTAGCTTTTTTACATGCATAAATCGCTTCAGGAATAAAATGTCCATTTCCGATAAATCCGGCTACATCTTTGGAATATACGATGATTTTTTTAAGTTTGTTTGCTAAGGAGTTGGCTAGTGTTTTCAGTTCGTTGTTGACGTCATCTGGAGCGATTATTTCTAATAGTTTTTGTACTGCTGGTGGATTGTAGAAATGGAATCCTATCAGGCGATTTTGAAGTTTTGCCTTATTGTTAAGTGTTTCGATGGGGATAGATGAGGTATTGGTAAAGAAAAACGTGTCTTTTGAACAAATTGTGGAGAGTTGGTTTAAAACCCCAGCTTTTATGTCTTCGTCTTCAATGATTGCTTCGAAAATTAATTTTGCCGTACTTGCTTCATCAATAGAAGTTGTACAAGTTGTGATATCCATCGCATGGTTTACAAAGTTGTCGATGATTTCTGCATTACTAATTAAAGATGTGTCGTCTTTATAGATTTCGCGAAGCGATATAATATTTTTTTCAGCAAATTTTGTGATATGACTGCGCAGGTATTTCTTGAGAGGGTATAAGCCCTCTTCATTTGTGTCGATAAGTTTTAATGAGTATCCTTTGTGATTTGTTGCAGCTTCTAAGGCCATCTCTTGTAAAAGTAGAAGAGCTATCCCGCTGCCCATTTTACCGCTTGCTCCCAATACTGCGACGTTTTTTAATTCGTTATTCATGAGCTACCCTTTTTATTTAAAAAATTTTTCATACCTTCAGATCGTTCTGAAGTGGCGAAACAGACTGCACACATATTTCTTTCTAATTCGAGAGCTTCTTTCAGTCCTAAATGATAACCTGTATTGATGGCATTTTTCGCTTGTACAACAGCGGTATTCGGGTGTGAAATTATTTTTGCCGCGGCGGCAAAACTGTCGTTCATAAGGTTTTCATCTCTAGAAATGTGATTAACGATGCCTATTTCATACGCACGTTCTGCATTTATGGTTAGTCCACTCATGATCATTTCTTTGGCTAAACGTGTGCCAACGGCTCGAGATAGACGTTGTGTTCCGCCAAATCCTGGAATAATTCCAAGAGTTACCTCGGGTAGTCCTAGTTTTGCAGATTGGCTTGCATAAATAAAGTCGCATGCTAGGGCCATTTCTAAACCACCACCAAGAGCGTAACCATTCACAGCTGCAATGGTTAGGAACTGTGCTTCACATAATGCTTCAGTAATACTTTGTCCTAAAGTACAGAACTCAAGCATTTGTAAATGTGTCATTGCATGCATTTCCTTGATGTCAGCCCCTGCGATAAAGGCTTTTTCTCCTTCACCTGTTAAAATGAGTGCACGGACATTTTCCTTAGGAGCGGTAACTTGTAAAAAAAAGAGAAGTTCTTCGAGGGTAGCGCGATTGAGTGCGTTGAGCACTTTAGGACGATTCATTTTGATAACAGTTACGTCCTGGTGATCTTCAATGATTAGGTTACTCATGGATATAATGACCTCTAATACTAGATGATGACCGCAGATTAGGTAATTTGTTGATATTTTTCAAAAGATATCTTGATGACTAGCTTTCTTTTTGTGACAATACTAATAAAGATATCTTGAGTCAGTGGGGACTATATATGATCAAAAGCTACGGTAAATTATTCAGAGAAGCGGTTAAACAGGAAAGTCCTCTTCAGATTATAGGAACGATCAATGCCTATGTAGGCCTGATGGCGAAAAAGACGGGGTATAAAGCATTGTACCTGTCAGGTGCAGGGGTTGCTAACGCTTCCTATGGACTGCCGGATCTTGGAATGACTACTTTAGATAATGTGCTTGAGGATGCTAGGCGGATTATTGAGGCAACTCAAATGCCACTTTTAGTAGATATTGATACGGGTTGGGGTGATGGGCTGATGGTCAAAAGAACCGTACAAAGAATGTGTCGTTCGGGCGTTGCAGCTGTACATATTGAAGATCAAGTTTTTGCTAAACGTTGTGGGCATAGAGATGGTAAAATGCTCGTCTCTACTGAAGAAATGTGCGATAGAATTAAAGCTGCTGTAGATGGTAAAACAGACCCCGAGTTTGTTGTTATGGCTCGTACAGATGCTATTGGCTCTGAGGGGTTTGATGCGGCTATTAAACGAAGTGTTGCTTATAGAGATGCTGGTGCTGATATGTTGTTTTTAGAGGCTGCAGAAAATATTGAGCAGTATCGAGAAATTAAAGAAGTGGTGGGAATTCCAATATTAGCAAATATGACCGAATTTGGAAAGTCTCCACTTCTAAACACACGTGAATTAGAAAATGCGGGTGTCGATATGGTGCTCTACCCTCTTTCAGCAATGCGCGCCATGAACCTAGCAGCCTTAGATATACTCAAATCTATTCGAGAGCAAGGAACTCAATCTGAGGTCGTCTCAAAAATGCAGACGCGTGAAGAGTTATATCAGTATTTAGATTATGAGAATTTTGAAGCTCTTCAACGTAATACCAATCCTAAATAATAAAACTGCAAATTAGCATCATCTGTTGGGTATCCTTTGATCAATCTTTTTTCATTCCTATTCAGTAATATAAATATCAAAAAGATTGTCAAGTACTGCACCAACATCTCATCCTTATTTGCAGTTTTATTAACTCACCTTACACAGCTAAAGCTATGATGTGGTTGTGATAGCTTGTCTACAAAGGATCTTTAAATTTTAATAAAAATGTATTGGAGTGTAATGGCAAACTTAAATAGTTCTCAACGATATCACGATAAGGAAAATTATCCCTTAACTCATGTCACAGTTATCCGTGCATCTGAATTGTCTTAAATGCTTTGTAATCTTTTTATCGTTTGTATCGTTATATCGTTCTTATCGCTGAAAAGTACGAGCTTTTTACTTCAAGAGTCTGTTGCGTAAGGTGAGTTATTAATTAGGGTTGGTAAAAATCATAAGCAAATTGTGCTATTCTCGATGAAATCAGTTATTGATTATTAACTATAATCTATTGAAATTAATAATGTTTTATAATCGTCGTCAATGTCATACATGAGTGTGTCAGGTCTGAATAAAGCATCAGGGTGATATTCCACTTTTTGGTAATAGGTATAATCAGCTTTAGACTGATCCGGATTTTTTTTATATCCGATGATCATTAATAAATGTTCATCGATAAGAAATTGTGTTTGATTCAGTGGTATATCCAACATGTCTAACTCGAGGAAAAGTCCTAAATTTTTTGTGTACTCAATAGAATTACACTTAAAATCGTTTTTCTGAAGGGCAGTTTCAAAAATATCGAGATCCTTCCTACTTGCATAGCGATACTGCCTTCGATTAGGATCATATATCACTGGGCTTTCTGATAGTGCGTACGGTCCAAAAGGGATTGTTGGTGTTGTTGAAGTGTACTGAATTGTTTGTGCTAATGTACTAAATACTTCTAAATAGATTTCGTTGACATCGGAAACTTCTTCTCTAGAAAGGGTAATTCTACAGTAATGATTCGTTCTGTTGAGAAAGTTTCCAATACTGATGACTCCTTCAGTACATATACCTGTACGGCTTATGTCTAATTCTTTTATCTGCCGACCATAGGGAATACTTTTGAAAATTTTTGATACGCCCTTTGATCTTAGAGGGTTATTTGAGAGGTTAAGTGAATGGATTGAACATTTGCTATTAAATACACTTTTGAGTTTTGAGGCTAGTGCAGGGGTTATCATACAGTTTTCTAAGGAGAGTTTTTTTAACTGAATGTTTTGTTTTAATGAATTGACAAGTTTTATCATGATTTGTTCATTAAAGTTTTGCCCCTTAAAAGAGAGCTCTTTGAAAAGGTGGTCATTTTCCTCGATGATATTTATTGCGCGTATTAGACTGTGAGTTGATAGTTTATTTTGGGTATCTGTGCTTAGATCGAGATGTATATCCGTGAAACAATGATTATTCAGGAAACGAATAACTTTTACGAGGAGGTTAGTTGTTGGAGTGTTGATTTTTATGGTTTTTAATTTGTTTTCACCGATAATAAACTGAACATTTTCTTCGTATAGCTCAAAATATGCGTCGACCATTAGCATAATTTTAAGGTCTTCACATTTTGTTAGTGTCCTCCTTACTTGTTCGTTTGATATTAGACCTAGAATATTCAAGCATAGAATTTGTACACATTGATCTTTTGCATTTATTGCTTTGGTAAGTTTATTAAGAATACAGACTCTAAAGTCTTCCCTTTGTTTCAATCTAGGATTTTGCGATAAAATTTTCTGAAAAAGAGATGTGAGCCTGTAGTCTTTGGTGATTTTTTTGAACTGCATTTTTGGGACTGTTTTGCATAAAAGAGTGGAAAATTCTTCACTCTCAGACGAATCCGTTGATAGTTTATCAATTAAAGAACTGTAATTTTTGGAATCGATTAGCTCCATAATATCCTGAAATGGATCGTTTACCGTTTGAATGGTTGGGGGAATTACTATTGTCATAAACAAGCCTAATTTTATGTGTATTAAAAGTTTACTTGTGTCGATACATTTCTATCCTCTTTGTCATTTTTTGTATAAAAAATCAATTTTTATTTTTTGTTCTAGGCAGTTTTACGAATATATATAAAGAAATCTTGAGCAGAATCAGGAAATCGACGATAAAAGAATTTAAACTTTTTTTTTGAGGTGTTGTCATGTCTGGAGTAAAAGATAGTAAAAAAAGTGGTGGGCTTGCTGGTATTGTTGCTGGTGATTCCTCGATATGCCTTTGTGGTGTTGAAGAGCAGAGCTTAAGGTATCGTGGGTACTCTATTGAGGATCTTGCTAAATACTCAAGCTTTGAAGAAGTTGCATGGCTAATACTTCGAGGGCATCTACCAAGTCAAAAAGAATTAGAAGCATATAAAAAAGAGCTAAAAGGGTTAAGAGAGATCCCCGTCAACCTAAAAGCTGTCCTCGAACAAATCCCGAGCGATGCGAATATGATGGATGTGATGAGAACTGGATGCTCTGCTTTAGGGCATTTTGAGCCCGAAAAGGACAGAAAAGACCAGCTTCATATTGCAGATCGTTTGATTTCTTGCTTAGGTTCGATTTTATTGTATTGGTATCAGTTACATCACACAGGAAAGCGTATTAATTTAGAAACAGATGATGAGACACTGGCAGGTCATATTCTTCGTATGATTACGGGGGAAGAACCTTCAGAAACGCATAGACGCTGTCTCGATGTTTCTCTAATACTATATGCTGAACATGAATTTAACGCCTCTACCTTTACAGTGCGAACAATTGCAAGTACTTTGCCCGATTTCTACTCTGCAATATGTGGTGGAATAGGAGCCTTGCGAGGACCTTTGCATGGTGGAGCGAACGAGAAAGCAATGGAGCTTATTCAACGGTTTAAAACACCAGAAGAAGCTGAAGAGGCTCTGATGGGAATGCTTGAGAGAAAAGAGTTGGTTATGGGATTCGGTCATCGCGTGTATACGACTTCTGATCCAAGAAATGCAATTATCAAAAAATGGGCGGAGAAGCTGAGCTTAGAGGCGGGAAACCCTGAAATTTTTGCTGTTGCTGAACGTATAGAAGAAGTAATGTGGCGAGAGAAAAAACTTTTTCCCAATTTAGACTTTTATAGCTGTCTAGCTTACCATTTTTGTGGGATACCCACAGAAATGTTTACCCCTTTATTTGTGATGTCACGTATTAGCGGTTGGTCTGCGCATTTGATTGAACAGAGGGCTAATAACAAACTGATTCGCCCTGTCAGTAACTATACAGGGCCCGAAGCAAAAGATTGGATTCCACTTACTAGCAGGTAATTTTTATGACGCAGACAGTAAATATGAAAAAAACATCTGTTCATTATGATAAAGCTATTGAAGTTATTGCACGATATATTGACAGTTACGTTGTTGATAGTCAAGAGGCTATTGAAACAGCAAGACTCTGTTTAGCTGATACTCTTGGCTGCGGTATCCTTGCTCTTAATTTTCCAGAATGTACCAAACTGATGGGACCTATTATCGAGGGAACTCAAGTTCCAAAAGGCTCTAGAGTTCCAGGAACGAATTTTGTGCTAGATCCCATTCGCGCAGCTTTCAATATTGGTACCATGATTAGATGGCTTGATTTTAATGATACATGGTTAGCTGCTGAATGGGGACACCCATCGGATAATTTAGGAGGAATTCTTTCTGTTGCCGACTACTTAAGTCAAAAGCACTCTTCTGTAACCGTAAGAGATCTCATGGTCGCTATGGTTAAAGCACACGAAGTTCAAGGGGGATTAGCTTTATTAAATAGTTTTAATCGTATTGGGTTTGATCACACTATTTTAGTGAAAGTAGCAACAGCAGGAGTGACCACGAAGATGCTAGGTGGGGATTACTATGCAATAGCCTCTGCTGTCTCAAATGCTTGGGTTGATGCTGGTCCATTGAGGACATATAGACATGCTCCAAATACTGGATCGAGAAAGTCGTGGGCAGCTGGAGATCAGACAAGTCGAGGGGTGATGTTTGCCTGGATGACCATGCAAGGTGAGATGGGCTATCCCCAGGTGTTAAGTGCTGAGAATTGGGGTTTGTATGATACTTTATTTTCTGGAAAACCTTTTAATTTTCAGAGGGATTTAGGCACGTATGTTATGGAGAATGTATTATTCAAAATTTCATTTCCGGCTGAGTTTCATGCACAGACGGCTGTAGAATGTGCAATTATTTTGCATAAGAATGTCATTGAGAAGATTGCTGACGTAGAAGAAATTCTTATTGAGACTCATGAGTCAGCAGTAAGAATTATCGATAAAAAAGGGCCCTTAAAGAATCCAGCAGACAGAGACCACTGTTTACAATATATGGTAGCTATTGGTTTATTATTTGGAAAATTAAAGGCTGAACACTATGAAGATAAGGTAGCTTCGGATGAAAGGATAGATCTACTACGAGAAAAAATGAAGGTTGTCGAAAAATCAGAGTACTCGGCAGATTATTTAGATCCAAATAAACGATCGATAGCCAATGCTGTTACAGTAAAGTTTAAGGATGGTACTACCACGAAACGTGTAGAGGTGGAGTACCCTGTGGGTCATCGTAAAAGACGTGAAGAAGGGATTCCTTTACTTTATGCTAAGTTAAAAGAAAATCTTTTAACCTCTTATTCTACAAAGCAAACTGAAAATATTATTTCCTTATTCAAGGATCTTTCGACATTAGAAAACATGCAGGTAAGTGAATTCATGGAGTTCTTTAGTCGCTCTTGATCTATTTTTCAACAAATTAAATTCTTGGAGAAATCAAAGTGAAGATTCAAAATAAAATAGTGCCCTTTTTTTTCTATGTAGCTATTTGTTTCTTAGTAAGTTTCAGTGCATTTAGTGAAAACTACGATGATATTATTATCATTACCACAAACACAGAATCGCAATCTAGTTATTGGCAGTCATTTTTTGAAGAGAATAATAAAAACCAAGAACGACTATACATTGTTCTAAATGAAGACTGGCCTGGAGGTGCTGACAATGGTCTTGGTTCTTTATATGCCTACAAGCAAGCGTACGAGCGAGCTCTTACTCAGCATCAACTTGACTTAATGCAAGTTATTGAAAATGGGGGGAGGGTTTCTCTTCTACATTGTGCGGGAATGGGTAAGAGGTTATATCCTTTAACAGCGAGTGAATATAATAATAAATCGGCAATTAAAGTTCCTTCTGGTGAGTGTGAGAAGTCCATACTTGAACTTGTATTAGAACAAACAATGAGACAAACAGATACACTAAAGGGTAGATTCTCAGTCTTTTGGGGAGATCAAATTTTCCAAGCTTCTGAGGCTTTAATACTACCTAGCTCTCATGTCGAAGTCTTATCGAAAGTAAGTGCTTTTCCTACAGAAGAGGAATGGAATGATAAAAATTTAAGTAGCTATGGGCTAATTATCCTCAATTCAGATGGTTCTTCGAAATTAGTAGAAAAAACAACATATGAAGGGTTAAATGCGATTGTAGGCAAGGGTAACACTCCGAAGATTGGAGTAAGCCTCGGTTCATTTTCTATCACAGGCTCTCTCTTAAGTATTTTGATGAAAACCTTTGAAAATGAGTTATGTAAAAAAGTAGGGCAGCTAAATACAGATTACCATTTTTGGATGCCTTTGACATGGGCTCGAGATGAATATTGTAAGTTCATGACTGAGAAAGGTACAGAGCTTTCTTTTGCATCAGATATCTATAACAGGATGTGTTCGGTAAAAGATGAGTTGCAAAAGAAATCTACAAAAACAATCTTTGGTGTTCAAAATATCGGTAAAGAGGCTCTTTGGTGGGATTTTGGAAATTTACAGTGTTTCTATAACAATTTGGAGTCTTTGGTAGATAGAAGCAGTAGGTCGGGCCAAGAGTTATTTAAAATTTTGGATCTAGGGTCTTACTATGATCCTCAAAATAATAATATTATAATCAATGCCAATATCAAAGATAACGATGTAAAAAATAGTATCATTATGAACGTAGAGGGAAATGAGTTACAGGGTCAAGGTGCTGTTATTATTAATAGTAAAATTGATCGCATGCATGTAGAGAAAGCTATTGTATATAACTGTGAAGAAATGTCTCCATGTGTGGTAGCTCCTACTGAGGTGCGAGCATATATCTTTTTTGATAGAGACCCTAAACATGTCAAATGCTATACACAGTTTACGCGTAATAACAAGATCGACTGGAGTGTCACTCTTCCCAAAAACTTGTTTTCATTTGAAGATATCTACTACATGCATGAAGTTCAGTATGAAAATGATGAAAGTAGCGATCAGTAGCTAGCCAACAGAAACTCTATTCAGATACCTTGATAGCTAAAGAAGTGCTGCCGGGTTTTGAAGTAAGCTTGCGAAGTAATGAGAAAAATTAGCCGCCGTGTCTCCATCGATGACACGGTGGTCAAAGCTCCAGGAGAGGTTTAGAGTGTCTCTTACAGCAATTTCACCATTACGGACAACGGGGCGTTTTTGGATACGGCCAATGGCAAGGATGGCAACTTCTGGATAATTGATAATTGGCGTTGCCCACATACCTCCGCCGCCTAGGACTCCAAAATTACTTATTGTGATTGTCGATCCTTTCATATCTTTAGATTTGAGTTTTCGTTGAAGAGCATCATTTTTTAATAATTCGTAATTTCTAATGATTTCTTCTATGCTCATATCTTGTACAGCTCGAAGAACAGGAACGATCAATCCTAAATCGGTAGTGATTGCAATGCCTATATTATGCTGATTATGGATAATAAGTTCAGACATATCGTTGTTTAAAGCACTGTTTACATGGGGATACTTATTGATGGACAGTGAAAGAGCTCGAATGATGAATGGCATATAAGTAATAGGAATTCCTTCTTTTATGCCTTCTCGTTTAAACCGTTGACGTAATTGAATAAGACGCGTTGCATCGACTTGTTCAAAGTAAGAAAAATGTGGCGCATTACTTTTTGATAACAGCATACTTTCAGCCATCAAATGAGGGATACCAGAGAATTTCTTCACTTCATCATCAGGGAATCTGGGAATTTCAACATGTTGCGCTTTAGTATGAGGAATAGATTTTTTTAGATCTTCAACGGTTACTCTGCCATCATTTCCAGTACCAGCGATTTCGTTAATATTGATCCCTAAGTCTTTAGCAAGTTTACGTGTTGGTGGTGTTGCAAGGGATTTATGATTTGCGCATGGAGTAATAGCTGTTTTTTTTACTTCTTTTTCAGGAAGTTGCGTTTTGTCTATCTTTTTTTGTTCTCTGACTTTTTTCTTTGCGACGATTTCTTCTGTTTCGATGTCGTAAAGAGGTTTATCCTTAATTGCTACTTCACCAGCAGCGTAGTAGTGTTTAGTGAGCTTACCAGGATAAGGAGCAGGTAATTCCACGGTTGCTTTGTCAGTCATGACGATGACAACAGCTTCGTCTTGCTTTAAATCTTCACCAACTTCCTTTAACCACTCGATAACTTCTCCTTCGACGACTCCTTCTCCTATATCAGGAAGGGTAACGGTATGAATTTTTGACATAGATATTCCTTATTAAAACGTTACGGTGTCGATAATCGATTGTTTTACGCGATAAGCATCGGGAAGATATTCTTTTTCTAGTGTATGTGGAAACGGTGTATCTAATCCACAACAGCGTGTTACAGGAGCTTCTAAGTTAAGAAAGCAGTGCTCCATGATCAATGCTGAAATTTCAGCGCCGAAACCTTGAGTTTTTGGTGCTTCATGAGAGACGACACACCGGCCCGTTTTTCGAACAGAGCTGATAATAGTATTAAGGTCCAAAGGATTTAATGTACGTAGATTAATCACTTCACAATCTACTCCATGCTCTTCATAAACCTCTTTTGCTGCACTCATATTTTGGTGATGCTGTGCTCCCCAGCCAATCACCGTAATGTTTTTACCCGGCCTTGCAACTTCAGCCTTACCAAAAGGAATTAAGTAATCTTCTTTGGGAACATCTTCTTTTAGGGATCTGTAAATACGCTTGGGTTCTAAAAATAAGACAGGATCATTAGATCGGACAGCTGTGGCTAAAAGCCCTTTTGCGTCATAGGGACTTGAGACAGCAACAACATTAAGACCGGGCGTGTGTAAAAATTGCGCTTCGGGAGATTGTGAGTGGTAATGGCCGCCGTGAATTCCTCCTCCGTAGGGCGTACGAATGATTAATGGGCATGTGTATTGATTCCCTGTTCTATAGCGCATTTTTGCGAGCTCGTTGACAATCTGATCGTAAGCAGGGAAGATGTAGTCGGCAAATTGTATTTCACAGATTGGAATGAGCCCTTTCTGTGCAATTCCAATACCAAAGCCAATGATTCCCTGTTCACATAGAGGGGTATTAAAGCAACGTTCTTCTCCAAATTTTTCTTGTAGCCCTTTTGTTACGCGAAACACTCCTCCAAAGAATCCGGCATCTTCTCCAAATGTGAGAATTCGTGGATCGCGGGCAAATTCTTTGTGTAGGGTGTGGTTAAGGGATTGTATAATATTCATTTCAGTCATTCAATGATCCCTCAGCGAAAAAACGTTTTGATTCTTGATATTGATCTTGAAGTTGCTGTGGCATTTCAAAGTAAACATTTTCAAAAAGACTTTTAAGAGATGGAGGAGGGGTGTTTTTAGCGATTTCTATACACCTTGTGACTTCATCAGAAACACTTTTCCATAAGTTGTTTTCTTGTTTTTCATCCCAAAGATCTTTTTTTTCAAGATATCTGCGAAGTCGTAAAATGGGGCAGTGCTTTTGTTGCTCTTGTACCTCTTTATCGGTGCGGTAGACAGAAGGGTCATCTGATGTAGAGTGGGCTCCCATGCGGTAGGTCATTGCTTCGATAAGTATAGGTCCATTTCCCTTAAGGCACTCCTCTCTTGCCTTTTGGATAGTTTCGTATATTGCAAAAAAATCATTGCCATCGATGCGGTACGTCTTGATACCATACCCTTCTCCTTTCGGAGCTATGCCATCAGATGAAAACTGTTCATTTGCAGGAGTGGAAATTGCGTATCCATTATTGCGACAGAAAAATATTGCAGGTGCTTTTCTTACTGCAGCAAAGTTAAGCCCCGCGTGAAAGTCCCCTTCTGAGGTTGCCCCTTCACCAAAATAACAGATAGCAACCTTTTTTTCTTTTTGGATTTTCATAGCATATGCACATCCTGCGCAATGAGGAATCTTTGTGCCGATAGGCGAGGATACTTGAACGACGTTTAGTTCTTTGGAACCAAAATGGTTAGGCATTTGTCTGCCTAGGATATTGTCTTTGGCATTACAAAACATATGGTTAACAAAGTCTTCCATGCTGTACCCTCTCCAAAACATTACTCCTGCTTCTCGGTACTGTGGATACATCCAGTCTTCTGGGGATAGTGCAGCAGCACTGGCTACAGCACAAGCTTCTTCACCAAAAGAGCTTAAGCAAAATGAAATTGTACCTTGCCGTTGGAGTGTTATCATCCTTTCGTCGAAATGACGGGTGGTGACCATCATTTTATATCCTTTGATGAGGACATCGTCAGGTATTGTGCCCTTCCATGAGGACGAAAGCTCGCCTGTAGGTGATAGATAGGATACTGTTTGGATTAATTTTTTAGGACTCTGTGTTTCTGTCTTCATAATAACCTGTTCTTCTTTACAGCTTTTTACTTCGTTTTGCTCTTTTTTGCAAGATTCATAGATTTCATAAAAGTTTAGCTGATGTCTTTATCAGGTTCTTTTAAAAAGCTTAATCGTGAAGTTTCTTATTTTAAAGCTTTTCCGTTTAGTTACTCATGGGAGGTTCACATGTTTAGGGTTGGTTTTTTGTGTAATAGAGTGTATATTCAGTACTCAATAAAATTAAAAAAACTAATCGAGGAATAGAATGACAAGCTCGATCAATCCAAAAAAAATAACAGCTCGTGATCTTTTTACAGGAATTAAAAAAAAAATTGAAGAAACTAAAGAGGATCCTGTTACCGAGATTGGGGTAAATGTACTAAAATTTATTATCACAGACGCGAAATACCCATTAAAAAATCGTGAGACAGGTACTTGCGCAAATTTCAGGGTCATTTGCCTTATGGACAAAACTAATGCCATAAGGATTCTACATTTAAAACCTAAAATCGAAGGATTTGATGCTTTAGAGGTTTACAGATATAATATTGCTGAGGATAAACTTTTAAATATTTCTGAATCACTTGACTGTAGATTAAAGTCGACTGTTCTAGATATCATCAGTAAGGGAGTTCCCGACCCTTCGTACTGCTGTGTAGATTTTTTTGCTACTGTTCACGGAGTCTATAACTCTGATAACATCAATAATCTAATGGGAGTTTGGAACGCTTCAATTTGTCATGATCATTTCTTTAAACCTAATGAAGGGCTATTTTATTCTAAGTGGAATGAAGAAAATGACAAGATACCTGCTGTAGGAAGGGGGTCATTTCATTTTGGGTTTTCTTTAGGTGAAAATCTTTCAATTTCTGTTTTGGGGGTTTCCGGTCCTTTGGCCGTTACTACTCATAGGGAAATCAGTAAATTGTATAAAGTTAATTCTACTTGGAAATTTCAATTAGCTGAAACGAGTGAGGACTCAATAATTAAGTTTAATCCTTGAACGTTATCAAGGATGTTATTAACTAAAAAAAATTAGCAAGTTTGAGGGTGGTACAGAGTTGGATATTTTTTTATAGTTATTTGACTGAATATTAACGCAAAATACATTGCTATAAAAAACTAGCATTTAATTTTTGAATGGGTATCCTTATGTCAAATTATTCGATCAATAATAACAACGAGGAAACCTACCATGAGAATTGGAACTCTAGTACTATCTAGTTTACTGCTTGTAAATACCACCTGGGCGAGCTCTTACGAATATTTATCTGGATTTGGCAATCACTTTTCCTCAGAAGCTCTGGAAGGAGCGCTGCCTATTGGTCAAAATACTCCTCAAAAAGCCCCTAAAGGCTTATATGCTGAACAACTTTCAGGAACTTCATTTACTACTCCTCGAAGTCAAAATAAATTTATTTGGTTTTATCGACTTAGGCCTTCGGTAAGCGTGAATCCCTATCATAAAATCGAAAACGAAAATATCCAAACTCGGTTTTCGAAGCAAAATATTGATCCAAACCCACTTTTATGGAAACCTCTTCCAATACCTTCAGCACTGGAAAATGTCGATTTTGTAAAAGGGATGACAACAATTGCAGGTGCAGGATCTCCCGAAACAAAAAATGGATTGGGTATCCATGTTTATGTGGCTAATCAATCCATGGAGTATAAAGCATTTTATAATGCAGATGGTGATATGCTGATCGTTCCCCAAGAGGGGAAGCTTGAGATCCAAACAGAATGTGGATTCCTTACCGTGGTACCAGGGGAGATATGTGTCATCCCAAGGGGGATAGTATTTAAGGTAATGATTCCCGATGGACCGGTACGCGGGTACATTTGTGAGGTATTCGATGGTCATTATAGGCTCCCTGACTTGGGACCGATTGGTGCAAATGGACTGGCTAACCCAAGAGATTTTTTATCTCCTGTAGCAGCTTTTGAGGATGTAAATTTAGATTTCGATATTATCACAAAATACTGCGGAGAACTTTATCAAAAGACAATCGACCACTCACCTTTCGATGTTGTAGCTTTTCATGGGAATTATGTTCCTTTTAAGTATGATCTTGCTAATTTTTGTGCGATGAATTCGGTGTGTTTTGATCATGCAGACCCATCTATTTTTACTGTTTTAACTTGTCAGACTTTGGAACCAGGTGTTGCAGCTGTGGACTTTGTTATTTTTCCTCCTAGATGGTCGTGTGCTGAGCATACATTCCGCCCTCCCTACTACCATCGTAACTGCATGAGTGAATATATGGGACTTATTAGTGGGTCCTACGAAGCTAAAGAAGCCTATTTAAAACCTGGGGGAGGAACATTGCATAATTGTATGACTCCACATGGTCCCGATGCGAGCACGTACCAAAATGCTACGAGTGGTGAGTTAAAGCCTTCTCGAGTTGGTGAAGATGCTCTCGCTTTTATGTTTGAGAGCACATACATTCTTCAACTTTCTGATAAAGCAATGGATGAAAAATTTCTTGAAAAGGAATATCTCCACTGTTGGGAAGGGATTAAAAATAATTTAAAATTAGAAGATTAGTAAGTCTAAATGTTTTAATTATTTTTTTTATTTTGTTTGCATATAGATTTTATTCTTTTTTAATTATGATTTTTTTGTTTTATGTAGTGTTTATGTTTTTTTCTTGAATTAAATCGTTTTTTTTAGTAATCTATACCGATAATTATATTGTAATTAGGAGTAATGATGACTATCAAGGATGTGCCATTTAATAAATTATGCTATGCTTTAACGCGCGAAGATCCAGTTAAATTTATGAACGAAAATAAGGACTGGGTTTTAGATAAAAAGAATTTTTTTGATGACTTCAAGTTTCATGTCTATGGAGAAAGGGGGCGTTTCGTTATTGCTGCAGAGTCTACCAAAAAACCTTTTGAATGGCTTCCATCATTTCTTTTGTGTGCTGCCGGAGGTTTGCAAAAAAAAATTGAAATAGAAAAGAAGGAAACAAGCAAAAGACTCGAATATTTGAATCAATTTAATTTATATTTTGGAAAAACAAAAAATGATGGTGCATTCGTCGACCTAGCTAGAGGCACTGAAAATATTTTCAATTGGTCGATTAAGAAAGGAGATGACTCTCCTTTGGATTGGGACTTTACATCAAATACAAATATAAATTTAGAAGAGAGTAGTGTTGTTGTACCAGTGGCACAAACAATACTAGATATAGGGCTGCTTCTCTTTCCGGAAAAGCGCATTTTTGATGGTGCTAAATTTATTCTTCATTGGGGAAAAGCAGATAAAGCGATTGATGCTATTCATAAAATTTTTGAAAAATCGCGTCTTGGATATGGTGTCAAATATTATCATGCTGAAGAGTTAAAAGAGCATATCGAACATGAAACTGAACATTTTCACGATCGCACTATAAAACATTCCGATTTGCTCGCACTTCCAAGTCAAGGTCAGCTAGCTACGCCATCTGATTACAATGGAAATATACTAGGTGAAGCTTCCGATAGTATTGTAGAAATATCTAAATCTGAATATCTAATAGCTAATAGTGCTCTTAAGCAAACGCTAGATGAGATGAATGATGGGAAAAACTCTGAAATTGATGTTATTGAAAAGGCTGTCGCTGAAATCAAGCAAGAGAGAGTTGAGTGTGAATCATTATTTGAAAACACGAAAAATAAATTTAAGTCTTTATTCGAAAAACTTGGGGAT